>NZ_JAJENU010000234.1:0-29597 GCF_035615495.1 Lyngbya sp. CCY1209 | reverse complement strand
CGGGGCAGGGCGACGGCGAAATAGTGGCGGTTCGGGGCGATCGCGACGGTTTCGGGCCGGGATTCGGGGGGGGGCTCAAGGGGGGGGCTCAAGGGGGGGGTGAAGTCGAGCAGGGGTCGTGTATTCGGGGAGTTGGGATGCCAGCGATATAAATGGTGGCGGGTCAAAATACAACATCCCTCGGACAGGGGATACAAGGCCAGGACGGGTTCGGGTAGGGAGATTTGGGAAGGGGGTTCGGCGGCGGCGGATCGGACTTCTACTGTTTGGCCGATCGCGCGGTAGAGGTGGCCGGGGTCGGAAACGAGCAGGGGTTTGGCTTCCGTCGGGAGGTTTGGGGAATCGTCTGCGGTGTCGGTTGCCGGATTTTGAGGGAGGGGTGAGGGGAGGGAGTCGGAAACGAGTTTCGGGAAAATGGGATCGTCCGTAGCGGGGGGAGATTCGGTTTGGGAATCGTCGGGTATCCTTTGGAGACGACGATCGCCGATCGCCCGAACTTCCGGATCGGCGATCGCTTCGGTCAACGCCTCCGCCATCGCCCCGGCGGTGGGGAAGCGGCGGGCCGGCAATTTTTCCAGGGATTTTTTGATCGGTTTTCGGAGGGACTCGGGCAAAAAGGCGGGCAGATCGATGCGGTGGTTCATGTGGGCCCACATCAATTCGTTGAAGGTGCCGTGGAAGGGGCGGTCGCCGACGAGCAACTCGTACAAGACGACGCCGACGGCATAAATATCCGATTGGGGGGAATAGAGTCCGTAGAACCGCTCCGGGGCCATGTAGGCGGGGGAGCCGCCGGTCGGTTGGTTGGAAACCGGGCGATTGCCGTCGCCGTCCAAGGGCAGGCGGCGGGCGATGCCGAAGTCCGTGAGTTTGGGCTGCCACCGGTCTCCCCGAGCTCTGAGCAAGATATTTTCGGGTTTGATATCGCAGTGGATCACACCCCGTTGGTGGGCGTAGTCCAACCCTTTCAAGACATCTGCGACGAGCTGCACGCTTTCGAGGAGTCCCAGGGAGCGATCGCCTTCGATCCCAGACCTGAGAGTTCCCCCTTCGCAGTAGTCCATCACCAGATAGCGCCCGGTTTCGATGTGTTCGAGGCCCAGACAGGCGGCGATGTTGGGATGCTGCAAACTGATGATGTACCAAAGTTCCTGGAGAAACTGGCTGGTGGGCGATCGCTGGTGGCTCAGTTCCTTGAGGGCGACGAGTTGACCCGTCTTGCGATCCGAACCGCAGTAGACCTTGCCGTACTGTCCCTGTCCGACCCATCCCAAAATTCGGTATTTAGAACGTCGCATTGCGCCAGTTTATACCTCTCCCAATCGGATTAAAATAGATTTACCCTGATTTGAATCGCCTCGAACCGCGATCGCACTCAACTGTTTCACTGCAATTGCCATGTCATTTCCGATTCAGTCCGACCCCAATCTCAAGTCCGATTCTCCGGCTCCTACCAAAATCATACAATCGAGGAGTCAATATCATACCTGCCACATCCGCGTCCCCGATCTGGAACGGCCCGTCCCCGCTATCCGGGTGGGTCGAGAATATTATAGTTTTTTTAAAGCCGTTCAGAGCGCCGAAAAAACTTTGAAAATCACGGCGAAACTCGGCAACCTCGGCGAAGATACCGTCATCACCCAAACTCCCAAAGCCTATATCGTCTGGGTGAAAGAACCGGACGCCTCCCCCTGTTGATACCCCTGTTTTTGGGTCGCCCTCGACCATCCGGAATGAATCCGAGAATTTCATCCGCTCTCCGTTTGACTGACCGATCGCCCCAAGTAAAAATTTCAATGAAATTATGGCTAAAGTGATCCGACTCGAACCCATCGCCGAAGAGATGGAGGTGCAAACCAATTCCAATCTCCTGTCGGCCCTCCTGAGCAAAGAACTTCACGTCTTGAAAGAATGTGGCGGCCGCGGGATGTGCGCCACGTGCCACGTCTACATCAAAGATGGAATGGAGAGTTTATCTCCGGTGAATCGACGGGAACAGAGAACCCTGGAAGTGATCACCACCGCCCAGAAAACCTCCCGTCTGGCTTGCCAAGCCCACGTCCTCGGGGAAGGCATCATCGTCGAACTGCCCTCCGGGATGTACATCAACGAGATCGAAGATATCGAAAGTCTGATCGGACGGCGGGCCGAGCAGGAGCTGCTGCACCCTATCACCGGCGATGTGGTCGTCGAAACGGGGAAACTGATCACGCGATCGATTATCAATCAACTCAAAGAAACTCAACTCCAAGTGGGGGAATATATGTCTCGCACGAAAGACGCCAGATAAGACCGGAGCCGGTTTCTGACGGCGGGGGAACCGGAGGGGGCGAAGGGGGCGGGAAAAGCGGACTCAGAACACACAGAGGATTTTCCTCCCCTGCCTCCGGTCGCCTCCGGTCGCCCCCCGGAGTCCCCCCGACTCCCTAATACCGACTCCCGACTCCCCAAACATTTGGGCATCGCCTTCATTTTTTCGAGGGTTTGTAGACTTTCCCGTTGGGGAGGGTCGCCCCCGCTAATTGGGCGCCCTTGAGTTCGACCTGGGCCAAAATCGCGTCGCGCAAATTGGCTTCGCGGAGGTCGGCGCGGGTCAAATTGGCTCCCGTCAGGTTCGCCGCGCTCAAATCGACCCGTTCGAGATAGGCTCCCCGCAGATCGGCATTGATCAGGCAGGCATCTTTGAGGTTGGCATCGCTGAGGTTGGCGGAACTGAGGTTCGCCTCCATCAGCAGGGCACCGACGAGGGTCGCCTCGCTCAGATAGGCCCCGGCCATGTTGATGCCGGTCAATAACTTTTTGCTCAAGTCCGCGCCCCCGAGATCCGCCCCACTGAAGTTCACCTTGGTCAGGTGGGCGCCGTTGAGACAGACATCCCGCAAATAGGTTTTGCTGAGGTTGGCTTGGCTGAGGTTGGCGCGGGTCAGATTGGCTTGGAGGAGGTCGGCTTCGACGAGGGAAGCGGCATTCAGATAGGTGTCCGTCAGGTTGGCCCCTCGCAAATTGGTTCGCATCAGGTTGGCGCCGCTGAGGTCGGCTTCCGTGAGGTCGGCGCCGGTCAGGTTGGCGCGGGTCATTTTGCTCTCAGAGAGATTCGCCCGACTCAGGTTGACATCCTTGAGGTTGGCCGAACTCAGATCGGCCCGGTTCAAATCGGCTTGGGAAAGGTTGGCTTTGATCAGATAGGCCCGGACCAAGTGAGCGTCTTGCAAGTTGCTCCGCGTCAAATTGGCCGAACTCAGATCGGCTTTGTTCAAATTGGTTTTGATAAAGATGGCACAGGTGAGGTCGGCCCAGTTGAGATGAGCACTTTCGAGATTCACGCCGCTCAAAGTCGCACCTCGCAGGTTGGCGCCGTTGAGGCTGGCCCCGCTCAAGTTCGACCCGCTCAAGTTCGCCCCGCTCAAATTCACTTTGCTGAGATTTGCCCAACTCAGATGGGCTTGGGTGAGATCGGCTTCGCTGAAATCGGCACCGATGAGTTGCGCCCGGTTGTGGAGCTGGGTCGCCCCGACCCCCAAAGTTGAGATGTTATTTCCCGGAAAGGTTTGGGTGGTGAGGATAATTCCGCGCAGGCTAACTCCTTTGAAGTTTCTTTCCCCTGAAGCATATCGACTGAGCAGTTCTGTGGCATCCATAGGTTCGCTCGGAAATCAATCTGACTGAGTCCGCGAGGACTAACCAGACTTGGGTTGGCAAAGTTGCCGGAAAATCGTATCGTGGTCTTGACCCGCATCGACCATCGATTCTGCGGCTTTGAGGCGATCGCTCAAGCCGAGAATGAAGCAATTGCAATCGGCACCCAAGGATTCGCAGGTGGTTTGGACGCAGTGGAGGTCGCGGCCGGTCAACTGGCTGAAAAAGGAACTCAACAAGCCCGCTTCGAGATGGCAGACCGGCCGCTCCCCCTTGGGGGCTTGGTCGATGAAAGGGGAGTTGGTGGTGCGAATCAGCAGGAACCCCTGCCGGGATTGGCCGGCATCCATTTCCAAGGTTCCCCACCCGTGGGTTTTCCAACATTGTTGCAGGCATTGGAGAAATTCTATCATTTCCATTTGGCCAACGGGTTTGTGATAGTATTCGCCAATTTCTTCGCAAAATCGAACGTAAAAATGTTTGCCCCACCACCGGCCGCAGTTGAAGAGGACCAGGCGGGCGGCTTGACCGGTTTCTTGCTCCAAACCTTTGTACAGGGCCCGGATCAGGGTGTCGGGCAGGGCGAGGAGGCGATCGCCGCGCCGATTTTCCAACAGGCCGAGTTCTAAATCTCCCCGGACGTAGGCGTTAAAGGCGAAATAGTTGCCGGGGAGTTGGGGTTGTCTGAGTATATCGTCGATTTCTATCATCAGTTTTACCTTCTTTCTTTTGATAAGGGTCCCTCGCCACTCCTGTCAGTCGGTCAGCAAGATTTCTTTCGCCCGGTCCAAACTCGGTTGCAGGTACTTGATGGCTTTGGGGGAGAGCAGTTCTTGCAGGCGGGCCAGCAACAGTTGATGAATTTGGGTTTCGATGTCTTGGCTGTGGTGGGTCGCGACCAGACCCTTGAGCCATCCGAGCAGATTGTTTTCCAAGGCGTCCGCGTCGTCGAGCAGCATCGCCATCGCGCAGTGGCGCAGGATGAGAATCCATCGCTGCAGGGATTGTTCGAGGATCGGGAGCCGTTCTTCGGGGACTCCGGCCTGCACTTGTTTGAGAATGGGTTCAAAGATGGCGGCTTCGCGATCGCGCAAAAATTCGTAGATCTTGAGCCGCTGCGCCATCGTCGAGGCGTGGCGTTTGAATTCCTGCAGTTCTTCCGGTTTGAGATAACGATTTTCTGCCTGCACTAAGAGGCTGTTGACATCTGATTGCATGGCATTTCCCTTGCAGTTGATTGATTGGGGGCGGGGGTTCCCGGACCCTGAGAGCGGGTCACGGTTTCCTCCGATGTCAGAACAAATTCACGAGGTCTTCGATGGTGACGTCATCTTCTTCGGGGGGAGAATTGGACTGTGAGGCCCCCGAGTGGCTCGGAAGCTGTCCGACTTCGGGCGTCCCTTCCCAAACGAAGGCTTGGAAAAACTCCTCCACCGTGGCGGTCAACGATTGGACGGCATCCCGGCGGTGGCCGTTGGTGTTTTGGCTTTGGGGGGTTCCCTGCCAATTTAAAGTGCCGAAAAAGTCCTGGACGGAAAGACACAGCCAGTCGGAGCCATTCTCCCCGCCGGTCGGTGTCGCCTGAGCGTTCATGACGTGCGCCCTCCTTCTTGCAATTTCCGTTGGATGTCTCGGGCCGTCGCCCCTTCGTTGAGCCAGAAGGCGGCCGCGTCGATGCGGTCGGGATTTCCGAGCAGGAATTTACAGTAGGTTTCCCCCATCGAATAGCACTGCAGTTCGATGCAACTGAGGGATTTGTTGACGAGGGTGCTGAAAAATCCGGAGAACAGGCCGGCGTAGATGTGGCAGACGGGTTTGCCGACGTCGCCGAGGCTGCGGGCGACGGCCGAGTCGAATAGGTTGATAAAGATGCAGCCGTGCTTGCGATCGCTCATGTCCACTTCCCAGCGTCCCCACCCCTGGGCGGTGAAGGGCCACCACCAAGTTTCCAACAGGAACATCAAGTTGGATTTGCGGATGCTGCGCCCGAATTCCTGCTCGAACCACTCTCGGAAGAAGGCCGCATCTTCGAGTCCCCACTGCTGTCCGATGGTGTACATGATCACGGAGGAAGCCGGGCCGACTTCTTCTTCCAACCCCTCCACCAAACCGATGATGAAGTCTTCGCTCGCCAGGATGTTGCGGGAGGAGTTCCAGTCGGCGATCGCACCCGTTTGCGGTTCGAGGCTAAAAAAATCTTGAAATCGGTAGTGGTTATGGGCTTTGGGATTCGTCCGTTTGAGCAGGGACTGCATCCGGGCCGGACGTTGGGCTGGGGAGGTTGAAGCCATCCGTACAATACTCCTTTTCAATGCGGGTGGGTCAAAATGATGTCCTGATCGGTACGCGACGCGCATCGGTACGCGATGACGCCGTCGGCATCCGGTCGGGGAGCGGGGGAAGCTCGACTCCGTTCACATCCGGGTGCGATCGTCGCCCTTGGGGTTGACCGGTGGGGACGCCTGGGGGTGGCGGGTTTTTGTCTGGGAAACTCCGGCTGGACGAGGGGAAAAATCGACAATTGCGGGCGATCGCCGAGGGGTCTAAGTCCGGTGTCCGTCGCCGGAGGACCGAAAGTCGGGCGAAATCCACGCCCGCCGACATTTGATGGAATCCGGGCGGGTTTCCACCTGAAAGATCGCCGCAGTATTTGGCATCCGAACGTTGATTCCCCCGGGCTTCCCCGTGCGGTTCGCACTCGCCCCACCGACACACCCCTGTTTCTAATTTAACTCGATTTACGGGGGCGGATACATCTCAATTTCTTTACAATTTCGCCCTTCGGGGCAATCGGGCGCCGCGATCGCGCCCCGAAAACCGCTGGCCGACGGTCTGTCCGAAGGGCTTTTGAGGGGAGAATGAATGTGCTATCGTTTGGGCAGGTTCCACCCGGATGTCCGGGGAGTCTCGGATTCCACACCGCAATTGACGCTTTGTCCTCCCGACCCCCACCTTCGAGAGGGGGGGCGGGCTTCCAAAGAAAAAAATTTATGAAACATCACGCTTGTATTGCGATCGGAATTAATCAATATCAATTCCTGCAACCTTTGAGTTACGCCCAAAGGGACGCGGAAGCGGTTTATAAATTCTGGGTTGAAGAGGCGGGTTTCACGGCGGACAACTGCCTGCTGATGACGGATACTTCGCCGGAAAAGTCGGAGATGCCCACCTATCCCAACCGAGAAAATATTTTGGACTGGTTCGAGAGCATCTGTCTGGAACACCTGCGGCCGGAAGATACGCTCTGCTGTTTTTTCAGCGGTTACGGCCTCCACCACGAGGGGCAAGATTACCTGCTCCCCATCGACGGCAACGGCCTGAAGGTGGAAGAGACGGGAATTCCGGTGCGATCGCTGTTCGAGTTGCTGCTCCGGGCGCCGGCCCGCCACCGCCTCCTACTGTTGGATGTCAACCGCAGCCCGGGCGTCCGGGCCGGCGATCCCGTCGGCACGGAGACGGTGGCCCTGTCGGAAGCAATGGGCATTCCGGCGGTACTCTCCTGCCGCCCCGACCAGGTGTCCCGAGAAACGTCGTCCCTGCGCCAGGGCTTTTTTACGGCGGCGCTCCTGGAAGGACTCAAATCGGGGCGGTGCCAAACGTTGGCGGATCTGAAGTCATTTTTGGGCGATCGCCTCCCGGAACTGACAGACCAGCACCTGCGGCCGCCACAAAATCCGGTCTTTGTCGGGGCGTCGGCCGAATTCGGCGAGTTGCAACTGCGGCCGGAACGGGCGAAGGCGGCCGCGGCTCTGGCTGCGGACGGCAATTCGAGAGCCGGTCTGGAGTTCGCACCCAAACAAAATGGCATCCCTCCGGGTGCGGTTTCGGATCTGAAACTTTCCCCGCCGCCGCAAGCGGTTGATGGCTCGGAAGCGCCGGAGCCGGCGAAGCCGGCCGCCCCGCCGCCGGGTCGGGGAAAAACTGACGGCAGCCAATCGGATGCAGGGCGAGACCATTCGCCGACAGACCAACAGCCTACGGAAGAAATTATGTCGGATCGATCATTTTTTCAACAACTGATTCTCTGGAGTGGCGTGACGGCACTGTTGCTGTTATTGGGCGTCTTTTTCACGAACCGCTCGATTTTCGTGGGTTCCCAACCGACGGCGACACTCCCCCTCCCCCCCGCCGAGTTGTCCGAAGAGCGGGAGACGGAAACTTCCGAACCGACGGCGGACGGGACTCCCGAAGAGACGGTCGCCTCCTCGCCGGCTCCCCCCGAGACTCCGGAGGAACCGGCGGCCGGTTCGATGGAGACCCTGCGGCCGGCCCAAGTCCTCCTGCAAAATACGTCCGCGTCGAGTCTGAGTCAGGCGATCGCCCGGGCCGATGGCATCCCGAAGGACGATCCGGCCTACCCGGAGGCGCAGTTGGCGATCGAGCGCTGGAGTCGGATGATTTTGGATATCGCCGAGGGGCGGGCCGCGACGGGCAATGTGGAGGAGGCTGTGGCGGCGGCCCGCTTGGTTCCGGAAATCAACCGCCCCATTTACGAGGAGGCTCAACTGCAAATTCAGAAGTGGGACCGACAGGTGCAGCAGTTGCAGGGGAACCGGGAGAAAATCGCGGCGGCCCGCTCTCAAATTAAGGCGGGGCAGGCTTCGACCTACAGCAAGGCCATCAGCGCGGTGTCCGAAATTCAACCGGGGGAACCGGGTTACGGGGAGGCTCAGGAGGCGATCGCTCGGTGGAGCGGCGAAATTTGGAAGCTGGCCCAGTCCCGGGCGAATAACAAACAGTTCGACACGGCTGTTCAGGCGGCGCTGTTGATCCCGGAGGGGACTCCGGCCTACCAACCGGCTCAGACGGCGATCGCGAAATGGAAAACTCAGGCTGAGAGCCAGAAGAATAATTGAGGCATCGCCGACCCCCAATGGTTGGGATTCAAAGCACAGGACAGGCATTCATCGTTTGTCCTGTTTTTTGATGGAACACGAATTCTCAGGCACATTTCAGACCGCCCTCGCAGAAAATTCAGAGACGGCCAGTTGAGTGATAGAAACGGGAGTCGGGAGTCGGTCGTAGGGAGTCGGGATTGACAATTCTCACCCGTCCGGCCTGTCATTACACGGCTCGCACAGCGCTATATAGCACCCGCGAGCACCCTCGGGACCCGGATCGATTCGGAAACCCCGACTGCGAACGATTGGTCTTCCCGTTGCCTGTTGCCTGCCGTAGAAGGGCTTGACCTCGCATTTTTTGGGAAAGTGTCGAATAATGTAACCCAATTGGGGCCGGTTCGCAAAGCCACTTTGGAAGAGAGCGACTTTCTCTCCCTTCGCCGATCAAATTTATGTTGGAGTGATGTCATGAGATCAGGGTTTGCCAATCAATTGCTCAAACCGCCTTTTTTGAGCAAAATTAAACGTCCCCAAACAGCCACGCTGGTGATTTTGGGCGCGATCGCGTGTTTGATTGCGATCGCCCTCGGGTGGTTCTCCGGGTCCGGGGCGATCGCGCACTTTTTCTCTCAAGTCCACCGGGCGCAGCAACAGTCGCCTTTCTGGCTGGAATTGCCGGATCTGCCCCAAAAATATCTGTGGATGCCGACCATTATACTGGCCGCGATCGCCTTTACAGTGACGAAAATTTGCCCGAAACCGACGCCGGTATCGCGGGCGATCGTTGTCGGAATTTTGCTGGCGTTGACGATCCGATATCTGCTGTGGCGATCGGTTTCCACCCTCAACGTCGGCGATCCCCTCAACGGCATCTTCAGCCTCGGTTTACTATGGGTGGAAATCTACATTTTGGTCATCGGCAGCATTCAACTCTATCTGTTACTCAAAACGCCGGAACGGAACGCCGAAGCCGACCGCCTGGAAAGGGACGTTCTCGCCGGCCAATTTTTGCCCACCGTCGATATTTTGATCCCCACCTACGACGAACCCTCATTCATTCTCCGCCGCACGGTCATCGGATGTCAGGCGCTGGACTACCCCCACAAAACCGTCTACCTTTTGGACGACACCCGCCGGCCGGAAGTGAAACAGTTGGCTGAAGAATTGGGATGTCATTACCTGACCCGCCCCGATAATTTCGCCGCCAAAGCCGGCAATCTCAACCATGCCCTGGAATTCACCGAGGGCGAATTGGTCGCCGTTTTCGATGCCGATTTTATCCCGACCAAAAATTTCTTAAACCGCACCGTCGGCTTTTTTCAAGATGAAAAAATGGCTTTGGTTCAAACCCCCCAAAGTTTTTACAACCCCGACCCGATCGCCCGAAATTTGGGGTTGGAAAATATCATCCCCCCGGAAGAAGAAGTCTTCTACCGACAAATTCAGCCCTTCAAAGATGGGGCGGGGAGTCTCCTCTGCGCCGGAACCTCTTTTGTGGTCAGACGCACCGCTTTGGAACGGGTCGGCGGTTTCGTTACCGAATCCATCAGCGAAGATTACTTCACCGGCATTCGTCTGTCTGCGGTGGGCTACAAAATGGTCTATTTAAATGAGAAATTGAGCGCGGGATTGGCGGCGGAAACGATCGCCGAACACCTGACTCAACGGACGCGGTGGGCGCGGGGAACTTTGCAAGCATTTTTTATCGATTCTAATCCCCTCACCATCCCGGGTTTGACTTTCAGGCAGCGGTTAGGGCATTTGGAAGGGCTGCTGTATTGGTTTACGAGCATTTCCCGGGTTTTTTTGATATTGATGCCTTTGGCTTATGCGTTTTTGGGAGTCGTACCACTCCGCACCGACGGCCGGGAATTGCTGTACTTTTTTATCCCTTATTATTGTGTTTCTCTCCTCACATTTTCTTGGCTAAACCGGCGATCGCGCTCGGCTTTTTTGTCCGAAATATACGCCTTTTTCCCGTGTTTTCCGCTGGCGTTCGAGATCGTCAAAGTCATGCTTAACCCCTTCGATGGGGGATTTAAAGTCACCAAGAAAGGGACGCAAAAAGACGATTTGCAATTTTCTTGGAAATTGGGATTGCCGATAATTATGCTATTTTTTGCCACCTTAATCAGCCTATTTGTGAACTGGCAGCGGTGGTCAACTGTGGCGAATTTGGACGCATTTCCCGGGGTGAGATTGGGATTGATCTGGAGTGTTTACAATCTCATTATTCTGGCGGTCACGTTGTTGATTTTGATCGACATTCCAAAACCCGACGGTTACGAATGGTTGGCATTGCGTCGGGTCGTAAAACTCAAAATTGACGGACAAGAAACGCCCATTTGGGGGGTAACAAATTCGATGTCAGAGGTGGGCATGGAAGTGGCTTTAACCCAAAATTTGGGCGGGTTTATGGACAGCGATCGCCTGATGAAAAAATGCGAAAAATCGACATTTTATCCGATATCGCAGATAGCCGTAAATCTGACAATTTTGGATGAAAAACTGTCCCTGAAAGGGGCGATCGCCCATTACAACTGTTCCGGTGAATTTCCGACTCTTCGCGTGGCATTTGAGGGGGTGACAGTTGCCCAACATCGAAAATTGGTGGAGATGTTATTTTGCCGTCCCGGACAGTGGAAAGACTTGGAAAGTCCGGGGGAGTTGCGATCACTGTGGCTGCTGTTTAAAGTCTTGCTGAAACCGAGGTTTCTGTGCGATCGGAATGTCAGGGCGATCCGCGTTTCCCAGGTTTGATGTTTTGATTTAAACGAATTCGCGAAGTCGCGCTCGCCCTCCCATTTCCCTGTTTTCTCCCCCGGCGGTGGCGGAAATTTAGCCCCGGCAATGTCGTTCGATAAAGAGGGGCAACTCGGCTACCTCCAGGGGAGGACAAAACCCGTAACCCTGAATGCAGTGACATTCTTTTTCTGCCAAAAATTCTCGTTCTGCCGCCGTTTCTACACCTTCCGCAATGATCTGAAAATTCAACTGTTGAGCCAGACGCAAAATCGAGGCGACGATCGCCTGATTTTTGGAATTTTGGTCGATACCCGCAATAAAAGATCGGTCGATTTTTAAAATATCAAAGGAAAAATATTGCAGGTAAGATAGGGAAGCGTAACCCGTCCCGAAGTCGTCGATCGCAATTTGGATCTGTTCGGCTTGCAACCGCTTGAACTGTTCGGCGGCAACGCTGAGGTTATCCACCAACACGCTTTCCGTCAATTCCAACTTCAAAAGTTGGGGGGAAAAACCCGTCCGCTTGAGGATATCCACGGTGCGATCGACAAAATTGGGATCGGTTAATTGTTTGCCGGACACGTTCACCGCCACCGCCAAATCACCCGTCAGACTCTTTTGCCATTGCTTGACTTGGCGGCAGGCCGTTTCCAAAATCCAATAGCCGAGTTTGATAATAAAATGGGTTTTTTCGGCCCAGGGGATAAACTCGGCTGGGGCGACTACCCCATGTTCCGGAGAATCCCAGCGAAGTAAAGCTTCCACCCCGGAAATTCTGCCGCCGTCCAACTGCAATTGGGGTTGATACACCAGGCGAAACTCGTGGCGATCGAAGGCTTTTTCTAAATCGAAATTTCGGGATTCCAACAACCCATCCCGACTTTCGATCAGGTGGCACACCTGAAGCTGGAGAATTTCGACGATGCCGTAAAAGGTGGCGGATCTGGTGTCGTCGCATCAGGTTATAAACGACAAATAGATCGGTCACTTCCTCTTCCCGCAGACTGAAAACGGGGGTGGTCATCACCGCCCCGATCGCCGTTTTTTCCAAGTTCATCTCGCCGAGGGATAGGCGCACGATATCTCGTTCCGTGAGAATTCCCTGCAGTTGTCCCGCTTCGACGATCAAAATACAGCCGGCCATTTGATGGAAATCCGTCTGACTTTGACTTGCCAATTCTGTGGGTTCCGCATCCCGGGACTTGTGAATTTTGTCCGCGATCGGACATCCTATGATACCATTCATGAGGGGGAGGGCTTCCGCCAGGGGGGTTTGGGGAGAAACATGGACGGGATTGAGTAAAATTGCAGCTCGGACGTTCTGATCGAATTGTGAGGGCGAATTAATCATGATAACAGCGTTCTGAATGGGGACCCATTCTATTTATTGTAAGTCAGCGCTCACAACCCCATTCCTATCAAATTCTGATAATGAACCACAAAATATCTGCCATCGATGTGGCGGAAAGTTGAGTGTTGTCGATGGGATTATAACTGGTAACGACCCGAGCCGGTGGCGCCATCGTTGAGAACTGAAGGTTCGACATTTATCGAACGATCAAACTGTGTCGCAGAGTTGCGATCGCACCGACATCAAAATCCGCCCCATTTTGTTGAAACCGCTGCCGTCCGCACCGCAGCCCCAGTAATAATCCACGGGGGAATTCTCCACCAATTCTTCATCCAAAGTCGAGAGCAAAATCTCCCGGATGTCGGCGTGGGTTGCAAACTTTTTCAGCACCCCCCGCCGCATGATTTCATCTTTGACCCGGTTCCAGTCGCCGCGCAGGGGGCGTTTGCGATCGCGTCCCAGTCGGGCGGCATCTTTGGGGGTTTTCACCCGTTGAATCAAGTCCTCGTGGTGGGTTCCGGCGAACTTTTGGGCTTGAAAATAATGTTCCACCGTCGGCCACCAGCGATCGCACAATTCAAACCCGTGGAAGGAAAAATTAGAGAAACAACCGTGGGAACCCTGGCTGGTGTAAAAGTAGATAGTCATGGAAATGTCGGGGATAGGGAAGAGAAAAAAAGAATTTCAGGCTGTTTTAATTTCCTTAACCACCCAATCAAAGGTTTCCAAAACCTGCTGGAGGGCGAGGTCATCTTGCAGGGTAGACAATCGCAACGTCAGCGCCCGATATTCCGTCGGTTCCACGGGCAGAGATAGGCCGATGGAACTGAATTGACTGCGGAGTTCCGACCACTTTTCTTCATGGTCGAAGGGCGATTGGGAGGCGTATTTGTTGGAGGAAATTTCCAAGCGTCCGGAAATATCGACGCTGAATAATTTGTGGGGTTTCTTGCCTTTTTGGTGCAAACAAGCCGAAAAGCCGCCGTAGATATCTCCGGTTCCCCATTGAATCTCAACTTCCGGCTGTTGATGTTTCGCCCAGGCGTGAATTTTGTGGGCGAGTTCCGCCTCGTCGCCGCCCCGCCGGATTCGCAATTCGTCGAAAAAGGAATCTTCGTCCCAGCGCCGCCGTTCTCCGGTGGCGCTGGACTTTTTCTGCTGGGCCTCAGCCGTCTGGCCGATCACCCGGGGGACCAGGGTTCGCAATCCGTCCTGGCTGACATATTGCTTAATTTCCACGGCCCAAACTTCCCCGGGGTCGGTCTGTTCGTTGAGAAATTCGACCACCCGCCGCAGGGGGGGAGAAATCTCGTCGGCGACAAAGATCAGGCGAATTTTTCCGGCTTGCAAATTGGTTTTCACCTTTTGCCAGAAGCGTTCTTCGCTGGCGTTGGGCCCGAGAAATTCTTCAAAAACCTGTTCCGGGTCCCGGCCTTGTTCCCGGCAGTTGGCTTCAAACTGGGCGATGGTGGATTCGATCGGCCAGTAGAGGCTGACGTTGGCGGCGTAGTCGAGCATCAGGCCGATCGCCTTTTGGCGGACTTCGGCGTTGCGGGTGCGGCGAATTTCCACCAAGGTGGGGATGGCATCCTGGTCGATGAACAGGTGGTCGAGGGACCAGCGGCCACCGCCTTCCTCTTCGGGGGGAACAATCGCATCCCGAGAAATCAGCAGCCACCGCCGCGGCGTGGCGCGATCGATCTCATCCCCGGCGAGCAAGTTCGGATAAGCTTCGAGCAACTCCTGAAGCTGATCTTCGGAGTCGTAGGCCTGTTCCATCATCTCCACGAGTCGATCGTCATCCTGAACGAGATAAATGCCTCCACCCATAGAAATATCCTTGAATTGATGTTAGTTATCCTCGGCACCCGGTCCGGTCAGTCGGCCGGTAAAAACCTCTCGGGCTGGCCCGGTCATATAGAGCCGTCCGTCTTCGGCGGACCATTCGATCGCCAGACATCCCCCCGGCAGTTCCACCGTGGCGCGGCGATCGCAGTGTCCGGTCAAAACTCCCGCCACCACGGACGCGCAGGCACCGGTTCCGCAAGCCAAGGTCGCCCCGGCTCCCCGTTCCCAAACCCGCATTTTCAGATAGTCCGATCGCACCACCTGGATAAATTCCGTATTGGTCCGTTCGGGAAAAGCGGGATGGCGTTCAAACAGCGGCCCGATTTCGGCCAGGGGGACGGTCGCCACATCCTCCACGAAGGTGATGCAGTGGGGATTTCCCATGCTGACGCAGGTGACATCCCAGGATCGCCCCGCCACGTCGAGCACTACATTCACCACCTTATCATTCTCTCCGGCCAGGGTCGTGGGAATTTCTGCGGCCGACAGGTGCGGCGGTCCCATATCTACCTTAACCTGACCGTCCGGCAACAGTTGCGGGGTGATCGCCCCGGCGGGGGTGTCGATGCGGTAGGCGATCGCTTCTCCGGCTTTCCCCTCCAACTCGGCGACAAATTTCGCCAGACAGCGGATGCCGTTGCCGCACATTTGGGGTTCGGACCCGTCGGAGTTGAAGATCCGCATCCTGTAGTCCCCCCCCGCCGAAGTGGGGAGGGCGAAAATCACCCCGTCGGCCCCGATGCCGAAATTGCGATCGCACATCTGTACGGCCTGTTCCGGCGTGATGAGCGGCTCGGTCCGGTGGCGGTTGTCGATCAGGATAAAATCGTTTCCCAAACCGTGATACTTTGTAAACTCGATTGTCATAATTTTGTTTCCATTCGATTGCCATCCCCCGCGACAGGAGATTGTATCTCATCAACTCCCCGACCCACTGCCCGACCGAGGGAACGGGAGGACATCTGGGGCGATCGTATGATTGATGATATTTCACATTACCCGATCGATTATGCCTGAGTTCAACACCGGTTTGCCCAGCATTCGCAAGCTGCAAACCTACATCCAAGAAAAATCCGCCGTCGAGATCAAAGTGCTGACGGGGGATTCATTGGACGGACAGATCCTGTGGCTGGATCAGAACTGCCTCTGCCTCCAGGGGGGGGACGGAACGCCCATTTTGGTTCGGTTCGACGCGATCGCCTACATCCGGCCCAAAGGCTGATCCTAAACCGCTTCCGGCTGGCTTTCCGGGGGCGAGGATGGGGTGGGACGTTCCGCTTCTTTTTCCTTGGGTTTCCCAGGCTTCGATGGCTGGGCGGGGATGAGCTCCCGTCGGGCCTGGTTAATATCGTGAAATCCCCCGCACATCAATAGGCGATCAGCGGCCTGGATCTCCGTACCGCGATCGGGCCAGCGGATAAATTTTCCGTCCCGGCGGATGGCTTGAACTTGAATGTTATAGCGGTTGAGCAGATCGACATCGGCCAACGGTTTCGACACCGCCGGACTGTGTTCGGGCACCTGTATCCACTGACAGGAGATGCTTTCCGCCGGAATCGCCACTTCCCCCCGCGCCAGTTGATCCAGGGTCGCCATTTCCGCCGGTTCCCCCACCACCAGCAATTTATCGTCCGGTTTCAAGGGGGTCTGGGGATCGGGATAGTCGAGTTGTTCCCCATCGGCCCGCCGGATCGCCATGAGGGCGACCCCGGACAGGCGCCGCAGGTTGGTTTCTTCGATCGTCATTCCGGTGAGGGGAGATCCCTTGGGGAGGGAATACCAGTGGCTGTTGAGGTCCTGGACGACATCTTGCAGGTTGCGGGTGGTTTCGGAGAGTGAGGTTTGGGGGCGCAGGGTTTGATAGTGGCTGTCGCGGATCTGTTGCATTTCCTGCTGAATTTGCAGGTTGGGTAGTCCCATGCCGAATAGCAAGTGTGACGATAATTCCAAACTGGCCTCGAAGTCCGGTTGAACCACTTCCCGGGCGCCGAGTTGGTAAAGCAATTCCAGATCGCGATCGCGGTAGGCGATGGCGGTGATGTCCAGATCGGGGGAAAACTCCAGGGCCCGTTTCAGACAGAGGCGGGTCGTCATGGGGTCTGGAAGTGCGATCGCCATCGCCCGGGCGCGATCGACCCGGGCGGTTTCCAAAACGTGCAGGCTGGCCGCGTTGCCGTACAGATAGGGGATCTGGGCATTTCGCAATTCTTGGATCGCCGCCTCAGACTGGTCGATCGCCAGCACCGGATAGCCGTGGCCCCGCAACAGTTGCACCAAAATTCGCCCCATGCGACCGTACCCGCAGACGATGATGTGGTCTTGCCAGGGCAAGTCCTCGGATGCCTCGATGGGAAAGGAACTCTGTTCGAGGAATTTCGCCAGCCGCGGCACCGTCTCCATCCAATCCAGCAATTTCGGCACCAACTGCAACACGAAGGGCGCGATCACCAGCGTCACGGCTGTGGTTCCCAAAATCAGCAGATAGACGGGGCGGGCGACCAGTCCCAACACCTGGCCGGCGCTGGCCAACACGAAGGAAAATTCGCCGATCTGGGCCAGTCCCAACCCGACGATGATGGAGGTTTTCAGGGGATAGCCGAAGGCTCGGACGATGGGGATGACGATCGCGGATTTGCCGACGACGACCAAAAACACCAACCCCAAAATTAATTCCAAATGCTGCCACAGAAATACCGGGTCGATGAGCATCCCCACGGAGACGAAAAACAGGGTGGCGAAGATGTCCCGCAGGGGTTCGACATAAGTTAGGGTTTGGTCGGCGTATTCTACCTCGGAGATCATTAGGCCCGCGACGAAGGCGCCCATTTCGATGGAAAATCCCAGGCGTTCCGTCAACAAAGCGATGCCCAGACAGAGGGTGACAACGCCCAGGAGAAACAGCTCACGGCTCTCTGTACGGGCGAGAAACCGCAGCAGGGGAGGGATCACCCACAACCCAAATCCGACCGCTCCCAGGGCAAATAGGGCGATGAACAGGAGCGATCGCCCGACGGCCAGCCCGATCGCTTCGGCGGGGGAGTCGAGGGCGGGGAGCACGGCCAACATCAGCCCCAGGGCGAGATCCTGCACGACCAAAATCCCCAGCATGATCTGGCCGTGTTGGGTGCTGGCCTCGTTGCGCTCCATCAGGCATTTGAGGACGACGGCGGTGGAGGATAGGGACAAAATCGCCCCCAGAAAGATTCCCTGGACGGGGGATGTCACCCACCCCATGACGAGGGATGCGATCGCGGTGACGGCGACGGTGAGGACGATTTGCAGGCCCCCGCCTCCCAAACTGATATTTTGGACTTTTTTGAGTTCCCCGAGGGAAAATTCCACCCCTAAGGCGAACAGCAAAAAGGCGACCCCAAATTGAGCCAGGGTTTCTACTTGAATCACTTCTTTGATTAGTCCGAGTCCGGCCGGTCCCACCACCATCCCGCCGATCAAATAACCCAGGAGTGCGGGTTGTCGCAGTAGGGATGCCAGCAGTCCCCCTCCCGTGGCGGCGGCGAGGACTAATACCAGATCGATGATGAGTCGGAAATCTTCTTGCACGGGTGTTTGAGGATGACGGTTGCACTTCAGATATTTAGTATGACGCGATCGCGCCGGGTGTGGGAGTCGGTATTAGGGAGTCGGTATTAGGGAGTCGGAAGTAAGGAGTCGGCATAATGTTGACGAGTCTCACATCGATAAAGGATATGTAACTGCGCCGGTGCGCCGCGCTATATCTACTCCCGATTTTGGAAGACCGGGCGCGGCACGACAAGGTTTAATAAGAGAGGGAAATACGGATTCGACGAGAGGGCGATCGAGTTTGTTGCCTTCAAAATCCCAGCCCTACGTACAACTGCTGGTCATGCGATGGCTCAATTTGCAGAATAGATACCCCGTTTCGGGTTGAAATTCAAACGAAAAACGCCAGGGAGACAAGTCCCAATCCTCATCGTGGGGCCGCATTGTCCAGAAACAACCTTTCAATTCGGAACCTTGATACTCGCAGCCGGAAATTTCTTTATATTTGATTTTTTGAATCTCCGATAATCCTTGAAAATTCGTCATCGTTGTCGTTTATACTCATTCTTTGACCGCCAATTCAACCCGTTTAAATCCGATCGCAGCCCCTCCAATTCCTCTCCCCGTCCCCCGCGCCCCGGCGGCGAAGTTTCCGATGTCACCCCAAATACAATCTGATTGGATACAATAAACCGGATATCCACGATTCGAGTTAGCTGGCAGGTTGATGATCCAATTGCAAGAGTACGCTTTACCCGGCACCCGGAAACGCAGTCGGGGACTGCGACGCCTGACGGGCGGTTTCTGTTTGGCACTCGCCACCCTCGCCCTGATTTTATTGGCGAAACCCGCCGCAGCCTTTCAGGTGCAGGTGTCGCCCACTTCTCCCCAGTTGGGGGATACGATTTCGGTGGTGGCGAACGGCGCGAGTGGGGAACCGACGGTGACGATGGCGGGCAAAAATTACCCCATGTTCCCGATGGGAAACGGGCGCTATCGGGCGTTACTTCCCACGACACCACTGGACGCGCCAGGGCCGAAATCCCTGCAAATTAGCGACGGTAGCCGACAGAGTACGGTAAATGTCCAACTGCGCGATCGCTCCTTCCCCACCCAGTCTATCTGGCTACCCCCGGACAAGGAAAGTCTGACGGGGACGGATCTGGAGTTCGATCGCGTGGCGGAATTTAAAGCGATCGTCACCCCCGAAAAGTATTGGAACGGGCCGTTTGAGCGTCCGAGTTCCGGTTACGTCAGCACGATTTACGGTGTCCGGCGCTATTATAACGGCGAGTTTGCCGAAAATTATTACCATCGGGGCGTGGATTATGCGGCGGGAACCGGTTCCCCGGTCGTCGCCCCGGCCGCGGGCCGGGTGGCGTTGGTGGGGCGGGAGTCGGAGGGGTTTGAAATCCACGGCAACACCGTGGGCATCGACCACGGCCAGGGTGTCACCAGCATTTTTATTCACCTGAACCGGATCGACGTCCGGGAGGGGGAGATGGTGCGGGCTGGCCAGATCATCGGCGGGGTGGGGTCGTCCGGGGCTTCCACTGGGCCGCACCTGCACTGGGGCCTGTACGTCCACTCTCAGGCGGTCGATCCGGTGCCGTGGCGCTACGAGGGTGTCGATTGAGATGGGTGAGGGCGAATTGATTATTGAGAGCGACCGAATTTGATCGAGGGGCGGGGAGGACGGATGGCGGAGGATTTGCCAATTGTCCTTCCCTGAAAGATACTTTTAACGCCCGACAAACGTAGTACCATAGACAAAGATTCAGCGACATCTCAAGAGTCGATCGCCGTCAATTGAAAGAAATTGTCGTGGAATTGCCGGGCCCACCGAGTCTTTCCCATTCCACGGAGTTTGAGCAAGTCTTCGTTTTGGGGCATTTTGCTCGGTCATTTCGTGAGAGAACTGTTATCAAAGTCTGAAGGGTTGTTGGTTGGGTTCGGATAGCCAATTGTGGCGGTGATCGAGTTGCCCTTGTCGTCCGGAAGGGATGAGGCTTTAGACCCAATTTTGTGATAAAACTGATGTTGCGATCAGCTAGGAAGCTTATGAGCATTGAAAAAATTGTCGATCAAGCGTTGCAGGATGGTTATCTGACGCCGTCGATGGAGGCGGAGGTGGGGCGAATCTGCAATACGGCCTCGGAGTTGTCGATCGAGGAGTACATGGCTCTCGATCGCCTGATGGGTGCGCTGCTGACCGGGGAAGTGGTGGTATTGCCCCGCAAACAGTTTATCAACGTGATGGAAGAATTGGTTCTCAGCGAGGCGATCTCCCAGGCGGTTGAGATTGACAAGGACGGCGACCAATCTTTGGATGTGGGGGATATCGCCGCCTACGCCCTCAACCGGCTGCCGCCCCTCTACGCGACGACGGAGGAGGGCGCCCAGTACCAGCGATCGCGGGCCAAGGAAGAACTGCAAAGCCTGATTGCGAGCCAGGTCAAGGAGGCGATTGCCCGCAATTTAGACCGGGCTGCACAAAACCAGACGGTTTTAGGTCAGATCTCCGATACGCCTCTGTTGGAACAGATGAATATTTTGCTCAAAGCCTACGCCGCGGATTACGAACCCGACGACGAGAGCGAACCGAGTACGCCCAATTAGATGGAAACAGTGGCGGGTTCTCGGTTCCGGAGCCGGAAAGGGGGCCGCGATCGCCGAGTTCCCGCCTTCCCGTGTTCCGGTTTAAGAGTCGGAAACGGCTTCTTCCGCAGACTCGTTCGGGGATTCGTCGCCCGGAGCCGAGCCTGCCGCTTCTTTTTGGCGCTGTTCCCGCTTCTTGCGTTCGGCCTGGGTCAACTCGTCCATCGCGATCCGCGCCTGGGCGACTTTTTCCAGGTTGCTGCGGTACAGGTCGAGATCTTTGATCAGCTTGTCTTTGGGCAGGTTCAACCCCTCGCTCAGATGGCCGAGTACCGTTTCCAACCCTTCTTTGTCGGCGACTTGCTCCGGTTCGCTTTTTTCCACCAGGGTATACAAACCGATGGCGAACAGCCGGGAATATTTGAACTTGGGATGGGTGGCGACGGCGTGGAAGGTCTGCTGCAGGCGATCGCCCCCGGCGTTATCCCGGGCGGCTTTGGCCCGCTCCTGCAAATTGTTGACGGACTCGGCCGCGGCGATCGCTTCGACTTCTCTGGCATCCGC
Organism: Lyngbya sp. CCY1209; assembly: GCF_035615495.1. GTDB lineage: Bacteria > Cyanobacteriota > Cyanobacteriia > Cyanobacteriales > Microcoleaceae > Limnospira. The sequence continues at coordinate 8,492 of NZ_JAJENU010000234.1, read as the reverse complement.
CCGATATTGCTGGGGATCGCTCTCTTGCGACCCGATCAAAGCCGTGTAAATGGACCCGACGTCGGCTTCCGGCTTGTACCCCTGCATGAAGCGATCGAATGCCGTAACGACACCGAGGGCATAGATGGGATCGTATTGGAAATCGACATTGACCGCCAACAGGTGCATCTCCACCATCAATTCCTCGACCACGCGACGGTAGATCGAGTTGATGGGGCGAGTGTGAATGTTGTAAAACGCTCGCTTGGTATCTGAAACAGTGCGGATGTTGTTCACAAGTCAATCTTAAGAGGGACTTAATATATTATTGTCCCCTGACAAGGTAAGTTTGCCAAGTCAAGGGGAGGGGCACAGGGGCAGAGGAGGCAACGGTCAAGCTTCGGTAAGCTTCGGTAAGCTTCGGTAAGCTTCGGTAAGCTTCGGTAAGCCGAGGAAGCTTCGGTAAGCTTCGGTAAGCTTCGGTAAGCAGAGGAGGCCGAGGAGGCAGAAAAGCTTCGCTTCCTATTGCCTGTTGCCTGTTGCCTGTTGCCTATTCCCTACACCCTACACCCTACACCCTACACCCTAATTCTCCCCACACCCCACACCCCACCGAGCACACCCCACCGAGCACACCCAAAAATTATGTTTCAACCACTGATAGCCTTAGCCACCTACATGGCGGGGGAATTTGAAAATCGGGAACAGGCGATCGCCGATCCGGCTTGGTACGTCCACCTGAAATTGTGGCAGCGGCCGATTCCCGCGCCTTTATTTGCCGGGGGGATCGGTTTCTTTGCGGAACAGGCGAGTCTGGTGAACGGCGAAAATCGCACCTATCGGCCCCGCATCTTGCATCTATTCGACCCCGGGGAGAATCCTGAAACCTTGCGGGTGCAGTATTATATGCCCGAGGATTTTGACGGGATTTTGGGGGCGGGGCGCGATCGCGATCGCCTCAAAACCCTCACCCCCGACCAATTGGAATTATTGCCCACCTGCGCCCTCGATGTCACCTGGGAGCGACTGGAGGGGGACGCCTACCGCTTCCGCACGGCCGCGCGATCGCAGTGCCGTTTCACCTACAAAAATCAAACCTACCGGGTCGATCTGGGATTTGAAGCCACCCCAGAGCAATTTCTCAGCTTCGATCGCGGCATCGACCCCGAAACGGGACAAGCAACCTGGGGCGCCCTGTTGGGACCGTACCAATTCATCAAGAACCGGGACTTCAGTGCTGAACTCCCGGCCGATTTCCAACCTTGAAATTTCACGAGGGGTTTTCCCTCAACTCGCCCGAACGCCGCCGTCGAGGGCTTCTTCTTCCGTCTCAAAAATCTCGAACACCGAATCCATCATCGTGACTTCAAACACGAGTTTGGCTTCCGGGTGAACGTTGCAGATGCGGAAGCTCCCCTTGACTTTATCAGCATCTCGCATTCCCGCGACCAAGGAAGTCAAGCCGGAACTGTCGATAAAGTTCACCTGACCCAAATTCACCACCACATGGCGGCTGAGTTTGGATATGCACTCTTGCAGCTTCAGGCGAAATTGCCAAGCCGTGGTGATATCCAAGCGCCCTGTCGGGGCTAATACGATGACTTTCGTGCCATCCTGGGTCGTATGTTCCTTTTGATCGATATGAATCACTGACCGTCCCCTCTGAAATTCTTGATCGTGCGATGGTTGCTTCTTTGACTGTAAGTTTAACTCAGACCCGGTGTTCGGGAGCAGTCCAGTTTGCCCAATCCTGGGGTTTCAAGAACGTCTCGTACAGTTCGGCTTCCGGCGTACCCGGTTCCGGTTGATAACCGTACTCCCATCTTACCAAAGGAGGCAGAGACATGAGAATCGATTCGGTGCGGCCTTTGGTTTGCAGGCCAAAAATGGTGCCGCGATCGTAGACCAGGTTAAATTCTACATATCTGCCCCGGCGATAGAGTTGGAAATTCCGTTCGCGATCGCCGTATTCCGTCGAGTTGCGGCGTTCGACGATGGGGACGTAGGAGGGGAGGAAGGATTTGCCGCACTCTTGGGCGAACGCGAATAGCTGTTCCCAATCTCGGGGTTCCGGGGCGCCGATGCGATCGCTGTAAACCGCCGCTTCACTTTCGCTGTGGGGTCCCCGGTAGAGTTTGCCCTCTCCCCCCTGGTAGTCGAAGAAAATCCCGCCGATTCCCCGGGCTTCGTCCCGGTGTTTCAGATAAAAATACTCGTCGCACCAGCGCTTGAACACGGGGTAATATTCGGAATGGTGGCGATCGCAGGCGGCTTTGAGGGTCTGGTGGAAGTGCGCCGCATCTTCCGGGAAAGGATAGTAGGGCGTCAGATCGGCGCCGCCGCCGAACCACCACACCGGGCCGGCTTCAAAATAGCGGTAATTCAGGTGAACCGTGGGGACGTAGGGGTTGCGGGGGTGGAGCACCATCGAAGTCCCCGTGGCATAAAATCCGTGCCCTTCCGCCTCCGGACGCTGGGCCAAAATCGAGGGCGGCAACTGTTTGCCCCACACTTCGGAAAAGTTGACCCCCCCCTGTTCAAATACGTTGCCGTCCCGGATCACCCGAGAACGGCCCCCGCCCCCCTCGGGACGTTCCCAGGCATCTTCCATAAAGGTTTGGGCACCGTCGAGTTGTTCCAACCCGGCACAGATCTCGTCCTGAATGTCTTTCATCCACGCGCTGACGCGATCGCGGGAATCGGCCGGGGGAGGGGCTTGGGGCGAAGCGGTCTCGGAAACTGGGGAAACTGTCATAAACGCATGAACCTCTAAATCTCGTCTGTCTGGCTGCCAACGAGCGCGAATCCAGCCAAACGATTTAATCTTCCCGGTATTGGGACGATCGCGTCAAGTTGTCTGTATTGGAAGTCCACATAACTTAACAAGAGAGGGTGTAGGGGGTAGGGTGTAGGGGGTAGGGAATTTGAGATTGTAGGGGCGCAAGGCTTGCGCCCTGATTTTAGATTCTTCCCACCTTGCCTCCTCCGCTTTTCAATAATCAAATCTTGGGAGTAAGATTGGTATTTCTTATCAAAGAGCGGTCGTGCAAGGTGGGAAACAGACGATACTCTAGATCTAGTCGTTAAAATTTTCGGTTTTAATCGTCTTTAATCGTCCGAATTGCTCCCATCAGATAGCCCGACACGCAAAAATTATGTCAGATCAGCTAGATGCCCGGTCCGTACTCGAAGTTTTAAAGCCGGTTCAAGACCCCGAACTGCAAAAGAGTTTGGTGGAATTGAACATGATCCGGAACGTGGAAATTGACGGGGGGGACGTCCGCTTCACCCTGGTCCTGACCACCCCGGCCTGTCCCCTGCGGGAGTTCATCGTGGAAGATTGCCAGAAGGCTGTCAAGCAGCTTCCCGGCGTGGAGACGGTGGAAGTGGAGGTGACGGCGGAAACGCCCCAGCAGAAATCGTTACCCGATCGCCAGGGGATCGAAGGGGTGCGGAATATTTTCGCCATCTCCAGCGGTAAAGGCGGGGTGGGGAAAAGCACCGTCGCCGTCAACGTGGCGGTTTCCCTGGCCCAGAGTGGCGCCAAGGTGGGGTTGATCGACGCGGATATCTACGGACCCAACGACCCGACTATGCTGGGTTTGGCGGACGCCCAGGTGATGGTCCAGCAGACGCCCCAGGGCGATCGCTTGGAACCGGCGTTCAACCACGGCGTCAAGTTGGTGTCGATGGCGTTTCTGATCGATCGCGATCAACCCGTGATTTGGCGTGGCCCGATGTTGAATGGGATCATCCGCCAGTTTCTCTACCAGGTGGACTGGGGAGAATTGGATTACCTGATCGTCGATATGCCGCCGGGAACCGGGGACGCCCAGTTGACCCTCGCCCAGGCGGTCCCGATGTCCGGGGCGGTGATCGTCACCACGCCGCAGGAGGTGTCCCTGCTCGACTCCCGCAAGGGGTTGAAAATGTTCGAGCAGTTGGGTGTCTCGATTTTGGGCATCGTGGAAAATATGAGCTATTTTATCCCGCCGGATCTGCCCGATCGCAAATACGATATTTTTGGTTCCGGGGGGGGACAGAAAACCGCCGATGAGTTGGGAATTCCCCTGTTGGGGGCGATCCCGATGGAAATGCCCGTCCGGGAAGGCGGCGACGCCGGGGTTCCGATCGTGGTTTCCGATCCTGAGTCGGTTTCAGCCAAGGAACTCAAAGCGATCGCCCAACAGATCGCGGCGCGGGTGTCCGTGGCGGCGCTGGCTTAAGTGCCTGGGGGTTCGCTGCGGCGAGCCCGAGAAACTGAGGGTGTAGGGTGTAGGGTGTAGGGTGTAGGGTGTGGGGAAGGGGAAAAAAACAGTCCTCATTGCCCGTCCCCTCGAACCTTCAATTTCGTACCTCACCGAGCGTTAGAAACGCTATAAACTTGGAGATATCAAAATTTAGATCAAGGGAAAAACAGCGATGATTTTGCCAGGTTCAGCAGTGCGGGTGGTCAATCCCGGCGATACCTATTATGAATTTCAGGGACAGGTGCAGCGGGTCGCCGACGGCAAAGCTGCGGTTTTATTTGAAGGGGGAAATTGGGACAAATTGGTGACGTTCCGCCTCTCCGAATTGGAAGCGATCGACACCACCGCCGGCCGGAAAGGGAAAAAGTAGGGTGTAGGGTGTAGGGTGTAGGGTGTAGGGTGTAGGGAAAAGAAACCGCACCCTCACCCAACTGCAAACGCGCGATCGCCCGTCGCCATAAAAATTTGGGGGAACGCAAAATCAACAATTATTAATTATTAATTGTTAATTATTAATTGTTAATTGTTTCCCCCTTTTTTGTCGGTTCAGTCGTCGGTTAATAAACTGGCCAACAGTGCTTTTTGGGCGTGCATCCGGTTTTCGGCCTGGTCCCAAACCCGCGATCGCGGGCCTTCGATCACCCCGTTGGTGATTTCTTCGTCCCGGTGGGCGGGCAGGCAGTGCAGAACGATCGCGTCGTCCGCCGCCGCCCCGACCAGTTTTTCATTGACTTGAAAAGGCATAAAAACGGGGATGCGATCGTCCGCCTCGGATTCCTGTCCCATACTCGCCCAGACGTCGGTATACAGGACGTTGCAATCCTTCGCCGCCTCCTGGGGATTATCGGTGACGCTCACCTCCGTTTTTCCGGATGCGATCGCCTTTGCCTGTTCGACAATTTCCGCGTCCGGCGGATATTTGGAAGGGGTGGCGATCCTGACGTTCATCCCCACCATCGCACAGCCCAACAACAGCGAATGAGCCATGTTATTTGCTCCGTCGCCGAAGTAGGTCAGGGTCAATCCCGCCATGCGGCCGAAACACTCTTGAACGGTCATCAAATCCGCCAATACCTGACAGGGATGTTCGCGATCAGTGAGGGCATTTATAACCGGAATTTCGGCAAAATTTGCGAAGGTTTCCAAGTCCTTTTGTTCAAAAGTTCGGATGGCGATCGCATCCAAATAGCGGCCCAAAACGCGGGCTGTATCAATCAATGGTTCCCCGCGACTCACTTGGGTGACGCTGGGATTCAGGTCGATCACCTGCCCCCCCAACTGATACATCGCCACGGAAAAACTGACGCGGGTGCGGGTCGAAGCCTTGGAAAACATCAACCCCAAAACCTTCCTTCGCTGGAGTTTCCGCATCCCCGATTTGAGTTGAATTGCCAGGGATAAAATACCGTGCAATTCCGCCGTACTCAAGTCGGCCAAACTCAGCAAATCTCGTCCTTTTAATGAGTCCATTTCTTGCCCCCTCTTGGCTGCAAATTTCCGTCCTGCGGCAACTCTCAGGCGGGTTGTCTGACGGGTGGGGAATCGAGTTCGGGTCGGTTTTGCTGCCGCAACTGAGCGATCGCACCGTCGAGCAACTCGCATCCCGCCTCCACCGTCTCGACCCGGGCCAGCCGTTCCCGCAGTTCGTTCGCTCCTGGGAAACCTTTAGCATACCAAGTCATGTGTTTTCGGGACTGATAAATTCCACGCTGCCCTTTGTACACCCAGAGTGCTTGCAAATGCTCCTTCGCACATTCCAGCCGCTCCGCCGCCGTCGGCAGTGCCTTGGTGCAGCCCGTTTTCAGGAAATGGTCGATCTCTCCCACCAAAAACGGATAACCGAGGGTTCCGCGAGAACACATCACCCCGTCCGCTCCCGTTTCTTGCAAACATTTCACCGCCGACTCCACGGAAATAATATCCCCGTTGGCGATAACGGGAATCGACAAACTTTCCTTAACTTTGGCGATCCATTCCCAATTCGCTTTTCCGGTGTAACCCTGGGCGCGGGTGCGTCCGTGGATGGTGATCATCTGCGCCCCGGCATCTTCCATCCGCCTGGAAAAGTCCAAAATATTGATTTCGCCATCGTCCCAGCCGATGCGGGTTTTTACAGTGATTGGAACCGCCACCGCTTCGACGAGCGATCGCACGATTTCTGCGGCGACTTCCGGCTGTCGCAACAGGGAAGAACCCCCGCCATTTTTGGTAATTTTATTGACGGGACACCCCATATTAATATCCACCGTATCCGCCCCCTCCGCGACCGCTTTCCGCGCCGCATCCGCCAAAAAATCCGGGCGGCAGTCGAACAGTTGGATGCTGATGGGACGTTCGCCGGGATCGATTTCCATGATGATCGGCAACTCCCGGACGTGGCGAATTTGGGAGGCGTGAACCATCTCGGTGTACATCATCGAAGTGGGGGCATAACGTCGCACCAGGCGCCGGAACACCAAGTCCGTGACGCCGGACAGGGGAGATTGCAGCACCCGGCTGTTGACTTCCAAATTGCCAATTTTCAGGGGTGCGGACAGGCGGTGTTTGAGTTCGGTTGGGAGCACGGACATTGGGGGTTCGGATTGATGCGATCGACAGGGCTCATTTATTATATCGCATTTTGTTGTAGGCAATAGGCAATAGGCAATAGGCGACAGGCGGGTTAGAGAGCGACTGTCCGGAGAGTCCTGGCAGTTGTTATAGAGAAGAAAGGCGGAAGGGCTAATTTCTCTGTGTCCCTCTGTGCCTCTGTGGTTCATTTTCCGAATTTTATTAGATTAGATGATTTCCGATTTACAAAAACCGTTCCAAAACCTCGGCGGTTTCCCGTCCGGTTTTCTCCCAGGAAAATTGGGTTGCCCTGGCGAGTCCCCGCTGGCGAAGTTGCGATCGCATTTGGGAATCGTCCGCCAAGGTTTTCATCGCTGCGGTTATTTCTTCGACGTGATAGGGATTGATTAATAGTGCCGCGTCTCCGGCGACTTCGGGGAGGGAGGACAGGTCGGACGTGATGACGGGAGTGCCGCAGGCCATCGCTTCCAAAACGGGAAATCCGAACCCCTCCCAAAGGCTGGGAAATACGAGGGCTATCGCACGATTGATGACTTGGGGTAATTCAGTCGCAGAAACGTAATCGAGAAATTTAATTCGTTGACTCAATCCCAATGTTTCTGCCTGTTGTTTCAATCGCGGCGTGTAGGTGTTGTCAGTCGGCCCCGCCAGCCACAATTCATAATCGCTATTATCGGATAATGCGGCAAATGCGTCGATCAGGCGGGGGAGATTTTTGTAGGAATCGTGCCTGCCGAGATAGAGGAAGTAGTTGTCGGCGGGGAGGTCGAGGAATTGAAAGCGATCGCGATCGTATCCCAGCAAAATCGGCGTTATTTTTTTGGCGGGAATTTCCAACATTTCGGTCAAGCTGTCCGCCGTCGATTGGGAATTGCAAATAATATGTTCGGCTTGCCTGAAAACGGCGGGAACGTAGGTCTTAAAATAGGCGGTCAGCCGCGAACCGGGACGGGGAAATTTCAGGGGGATTAAGTCGTGTGCCATGACGACAGACCGGCAGCGGGAATAGAGCGGCGCTTCCGGCAGGGGAGAAAAGAGCAAACTGGCGTTTAATTGTTGATAGAGAGAAGGTAATTTAAACTGCGTCCACAGCAGCCGTCTCAAATGTCCCTTCGTCCCTTCGTCGGGGGTCATGTTGTCGGGAATTTGATGGCATTGATAGCCGGGAATTTTATGTCCCGACAGCAATAGGGGATTTAGAGAATGCAGGTGGGGGAGGATGTTTTCTGCATAAACCGATATTCCGGTGGGTTTGGGGATTAAAACGGAGAGGTTGACGGCGAGTTTTTGAGATTCAGTCAAGGTTGTCAAATAATTGATCGATTTGATAGCACGACGGGAATGAGTTGGGACAGTCGGAAGATTTCACCACAGAGGCACAGAGGACACGGAGAAGTTATTTGTCCTCGTCAATATCCGGACTGCCACGATAGGCGGATTTTATCATAGATTGACGGTTTGCGGGGTGTGGCATACAGGTGATCAGCCGAAATTGTCGTTTTATCCCCCCCAGCCCCCCTTTGTAAGGGGGGATAATTAGGGAAAGTCCCCCTTTGTAAGCAGGAGAATTGGGGTGAAGTCCCCCTTACAAAGGGGGATTTAGGGGGATATTCCCCCTGTCATTAGAGGGAAAAATGCTGTCTTTAAAATTTGAATGATTTCCTGTCGGCAACTCGGCGAAGTCCATTCCAA
>NZ_JAJENU010000233.1:0-17576 GCF_035615495.1 Lyngbya sp. CCY1209 | reverse complement strand
AAATCATCTGAAGATGATTGGGAAATTTGTACAGATCTGACTAGAAATTTGCCTCCTGGAGCCCCCCCTGCCTCCTGGAGCCCCCCCTGCCTCCCCTGCCTCCTCCGCCCCTGTGCCCCTCTACCTCCTCTGCCTCCTGGAGCCTCCCCTGCCTCCTGGAGCCCCCCCGTTAGATAGATATGACAAGGAAAACCGAGTAGCCCTATGAAAGCCGTTTTAATGACAGAAGCCGGCCCCGCCGATGTCCTGAAACTCGAAGAGGTTGCCGACCCGCAACTGCAAACGGAAACTCAGCTTTTGGTGCGACTGCACGCGGCCGGCATCAACCCCATCGACACGAAACTCCGCAGTCGGGGGACGTTTTATCCCGACCAGATGCCCGCCATTTTGGGCTGCGACGGGGCGGGGGTCGTGGAGGCGATCGGAGAAGAGGTCGAAAATTTTGCCGTCGGCGATGAGGTTTACTTCTTCGATGGCGGACTCGGGGAGGCGACCGGAAATTACGCCGAGTTGACGGTGGTGGACGAGAAGTTTGTCACCCACAAACCCACTTCATTCGGCTTTGCGGAGGCCGCGGCGGCGCCCCTGGTGTTGATTACGGCCTGGGAGTCGCTGTACGATCGCGGGCGGTTGCAGCCCGGACAGCAGGTGCTGATCCACGCCGGGGCGGGGGGTGTGGGTCATGTGGCGATCCAGTTGGCTAAATTGCAGGGGGCGGAGGTCGCCACCACGGTGGGCTCGCCCGAACACGCGGCGTTTGCGAAAGAATTGGGCGCCGACCTGACCATCAATTACAAAGAAGAAGATTTTGTGGAGGCGGTGCTGAATTGGACTCACGGCGAGGGGGTCGATTTGGCGTTCGATACGGTGGGGAAAGATACGTTTTTTCAGACGGTCTACGCCGTCCACAATTACGGCGATCTGGTGACGCTCTTGGAACCGGATTTGAGTTTGGGAAATCTGAAGGAAGCCCGGAAACGGAATCTGCGGATATCTCTGGAATTGATGTTGACTCCGGCCCTGCAAAATCGGGAGGACGATCGCCTCGATCAGACGAAAATCCTGCAACAATGTGCGCGGTTGATCGATGAAGGGAAGTTGAACGTTCACTTGAATCGAACCTTTCCCCTCGCCGAGGCGGCGGCGGCCCACGAGTTTTTGGAAGCCGGGGGAATGCAGGGGAAATTGGCGTTCGCGATCGTTGAAGAATAGGGCGATCGGCCGTTAAAATTGTCGGAGAATATACGCCAAAGCCGTACAAAATTCGGTATATTCTCCGTTATCCTTCAGTTCGGTAAATCCCGCAATTAATTTTTGTTTTTCTAATTCTTCTAATTCATCCAAACCTTCTGTAATTGCTTCGATCGCGCCCCGTCGCATCGCCCTGAGTTTGTCGATATTCAAACCGAGTTTCTCAATCGTTGTCTCGGCAGCTTCTTGTAATTTTGGATCGGAAGTCGGTCGGATTTCTCCCAATTCTGTATAGGTGAAATATCGTTCGCAGTTTTCTTCCAGAGGCGAAACCAGCAATTTGGGATCGTACCAGTCTTTTTTATAATGTCCGCAGTGAATCGGAAGCGGCGGGGGTTCCTCCCGTTCTCCCTGACAGGAAACCAACAGATTGTTGTAGTCAATCGCCAATTCTGGATAGTGCGTCCTGGGTTTCAAATGTTCGATATGACTGTCTTCGAGGAAAATCCGCCGCTGACAGTAACAGCAAATATATCCCTGTTCCCGCAACAAGCTGTCATGGAGTTGAGGTTTTTCCGGCGATCGCAAATCGTCCCAAGTCGGTTCCCAATCTTCATTCTCTTGGGATTTCCACTGCTGAAAACTGGCGGGCTCCCCTGATTTTTTAATGAATTTCATCGATTCAATATTTCTCGCCTCCGAATCGAGACATTGGCTTTGACTAACTCGGGTTCATCTTCCCCGATTTCCGCCGCAATTTCTTGCCGGAGTTCTTTGGCTTTCTCCAAATTACCGTCGTCGATTAATCGAAATAAATTTAGTAATTTTTCTTTGATTTCCAACGGACGGGCCGGAACTCCCATCAAATCTTCTAAAATCCGATTGCTATCTCGCCCGAATGAACTGTCCGGGTGCTTGACAATTGTGTTATCATCGACTTTTTCGAGAATATAAATACTGTTCGGCTGGACTTGACTGACGACTTGGGGGGAATGGGTGGTAATGATAAATTGACAGTTGGGAAACGTTTCAGTTAAAATCGGCAAAACTCGGCGTTGCCAGCCCGGATGCAAATGCTGTTCGATTTCATCAATTAAAACGACGGCACTTCCTTGGAGGGGATCGGATAGAGACGGTTGAGAAATAGCCAAGCGTCTCGCCAAATCTCCCGCCATTGCGAGCAAACTTTTTTCTCCATCCGACAGGCGATCGACGATTAATTCTCGATGATTTTTTCGGATCGTCATCCGCAATTGAGGTTTGCGTCGGACTCTCAATTCGTCAAATTCATCCCCTAAAATTGAATGAATGGCTTTGCGGACGGATTCGAGTTGGCGATCGCGATATTCACTGTCATCTATTCTATCTTCATTTTCCACATCTTCCAAAGCGCGAAACCACTTGAAAAAGTTCTCAAAACTGATTTGAATTCCGGTCAATGCTTGCTCATAAGCATCAACTTGGGTGGGTGTATAATTATCTTGAATTTCTAAAGAAATCTCCAAGACTCCCCGGTTGACCGGATAGTAAACGGCGAGGGGAATCGGGACTTCCGAATTATTTCTCAAAGAGTTGCGGATGCGATCGGCAGTTTTTTCTAAGTCGTTTCTCGTCTCTTCTTGTTGTTTTGATCGAGATCGTCTTCTTTCTGTATGAGGTTTGTAACCTTGTTCTAAATGCCAGGTGATACAATCATTATTTAGTCCAGTCGAAAAAACGATTTCACCGCCTGCTTTGTGGGATGCATCGTGATTGTCTTCGGGATAAAAATATAATCCTTCTGATAAATTTTTTTGAGTTCCTAAAGTTGTCGAAATGTATTTTTGATCTGGGTCGTATTGAATTCGGGCTAAGAACCAGGACAATAAAATTTTAATACATTCGAGAATGCTGGATTTTCCGACGCCGTTCACGCCGATGAAAACCGCCAGATTGCTGTCGTCAAACGTCAGCGTCAAGTCGCGAATTCCTCGGAATGCGGTAATTTTTAACTGCTTGACTCGCATCTGGCGATCCTCAACTAACAAGCTAGAAACTTCGGAACTACCGGAATGAAGTTCCAGCCGATCGCACCTGGGCGGAGTCGTTGGCCAGGTAAATGTGGCCGAGGGTTTGGCCGTTGTAGGTGCGTTTGGCGAACCGCCAACCGGGCTCCAAAAAGATTTTGTTGAAGCCGCCGGATAAACCGTAGGTGCGGCCGATGACGATGGGGGGGGCGTAGACGTCGGCCCGGGAGGTGGCGACCAAGAAAATCTCGCCATTCACTTCCTGAACGCTGAGGCTGTGAGAGAGGGCGAGATCTTCTCCGGCGATGCGGACGGAATAGCCGTTGCTGTCGGTGGCGCGGCCGCAGACGCCGGTAAAATCGAAGTTGACGAGGAGGGGATCGACCTCGACGGGGCGGGAGCCGCTTTCGCTCCAGCAGGGGCGGGTATCGGACACTTGTTCGACGATCACCAGGGAGTAACCGAAGGCGCGGGGAACTGCGATCGCGACAAATCGGTCTTGTTCGACTTCTTTTTGGCCGAATTGGACTGCGATCGCGCCGGGGACCGAGCTGAATGTGGAAACGGCGGCGGCCAAAGCGATGATGGCTTGTCGGAATGAGATCTTCATTATTAATCCTTACAGAGACTTCCGTTGCGATCCACCGGGTGGGCGGGGGGAGGAACCGGAGTCCTCAAAAATTTAGTGTACCAACTCCCGGCGGAGTCATTCTGCTTTCAACGTTTTTTGGCTGAAATACTGCAAACCCGTACTCCAGACCAAATACCCCCGTTCGTTTAGATGCAGGCCGTCGGTGCTGAGTTCCGGGCGCAGATTCCCGTATTTGTCCGTAAACAGCGGATGCAAATTCAGGAAATAGACACCTTCTTGTTCGGCGATCGCTTCGAGCTCTCGGTTCAATTTGCGAATTCGGCGGTTGGAAACTTCCAGGAGGCGATCGCGGCCCTCCCAACTGGCGTTTTTGCCGCTGTGGGGTAAAATCGACTGCACGACGATCTCGGTGTCGGGGTGGACCCAGCGCAGATCGCGGATGATTTCCCGAGCATTCGCCAATACCGTGGCGTCGTCGATCCCCCGCAACAGGTCATTGATGCCGATCATCACGAACACCGTCTCGGGCCGGGTGAGGTCGAAGACTTTCAGCCGTCGCAGCAAACCCGCCGACGTTTCCCCGGAAATGCCCTGGTTGAGCCACGCCCGGTCCGGGGGCAACAATTCCGGGGGAAACCACAAACTCAGGGAGTCCCCGGCCAAAATCGTCAGGCGATCGGGGGGGTTTTTGGCGGTGGCGAGGGCTTCCCGCTGCAACTGTTCCACCCAATCCTGATACGTCAATCGGTGGCGTCCCTCGACTTCGGAATCGTCGGTTTCGGGTTGCTCCTCAGTTTCCGGGGGTACGGTCTCTTCCGCCGGAGGGGCCGGGGCCGTTTCCGAGGCTCGGGCTTGGGAAGTCTCCGAAAAGGACTGTCCCCGCAGCAGCAGCAGGATGACGGTCAGAAAAAGTATCCCGTTGCTGGCCAAGGATAACAGTACCCAAGTTGGCGTATTTTTCAAGCGAATTAACACGGTCGTCCGATGCAACTGAGAAGGTAGTCCCTGTTATTCATGATAATCAGACTCGGGGGGAATTCATTGACAATTGATCGGGGTCAATTCTTGCCCACACCCGAATTGAGGGGGGACGGAGGCGAGAAAAGTCGGGGTGAGGGGCGATCGCGAATCTGAAGGACAAAAAAATCGCCCCCCACAGCATCCGGCGCGCGGGGAGACGATTTCAAATGAGAGGCGATCGGAAAATCGCGGGTCAGTAACTTCTGCTGATGCCACCCTCTCCGCTGGGGATGCCGGTTTCGCTGCCGCCGATGCTGGCTGGGCCGACTTCTTTGAGGAAACCGCTGTAGGCTTCCATGCCGTGTTCGGCGATGTCGAGACCTTCGTATTCCTGTTCGGGGTGAACTCGGATACCGACGGTCGCTTTGAGGGCTAACCAGAAAATGGTCGCCATCACGACGGTGAAGCCGCCGATGGAGAGGACGCCCAGGATTTGGGTGAAGAAGTTGGCAGTGCCGAAGATGCCGACGGCCAGGGTTCCCCAGACACCGCAGACCAAGTGGACGGAGGTGGCACCGACCGGGTCGTCGATTTTGATGCGATCGAAGAAGGAGACGGAGAAGACCACGATCACGCCGGCGATCGCCCCGATGATGAACGCACCCCAGAAGCTCACGTCGTCGCAACCGGCGGTGATGCCCACCAAACCGGCTAGAATGCCGTTGATGATCATGGACAGGTCCGGCTTGCCGTCTTTGACCCAGGAGGTGATGGTGGCGGTCACGCCGCCGGCGGAGGCCGCCAGGTTTGTGGTCAGGGCGATGTAGGGGACGGCGGTATCTGCAGCCAGTTGGGAACCGGGGTTGAAGCCGAACCAGCCGATCCACAGGATCAGGCATCCCAGGGTGGCGATGCTCATGTTGTGGCCGGGAATTGCCCTAGGTTCGCCTTCCGGGCCGTATTTGCCCATGCGGGGTCCGAGGAATGCCGCGCCCATGAGGGCGGCCCATCCGCCGACGGAGTGGACGACGCTCGATCCGGCGAAATCGTGGAAACCCAAACCGCCGAGCCAGCCGTTCCCCGACCAGACCCAGTGGCCGGTGATCGGGTAGGCAATGCCCACCAGCAACACGCTAAACAAGAGGAAGGCGATAAATTCGATCCGCTCCGCCACCGCCCCGGAGACGATGGTGGCGGCGGTGGCCGCGAAGGCGACTTGGAACAGGAAGAACACTTCCTTGGGCAGTCCGGCCGGGAAGGGGTCGAGCCCGTAGACACTCGAATCTCCGGAAAGGAAGAAACCGCCCCCACCGATGTAGGGGTTCTCGCCGCCGAACATGATGGAGAATCCGAAGGCCCAGTAGATCAAGGTCGCGATCGCGAAGACGATCAGGTTTTTTGACAAAATGTTGACCGCATTTTTGTGGCGGCAAAATCCGGTTTCCAACATCCCGAAACCGGCGTTCATGAAGATCACCAGAACGCTGGCGATCACGATCCAAATCGTGTTGAGAACCCCCTGGACGTATTCGGGTGTGAGGGGTTCTCCCTCTTCTTGAGCCACCGCCGCCAAACTCCACGCCACGATAATTAAGGCGGTCAGTGGAATGCAGGCGAGCAGGCTCGGAGACAGAAATTTCGGCCGTTTCCAAGGGAAACGATTCAATGAAGACCGAGGCGCAGATCCGCCCACCTCAGCAAATTGCCGATCACTTCTGGTCCTCGACTTTTGGCGTTTAAACATTTGCTCTAAGTTGTGAACTTGACATTAACGTGTGAGAGGCATCAAACGGAAAATGGGAGCCGTATTTTCGGGCAGATGCTCAACTGTTCTCCCAGTTTTGGGGTTGATTAACAGCAGTTCAATTTTGCTCGGGAATATGAAGTTCCCAAATTAACGCATCCATACTGCACTCAGTCAAGCCCAGACGGGCAACTTCATCATTTCACGATAAAAACTACAGATAAAGTACCGCCAGCGTCAAGGGACTTCGTTTTTTCTTTAGAGATGCCGAGCCAAAACTTGAAGCTATCAATTTTGTATATTTTATCGGTCTGATTTCTGTATCAGAGAATACAGCGGAGGAGCTGAGGACGTGGAAGGAGCGGAGGGAGAGGAGGGAGAGGAGGGAGCTCCTGGAGCGGGTGGAACATCCGCACCGCTTGGGAATCAATTCCCTTTTCTGATAGCCAAAATCATATTCAGATGATTGGGGAATTTGTACGGATCTGACGATCAATTTGCCTCCGGTCGCCTCCGGTCGCCTCCGGTCGCCTCCGTGCCCCCCTACTCTCCCATTCTTTCGAGATACTCCTGAACTCCGATCTGTTCGAGGCGTTGTTGTTTTTCGAGGACGGATTCCGTCAACTCCCGGCGGTAGGTTTGCACCCGTTCGAGGAGTTCGGGGCGGTGGGAGGCCAAAATTTGCACGGCGAGGAGTCCGGCGTTTTTGGCGTTGCCGATCGCCACGGTGGCCACGGGAATCCCCCCCGGCATCTGGACGATGGAGTGGAGGGAATCGACGCCCTGGAGGTGGCGGGTGGGGACGGGGACGCCGATCACGGGCAGGGGGGTGAGGGCGGCGACCATCCCGGGCAGGTGGGCGGCTCCCCCGGCCCCGGCGATAATGACGTTCAGACCCCGTTGGTGGGCGGTTTTGGCGTATTCCACCATCCGCTCCGGCGTGCGGTGGGCCGAGACGATCGCCACCTCGTGGGGGATCTCGAACTCTTGACAGACGGCGATCGCTGCTGACATGGTGGGTAAATCGGAATCGCTCCCCATGATGATGCCAATTTGGGGCGACGTCGGGTTGGGAGGGTTGGGTGTCGAGTTCAAAGCCAAAATCCTACAAAAATGATCGACAGTACGGAGCAACTTTGTGCCCCCATCGATTTTATCAACGCCCGGGTTCCGGGCTACTCGGGGTTGCAGACCATTCGGATTCGCGGGGGCCGGGTGGAGGCGATCGCCCCAGACCTCGATGCCTCCGCGACGGCTACGGACCTGGGGGGCGACCGGATTTCCCTCGGGGCGATCGACGTGCAAATTAACGGGGCCCTGGGGTTGGCGTTCCCGGAGTTGACCCCCAAGGATACGGACGTCTTGCAGGCCATCTGCGAATATTTGTGGAAGCAGGGCATCGACGGGTTTCTGCCGACGATCGTGACCACCGCCCCGGAGAAATTTCGCCGATCGCTCGAAACCCTGTCCCGATTTCACCCCGACCCCTTCACCCCGGCGGCGGACATCCTCGGCGCCCACCTGGAGGGGCCGTTTCTCAATCCCCAAAAGCGCGGCGCCCACCCGGAAAATTATTTGTTGCCCCCGACGGCGGACAACCTGCAACGGATTTTGGGAGATCACGCCCCCCAGGTCAAGGTGATCACCCTGGCACCGGAACTCGACGGAGCCCATTCCCTGATCCCCGAGTTGCGGAATTTGGGAATGGTCGTCAGTCTCGGCCACTCCCAAGCCACCGCAGCCGAGGCGCGAAGGGCTTTTGACCTGGGGGCGACGATGGTGACGCACGCCTTCAACGCTATGCCCCCCCTGCACCACCGGGAACCGGGCCTGCTGGGGGCGGCGTTGTCGAATCCCGGGGTCTACTGCGGGACGATCGCCGACGGAGAACACGTCTGCCCCGCCATGCTGGATTTGCTGCTGCGGGGGGCGCGGGGGGAAGTTTTTGTGGTTAGTGACGCTTTGGCACCGCTGGGCCTGCCGGACGGGGTTTATCCCTGGGACGATCGCGAAATGACCGTCTCCCGGGGGACGGCCCGGTTGGCGGACGGCACCCTGGCCGGGACGACCGTTTCGGTACTGGCGGGGGCGGCAAATTTGGCGAAGTGGGGGTTGTGCGACCCGGAACGGGCGATCGCCCTGGCGACGGAGGTGCCCCGGCGGGCGATCGGGCTCTCGGGGGCGATCGTCGGCCAACCCGCGACGCGACTGCTGCGGTGGACGGTGCAGGGGCCGTCCCTGACCTGGCGCCGGCTTTCGGAACCGCCGCTTCCCGGAGCCGAATCGGGGAGTTTCTCGACCGTTTAAGATAAATAGGGAATCAATCGAAATGCCCGATCGCGAGGTCGGGAGACTGTCACTGTCGAATTTTCGGATCGAACATTATGGGTGAAGCCAAACGTCGGAAAGAAGCGCTCGGAGAACAATACGGAAAGGAAGAGTACATTCTTCCTTGGATACCGATCACCAAAAGCCAGAGCGAACAGTTCATGCAACTGACGACCCGGGGGGCTTGGATCGGGATCGGCTTTTTGGTGGTGTTTTGGTTGACCATTCGGATTGTCGGCCCCGCTTTCGGGTGGTGGACTGTGGAATGATTTGACGGTGGGGGCGGGGAAACTCGCCCCGGAACCCTCGGATATCCCTCGCCGGAGCAACTGATAGAAACATTGAGTTTTGTAAATATTAGTGATCTTTATGATAGAGACTCATCTCATGAGTGGGAAACCTCGATCTATCCGAGTGTTTATTGTCCGAAGCATCGACATTCAAGGGTTGGAGAGAATGGGCGCGGATGCCCCGTGGCAAGAGTCTGGGTCGATGGTCTGCCCAATTGCCCGGGAATGTTCGCTAGGATGATGATGATTTGGGTTAGTAACGGCTATACTGTGCCAACATCTAGACACCCGATCTGAGGATTGTGTTAAATTCTTAAAATAATCTGAAGATGGTGGTGACAGGAGGAAAATTATGTTTATCAGACTTGCAGAGCAACACCGAAGATTCGTTCAGGACTTGGTGATGAACCTCCAAGCCCTGGCGGTCGTACTGGAGAGGCGGGGATATCTCGCGTCTTGCTACACCTGCGGGGGGCAGATGAACAGCGCCTCATTTATGGTGAGTTTGGGCGAGAATCACCTGATCCGGTTCCTGGTGTCGGACTACGGGATCACCTGGACGGAGATGCGGGACGATCGCGAACTGATGAAGTTGGAAGGTGCCGAGGCGATCGCGCAATTGCAGGAACTCGCCAACCTGGTGAAATACGACATCCAACCCCCTGTCACCTTGCCCAAAGTGGTGCAGCGGGCCTGAGTCGCCCCCCAGACCGGCCCAAAGCTCCCACCGCCCACCCATTTTGTACCCTTCGGGTGCTAATCTGGATAATAGAGAGCATGGTGTTCATGATCTTTGGCAATCCCAGGCTGCTGCTCCTTCCCGCCGGAAAAGTGGCATTTGGGGTCAATTATTGTGGAAGTTTATGACAGAACTGGAAGCCCGGTGGCAACACCTGTATGTTGAAACTAATCAAATTCACCTTCATTCCGTGACCCAAGGAGAAGGTGAGTTAGTTGTTTTATTGCACGGTTTTCCGGAATTTTGGTACGCCTGGCGCTATCAAATTCCCGCCCTTTCCCGCTATTTTAAAGTGGTCGTCCCCGACCTGCGGGGTTACAACGACTCCGACAAGCCGGAAGGCGGTTACGACCTCGACACCCTCAGCGAGGACATCCGGGGCCTGATCCGGCGGTTGGGATATGCCAAGGCGCACATCGTTGGCCACGACTGGGGCGGCACGATCGCCTGGAATTTGGCCCAGAAGTTCCCGGAATGCATCGATCGCCTCGCCATTTTGAACGCACCCCCCCCGCACCGCTTCGTCCAGGAACTGATGAGCAATTTGGATCAGATCCGTCGCAGTTGGTTCGTCTTCGCTTTCCAAGTTCCCGGCGTCCCGGAATGGCTGATTCAAAATAATCTCAAAGATTTTGTCCGGGGATTCCTGCGGGAACACGCCGTCCGCAAGGGGGCTTTCAGCGCCGAAGAGACGGACATTTATCAAGCCGCCCTGGAGAAACCGGGGGTGTTGCGATCGGCGATGAACTACTACCGCCAACTGTTGCAGCCCCAGGAATTGATTTCCGGCTGGATGCGTCCGGCCCCCATCGACGTCCCCACCCTGGTGCTGTGGGGCCGGGAAGATTCCTTCCTCAGCCACAAACTGGTGGACGGCCTCGATCGCCTGATCGCAGCCCCCTTCAAACTCCGCCTCGTCTCGGACTGTGGCCACTGGATACAGCAGGAAGTTCCCCAACTGGTGAATCGGGAACTGCTGACGTTTTTGAGAAGCTGAATCTTTTCGGCTTGTCCGGTTCCCCCCGATCTCCCCCCTTTCTCCCCCCTTTCAAAGGGGGGCTGGGGGGGATGGGGGTTGGGGGGGATGGGGGTTAGGGGGGCTTGAGATTTACTCCTCTTCGGTTTCGGCACTCCCGTTCACTTCCTCCGATTCCGCCTCTTCCACTTGGCCGACGGAGTTGGCGGAAACTACCGCACCTCCGGCTAGGGCGGTCATCACTTGCTCCTGTAACTTTTTGGCGAAGTCGGGGTTTTCTTCCATGTAGGCAAGGGTGCGATCGCGTCCCTGACCGATGTTGTCGCCGTTGTAGCTGTACCAGGACCCCTTGCGCTTGAGCACGCCCATCTCTTCGGCCAGGTCGAGCAGACAGCCGAGGGTGGAGATTCCCTGTCCGAAAACGATGTCAAATTCGGCGATTCGGAACGGCGGGGCGACCTTGTTCTTGGCGACTTTGACTTTGGCCCGAATTCCGTACTCGTCCGAACCCTTTTTGAGGGTCTGGGTGCGGCGGATGTCCAATCGCACCGAAGCGTAGAATTTCAGGGCATTTCCGCCGGTGGTGGTTTCCGGGTTGCCGTAGACGATGCCGATCTTTTGGCGCAACTGGTTCAGGAAAATCACGGTGCAGCCGGATTTGCCGATGTTTCCGGTAATTTTCCGCAACGCCTGACTCATCAACCGCGCCTGCAGTCCCATGTGGGAGTCTCCCATGTCCCCCTCGATTTCGGCCCGGGGCACCAGGGCGGCTACGGAGTCCACGACGACGATATCGACGGCGACGGACCGCACCAGTTGATCGACGACTTCCAGGGCCATCTCCCCCGTGTCCGGCTGGGACACCAGCAGGTTTTCGATATCGACTCCCACGGCCGCGGCGTAGGTGGGATCGAGGGCGTGTTCGGCATCGACGAAGGCCGCTATTCCTCCCGCCTTCTGAATTTCGGCGATCGCGTGCAGGGCCAGGGTGGTTTTACCCGAACTTTCCGGACCGTAGATTTCGATCACCCGGCCTTTGGGCAGACCGCCGCCGAGGGCCAAGTCCAGGGTCAGGGCTCCGCTGGAGATGGTTTCCACTTTCATGCGGGTGGAGTCGCCGAGGCGGACGATGGCTCCCTTGCCAAAACTCCGTTCGATTTGGTTGAGGACTGATTTTAAGGCTTTTTGCTTTTCGGAATTCTCGGTTTTTGTTGCCATTCGTTTTGAATCCTGGTGAGAGTACAGAGTGGGGGAGGGTGACGGCTGAAAATTGCTATATCTGGATATATTAGCAGTTCATCTCGCCGGATTTGTCGGGGTTGCGGGTTGAGAGATGTCGGATTGATTTCATGTTCGCGATCGCCGTCTATTTTCACTCGATGGCGGGGGACAGACCTCCCCGATTATAAACAAGGATTGATGTTTTCGTCAAGGGCGGGGGAGCCGGGGGGATTCGCGATCGCCCCGACCTTCCATTCTAGCGGGGAGGTCGGGAAAAGAGCGGTGCGATCGTTCGGTGGAGAAAAAAAATCGATACAATAACATTGATTATCCTCAATTCAATCTTCCCCAAATGCCTTCCCCCGTCGGACACGCGATCGCCGGATTAGCCGGATTTTTTTTGATTCGACCTCACTTCAAAAAACGGCAAAAATTGCCCCTGTTGGGATGGGCGGTTTTCGTCGCCAACAGCCCCGATTTGGATATGATACCGGGCTTGATTTTTGCGGGCGATCCCGCCATGTTTCACCGCCAAGCCACCCACAGCATCACCGCCGCGATCGTCGTCGTTCTTTTGACAGTCATCGGATTGAGACTGAATAAAATTTGCGATCGTAAAACTTGGGTAGTTTGGATAGCGTTCCTATATTTTAGCCATATTTTCCTCGATCTGCTCGTCACCGACACAATTCCCCCCGCCGGCGTTCAAGCCCTGTGGCCGTTCACCTCGGACTATTTTATCTCGCCGGTGACAATTTTTGCCGGCTTCGATTACAACAACCCAAATTTGAGTTTTTTGCGGACTATTTTTAGTTGGAATAATTTTTTCACCGTCCTGCGAGAAATTGCCATCCTCGCACCTGTTGCTTATCTCTGCAAGCGTGAATTGTAGTGGCAACCGGAGACGGTTGCCACTACCGATTTTCTATCCGATGTCTTCCCCACACCCCACACCCCGATTCGATGAAACTGAGAACAAATTTAAATTTGTAAAGAATTGATAATTTTTGTGACAGCAAAATTGCCGATTGTTGACAGTTGTTGATGGGGTGCAATTTCCGAAAAAATTACAGTAGAATACAAAAGACAGCCTCTCAGGGCAACACAGGTCAATTACGCGAGACATCGGTATGCAATATTACTTCACCGGCTTTATCGTCCTCTTCTTCTTAGTGTGCTACGGCTACAGTTACATGATCGTCAAGTTGGCGAAGCAACGCGGCGACCAATTTCTCCTGTACGGGATGCTGGGCGGCTTGTTCGGGTTCATGGCATTTTGTGCGGCGGCGGTTCCCTTCCTGCATTGGGTATTTGATTGATTTTTGGAGGGAAATTGGTGAGGCTGGCTGCGGTCGCACCGGGCTAACTTCGCTATCGGAGAATAATCAATCAGGGTTCGATAGAAATGCAAGTAATTTCAGTTTACCACAACAAAGGCGGTGTGGGCAAAACCACGATCGCCGTCAACTTGGCGGCATCCCTGCGAAAGGGGGGTAAAAAAGTGCTGCTGATCGATCTGGACTCCCAGGCAAACTCGACATTTGCCACGGGTTTGATGAAGTTTTTATTTGTCGAAGACGACGATTTGCGGGACAACAATGTTTATCACGTTTTGGAGTCCGGCGACTACAATTTTATCTCTGATATTGCCCGAAAATCTGACGGATTCAACCAGCCAGAAATTGACGTGATTCCCTCCCATATAAACCTGATCGAAGGGCAGTATAAGTTAAATCAAATTGGGGCCAGCAAAACTCGCCTCGTCACCAAACTGAAGCGGGTCGAAGGGGAATATGATATCGTCATCATCGATACGCCACCGTCGAGGGATATTTACGCGGAAATTGCCCTGATTGCTGCCGATGCCTTGCTGATTCCATCTGACTTGAAACCCTTTGCAAATCAGGGGTTGCAAATCGTCCTCGAATTTATCAGCCAAATCAATGAGTTTCGGGAACTGATCGGGAAGGGAGAATTGCAGCTTTTGGGGGTTGTCCCCTCGAAAATTTCGACCAATGCCCGATTTTTGAAATACGCATTCCCGAAACAAAAAGATGCGATCGTCAGTCGATATGACTTGCCATTGACGGAGAGTATTATTTTTGAACGGGCGGTCTTATCCCAATGCACCAGCAACACGATTCCGATGGGGGACTTGGAGATTCCCGAACCCAAATCCGTGCTGGAATTTTCCCCCGATTCTCAATCGGTCGGAGAATTTGAAGGTTTGACGGAAGAGATTTTAGAAAAAATGGGTAGGATGCAATGATTTCATTTTCTTTAGTTGACGTTAAAAACATCCATTCAAATGTTCCCAGATCCGAATTTGATGAATCGGAGTTGGATCGAATTGCTGATGCGATTTTAGAATGTGGGGGAATTGTAAAACCTCCGATTCTTAAACTGCAAGATTTGGACAAATACGAAGTGATTTCGGGACACTTGGAATATTATGCTGCCGTCCGAGTCAAAGAAAAAGATCCCCGGAAAGGGGAAATGGTGAATGCGTTCGTGATCGCGGCAAAACGAGAAGCGAACGTATTGGAACAAGTGCGATTATTAAAACGCATGGGGGGCGATCGCACGCCGGCAACGACACCCCCAACGACCGCTTCCGACGAGGGAGAAAGATTGACTAATCTAGAAATTCGACTCGAACGATCTATCAATCAAATCAACCGAGATCTGAAAACCTATCAAGAGGAAACCGACCGGCGAATCAAGGGTTTGGAGTCCCGACAAAAAGAGGCAGTCAATCCCCTCGATTTACTCAATCGTCTGAGTCCGGAGGATCTGTGTGTCCGCCTGAAGCGATCGCACATTTCTGGTTCGGAAAAATTGGCGAAAGCCATCGTCGATGCCAGGACAAAAAAGGGTCAATTTGAAGATTATCAAGACGCGATCGCAAAGGTCAAGGGTTTAGCCGAAAAAACGATGATTAGAATGATCGATTCTTGGTCGAGATCAATGACATGAAATTCCAATTTAAACCCTACTCTCGACCCTTCAAGCAACCTTTGAAAACCCATCACGGACTTTGGGACGTGCGGGAAGGAATGATTATCCAATTGACCGGGGAGGATGGTAAAATGGGACGGGGTGAAATTTCACCCCTGAGTTGGTTCGGTTCCGAAACCTTGTCGGATGTTCGGAAGTTTTGCGAAAGCCTCCCTTTTGAAATCACCGAAAATATTATTTTTTCCATTCCTTCAAACCTCCCCGCCTGCCAGTTTGGCTTCGAGTCCGCCTGGGAGGATTTGCGGGGAAATGGTCGCGAAGTCTCCCACCTAAAAAATAGCGGACTGCTGCCGGCGGGGAAAGCTGCCTTATCGGCTTGGCGGGAGTTGGTGGCGGCGGGATATCAAACTTTAAAGTGGAAAATCGGGGTCGATCGCATTGAACACGAATTAAATTTATTTGAAGAATTAGTCGGCGAGATGGCGACGACCGAAGGGTTATTTCTGCGACTCGACGCGAACGGCGGGTTGACAGTTTCGGAAGCCGATCGCTGGCTGCAAGTTTGTGATAAAATTTCTGACCAGATTCCGAATTTGACCGTCGAGTTTTTGGAACAACCCCTGCCGGTTGACGAATTCGACGGGATGTTGGAATTGAGCGATCGCCATTCCACTCCCCTGGCGTTGGATGAATCCGTCGCCACCCTCCCCCAGATGCGGGACTGTTATCGAAACGGATGGCGGGGAATTTTCGTCATCAAACCGGCGATCGCGGGTTCTCCCCGACAGTTGCGAAACTTCTGTCAAACCTACGCCATCGACGCGGTATTTTCCTCCGTATTTGAAACGGAAATCGGACGCCAGGCGGCATTGCAATTGGCGGCGGAATTATCGAGGAGCGATCGGGCCGTGGGGTTCGGTGTCGGACATTGGTTTTCGTCGGATTAAAAGGTTCATTTTTAAGCTACAGATACTGATGAGATGAACGATCAAGCATCTACCTATTTAGAACGGCTAAAAATTCCGTTATCCAATCATTGGCTGATCGCCAAGAGTGGCGATCGCTTCCAATCGATCGCCGACCGCCGCCTGACCGAATTTAAAGACTATCATCACCGGACGGGAACCCCCGCCAATATTCTCCTCGCCGAACCCGAACCCGTGGCATTTCTCGCCACTTTTATCGCCGCAGTCATTTCCGAATCTCCGGTTATTTTGGGGAATCCAAATTGGGCGATCGCGGAATGGCAACAAGTCTTAAACCGCATCAAACCCGATCTGAAATTTGGCAATATTCCCGATATTTTAGATACAAATAACAGCCGATCACATCTTCCCCCATCCTCCATTTTAATTCCCACCGGCGGAACCTCTGGAACCGTGAAATTTGCCGTCCACACCTGGGAAACCCTCGCCGCCTCCGCCGACGGATTTCGGCAGTATTTCGAGCGATCGCAAATCGACTCATTTTGTGTGTTACCCTTATTTCATGTCGGCGGTTTGATGCAATTCGTGCGATCGCTGACAAGTGACGGACGGTTCGTTCTTTTTCCTTGGCGATCGCTGGCGGATGGAAACTATCCCGATCTCGATATTTCCGATTTCTTTATCTCCCTGGTTCCCACCCAACTCCACCGCCTTTTGCAACATCCAAAAACCGCCAATTGGCTATCAAAATTTGCAACCGTTTTGTTGGGTGGAAGTCCCCCCTGGCCGGAATTGCTGAATCAAACGCGATCGCATCAAATCCGACTCTCTCCCACCTACGGAATGACCGAAACCGCCTCGGGAGTCGTCACCCTCAAACCCGAAGAATTTCTCGCCGGCAACAATACCACGGGTCGAACTCTTCCCCACGCCAAAGTTATCATATTAGATGATAGCGAAAAGCCATTAAAATCCCATCAAAATGGCAGAATTTCCATTCAATCTAAATCCTTAACCCGGGGTTACGATACGGACATCGACACCGAACAAATCACCCAATTAATAACCGACGATTTGGGATATTTCGACGATCGCGGATATTTAACTATCGTCGGACGGCGGGGAGATACAATTATCACGGGAGGCGAAAACGTATTTCCCGCCGAAGTGGAAGCCGCGATTTTGGCGACGGGACTGGTGGCGGACGTTTGCGTGGCGGGAAAACGCGATCGCGACTGGGGAGAAGTCGTGACGGCGGTTTACGTTCCCCAAAACCGGGCGGTATCCGTGGAAATGTTAAAAAATGCGATCGGCGATCGCCTCAGCCGTTACAAACACCCCAAACAGTGGATTGCCCTCAAACAGTTGCCCCGCAACGATCGCGGCAAAATTAACCGAAAATTGTTGATGGAACAAATCGTAACTTGCCAATCGCAAAAAATTGAGCCAAACTGAAATTAAGGCAATGTTCAAGTCCGTGAGATACACGGATTAACTTCCAGTCCCCGTTAAAGTCAAAGCGAAGCATCCTCTGGCTCCCCCTTATCTCCCTCCTTACTCCCCCCTTACTCCCCCCAATTCTCCCCCCAATTCTCCCCCCTTTCAAAGGGGGGCTGGGGGGGATGGGGGCTGGGGGGGATGGGGG
>NZ_JAJENU010000232.1:0-35887 GCF_035615495.1 Lyngbya sp. CCY1209 | reverse complement strand
GGGATGGGGGCTGGGGGGGATCGAAGGGGGATAATGGGGGATATCAACTCATGAATAAAACCGAAAATGTCGTACTTGAAAAATTAAAATTAATGGCAATCAATCGAGTCAGGCTGCGAAAACTTCATAGTATAATGGCTCCGATCATGGTGCTTCCGCTGCTGATAACTTTGATAACCGGCTGTCTGTTTCAGTTCGCCGTCATCAGCGATCGCGCCAACGATTTTCTCTGGCTGCTGGATCTGCACCGGGGCAAATTTGGTAAAATCAATTTGGAGAATATCTATCCGTTCTTAAATGCGATCGGTTTGCTAACATTAATTATAACCGGGATCGTCATGTGGTTTTTGATGTCGCCCCGCCGATCTCGTTAAAACTAAAATTTTTCCGTCGTTTAAATTATCAAAAAAAGGGTCATGAAACAGACGAAAAGCATCTTATTCACCGGCGGAATTATCGCCCTATTTTTGAATTCATTGGCGAATCAAAAACCCGCGATCGCCCACGCGCCCGAATATCACATCCGAGAGGAAGAAGAAACCTCGGAGGTGGAACACCACGACGGCAATCCGGCTTCGGAGTCGATGGAAATGATGGGAGGGGACGATCCGAACCCAAACCCAACTCAATCGTCGGAGGTGCTGAGTCTGACAGAAACACATTCCGAAATTGACCCCTTTCAGGGGTTGAGCGAATCCTTATTTTTATGGATTCTGGCGAGTCCTTTTGTCCTCAATTTTTTCCGAACAAAACTTCACTCATGAAACCGAATTATTGAATCGATAAAATTGGGGCGATCGCGCCCATCAAACCTTTTGAGAAACCCGCGATCGCTCCGATATAAACTTGTGATAAATCTGACAAATCAAGGCGATCGCATCTTCGTCCAAAAAGCGATGCTCGGATGGGGACGGATAGGGCACCTGTTGGTCTGCTTTCAAATAGACAAATTTACAGATTGCCCGCCTGAAATTGCTTCTGTCGTCAATCTTAATATTTTCCACGCAGGCCCCCGTTAGGGTCGCCCCTTCAAAATTCGTATTCAATGCCACGACCTCCGATAAATTCGTCAATTCTAAGTTACTTCTCGCCAAATTTGTCCCCCGTAAATCCGCCCCGTGCAGGTCGGTTTCGCGCAAATTTGCGCCCAATAAATTGGCTTCATTCCACCGGGTAGAAGATGCGATCGCCCCCATCAACTGAACCCGGTACAAATTCCCGTGGCTGAAATCCGCCCCCCGCAAATCCGCCCCCCGCAAATCGGTGCCGACGAGATCCGCGTCCGAAAAATTAGCCCCCCGCAGGTCGGCGCCTCGGAACGTCGCCCCCCGCAAATAAGCCGCCTCAAATTGAACCTCTTTGAGATAGGCCCCGTCAAACTGCGATCGAGACGCCCGAATTTCCCGGAAATTCCCCCTCAAACAATAGGCTCCTTTCAAATCCGTATGGTCGAGGTGAGTTCGACTAAAATTTACCCCCCGGAGATACATCCCCTTGAGGTTCCCATCCATCAGATCCGGCTCGATTTCCGCATTGTCTTGTCGCCACCGATTCCAAACCGCCACCCCCCGCCTCAACAAAACGAGCTGTTCTCGGTCAACCATGTCAAAGTCACCCCCGCATCCATCTGACCATCGGCCATGCACCCTCATGGCGAATCATACCTCGGATGTCTGAGGCGATCGTAAATTATGTTGTATCTCGCGGTCAAAATTGGCCATTCTTCCCCCGAACGTGTACGATCGAATCACAGGATAAATCTCCGGCTCAAATTTTGTCAATCAGCCCCAGGGCCGATCAATTTTAGCGGGTGCTATTTTGAGTCGGTCGATCGAAAATAGCCGTCTCTCCATCAAAATGAAACGTCGCAATTTGCTCAATTTTGCCGCGCCGAACACCCGAAAAACCGTTGCCGTCGCAGTCCCCCGTCCGGCTTCGGCAGGCGCCGCCCAACCCGCCGTGAACTGGCGCATGGCGACCAGTTGGCCGAAATCCGCAGATATCGTTTTCGGCGCCATAACGACCATCTGTCAGCGGGTGAGTACCGCCACCGGCGGGCGGTTCACCATCGTCCCCTATGCGGTCGATGAAATTGTTTCGGCCCCAGGCATCCTCGACGCCGTTTCCGAGGGAATTGTCGAGTGCGGCCACACCAGCGGCCACTACTACCTCGATCGCAACCCGAGTCTCGCCTTCGCCGCCAGCGTCCCCTTCGGCTTGAACCCCCAACAGCAAAACGCCTGGTTGTACGAGGGGGGCGGCTTGGAAGCGGTGCAAAACCTCTACGCCGACTTCGGAATTCTCAGCTTTCCCGCCGGCAATACCGGGACGCAGATGGGGGGGTGGTTCCGGCGGAAAATCGAAACCGTCGCCGATCTCGAAGGCTTGAAAATGCGGATTCCCGGATTGGGGGGGCGGGTGATGTCCAAATTGGGCGTCGATGTCCGCGACATCCCGGCCCACAAAATCGCCACCGCCCTCATCGACGGGGAAATCGAGGCGACGGAGTGGATCGGCCCCCACGACGACGAAAAAATGGGCCTGCACCGAGCCGCGCCCTTTTACTACTATCCCGCCTGGTGGTCCCCCTCGGAAACCTTCGACTTGTTGGTCCACCGCAATTCTTGGGACACCCTGCCGCCGGAGTATCAAGAAATTCTCAAAACGGCGGCGATGGAAGCCAATGTGATGATGGTGGCCCGCTACCACATCGCCAACGGAGAAGCCCTGCAGCGGTTCGTCGTGGGGGATACCCAACTGCTGCCCTACAGCGACGCGATCCTGACGGCGGCCCGGGACGCGGCCTTTGAATTGTACGAGGAAACCGCCGCCCGAGACGCCACGTTCCGTCAAATTTACGAGCCCTGGAAACAGTTCCGCACCCGAGTTTACCGCTGGAACCGCGTCAACGAAATAGGATTCGCCCAATTTGCCTTCAATTCCACGGATTGAGAGCCTTTGTCGCTTTCAGCGGGAGCGACCGAGTTGCGGAAATGAATTGATAATTATCAATTATCAATTATCAATTATCAAGTATCCCCACACCCCAATAATTTATGAAACGGCGCAATTTTATCGGGACCGCGGCGATCGCGACCGCCGGCACCGCGACATTCGGAGCTTGTAGCCCCCGCCCGCAACCTCCAGAAGAGACGACTCCCCGGGTCAGTACAGCCGAACCGGCGATCCGCTGGCGCATGGCGACCAGTTGGCCGAAATCTTTGGATATCGTGTTCGGGAGTTCGGATCTGATCTGTCGGCGGGTCGCGGCCATGACCGGCGGCAAATTCACCATCGTCCCCTACGGTGCGGGGGAAATCGTACCGGGACTCGAGGTGATGAAAGCGGTGCAAGCGGAGACCGTCGAGTGCGGGCACACGGCGAGTTACTACTACGTCAACGAACATCCCGCCCTGGCGTTTGCGACAACCGTCCCCTTCGGACTCAACGCCGAGCAGCAATTCGCATGGCTGTACTACGGCGGCGGCCTGGAGGCGATTCGCGACATCTACGCCGACTTCAATCTCATCAACTTTCCCGCCGGCAATACGGGGGCGCAGATGGGGGGGTGGTTCCGGCGGCAGGTGAATTCCCCGGACGACCTCAAAGGTCTGAAAATGCGGATTCCCGGTCTGGGCGGCAAGGTGATGTCGCGACTCGGCGTTGACGTGCAGGTATTGGCGGGGGGCGAAATCTTTCCGGCTTTGGAACGGGGGGACATCGACGCGGCGGAGTGGGTCGGACCCTACGAGGACGAACGGTTGGGGCTCAACCGGGTGGCGCCTTATTACTATTCTCCGGGTTGGTGGGAACCCGGGACGACCTACGAGTTGCAGGTGAATCGGAGGCAGTGGGAAATTTTACCTCGGGAATACCAGGAAATTTTGCAGTTGGCGACGGCGGAGGCGACCACCCGGATGCTGGCCCAATACAATACGGCCAACGGGGAGGCTTTGGAACGGATGGCCGCGGGGGGGACGCAACTGCTGTCCTACAGCGAGAGCATTTTGAATGCCGCCCGAGATGCCGCCTTCGCCCTGTACGAGGAAAAAGCCCGGGGCAACGAGGCTTTTCGGGAGATTTACGATCGCTGGGCGGCGTTTCGCACCAAGGTGTATCGGTGGCATCGGGTCAACGGGTTCAGTTTCGATCGCTTTG
Source organism: Lyngbya sp. CCY1209 (assembly GCF_035615495.1). Classification (GTDB taxonomy): domain Bacteria; phylum Cyanobacteriota; class Cyanobacteriia; order Cyanobacteriales; family Microcoleaceae; genus Limnospira. The sequence goes on along the minus strand of NZ_JAJENU010000232.1, from coordinate 31,729 downwards.
CCTTCCGGGAGGTGCGTTGAATATGATGATTTTAGACGGCCCATCGATCAGTTCTATGTCTCTATGTCGGGCGAATTATGACCTCAAAACACCAGTTCCCGAATTCACTTCGCAAATTGTGGCGCGATCGGTTTGACCCCGCCTCGTTCCGCACCCGATTTAAAAATCTCAGCATCAGCCATAAATTAAATCTCGGGTTCGGGACGCTGGTTCTCTTGACGCTTTTGGTGGCGGGCCGGAGTTACGTCGGCAGTCTCCAAGCCAAAATCAACATCACCCGCACCCAAGAATTGCGGGTGCCGACGGCTTTGAATTCCGCCCGGGCTCAAACCCACTTGCTGAAAATGGTCTCCAACCTGCGGGGATATCTCGCCACGGGGGAATCCGAATTTCGCGCCAACTACCACGAATCCAGACAGGAATTTGAAGCCTATTTGAATGGGGCACAAGCCCTGTCGGAGTCCTGGAATTCTCCGGAGGATGTCGATCGCCTGCGGGAGTTGCGGCAGATCTATCAAAGATGGGTCAAATTTCCCGACCGCCTGTTCGCGCTGCGAGATAATTTGCTGGACAATCAACCGGCTTTAAAATTGCTCAAAGAACGGGGGGAAATTCCCCTCGGGACGATCCTCACCGAAACCGGCCGCCTCGCAGAAATTCAAGCCGGACGATCGCCCTCCGACATCAACCTTGATTTGCTCCAAGATCTGACGGATTTTAAAAGCTCTTTCGCCCTGATGGTGTCCTCCCTGCGGGGGTATTTGGTGACGCGAGATCCGGCCTTCCGTTTCGATTACGCCGCCTACTTTCAAAAGAATCAACGGGCCTGGGAGCGGTTGCGCGATCGCCGTTCATTTTTGAACTCCGAACAGCGGCAGGGGTTCGACAAAATCGCCGACAACCGAGAGCAATTTATCGCCCTTCCCCCGGTCATGTTCGACATCGTGGAGGGCGATCGCCATCGGGAAGATTTGTATTTATTTCGCACCCTGACAGAACCCCTGGCGGAGCGGATGCTCGTCCTGTTGAACGGCATCGTCACCGACCAGCAATCCCGGCTGTCCGAGGAGTTGCAAAGCGGCCGCAAAAGTCAAACTTCCGCCCAGTGGCAGACCTTGATCGGCGGGGGCGTGGCGTTCATTTTAGGGGCGGTTCTCGCCCGTTTGCTGTGGCGAGATATCGCCGATCCGATCCGGCGGTTGACCGAGACGACGGGGCAAATTCGAGCCGGGGATCTCGATGCGCGGGTGGCGGTGGAATCCCACGACGAAATCGGGTTTTTGGCGACGACTTTCAACCAAATGACCCGCTCTTTAAAACGGTCACAAGAACAGTTGTTAGAATACAATTTGACCCTGGAAAATCGGGTGGAAGAACGGACGCGAGAACTGCGGAAAAAAAATCGACAGTTGGGGCAAGCGATCCGAGAATTGCGAGAGGCGCAGGCTCAACTCATCCAGACCGAAAAAATGTCGAGTTTGGGACAGATGGTGGCGGGGGTCGCCCACGAAATCAACAATCCGGTCAATTTCATTCACGGCAATTTGATGCACGCCGAATCCTATTTGAACGACCTATTAGAATTGATCGAACTGTACCGCGATCGCCACCCAGACCCCGACCTCGACGACAAGATAGAAGAAATCGAGTTGGATTACCTCCTCGAAGATTTTCCCCAACTCATGAAATCGATGCAAGTGGGGACGAATCGGATCCGGGAAATTGTCCTGTCCCTGCGGAATTTCTCCCGGCTGGACGAGTCGGAGATGAAGGTCGCCGACATTCACGAAGGGATCGAAAGTACGCTGATGATTTTGAAAGGAAAATTCAAATCTAAAGCATTATTAAAAGCGATCGAAATCGTCAAAGAATACGGCACATTGACCCCGGTGGTCTGCTATCCGGGCCAGTTGAATCAGGTGTTTATGAATATCATCGGCAACGCGATCGACGCCTTTGAATTGTGCGATTCCTGCGGCGATACTCGCGGAAAAATGGGCTGCGATCGCACCCCGACCATCACCATCCGCACGGCGATGGAGGCGGAACCCGACCGCCTGATCGTGGAAATTGCGGACAACGGCCCGGGCATGGACGAAGCGAAACTCAAACAGATCTTCGACCCCTTTTTCACCACCAAACCCGTCGGCCAGGGGACCGGATTGGGCCTGTCCATCGCCTATCAGATCGTCGTCAACCGCCACCAAGGCGGGCTGCAATGTTTCTCGAAAGTGGGCGAGGGGACGACCTTCCGCATCGAAATTCCGGCGCGGTCTTCCGTTTGATGGAAGCAACATCACTCGTGAATTTCTCCATTGGGCATGATCGCCCCGTGCAACTGCACCCCCATGGTGTTGGCGCTGCTGAGTTCGGCCCGCGTCAGATAAGCATAGCAGAGGTTGGCATTCCGCAGGTTGGTTCGTCCGAGGGAGGCGTCGGTCAAATCGGCCTGGGTCAAATTGGCGGAGCTGAGGTTGGTGCGGCTCAAATCGGCCCGCACCAAATTCACCCGCGTCAAGTCCGCGCTGCTGAGGTCTGCGCCGCTCAAATTCGCGTCGGGCAGAATCGATTCGCACAGCTTCACCCGGGGCATTTGCACGTTGACCAAAACCGCCCGCTCCAACTTCACCTTGGTCAAATTGGCGCCGATCAAATTCGCCTCGCTCAAATCCACCTCGGTCAGAATCGCCCCGTGAAAATTAGCCTCGCAGAGGTTGGTCTGGGTCAAAATCGCCCCCCGCAGGACGCTCTCCGTCAGGTTGGCGCCGCCCAAATTCGCCCGGGTCAGGTCGGCTCCCGTCAGGTTCACCCCCTGCAAATCCGTCCCCCGCAGGTCCGCGCCGCGCAAGTTCACGCTCTCGTAAATGCGGCGCTCGTAGCGCAGGTTGGCCCCCCGCAGGCAGGCCCCCCGCAGGTCGGCGCCCTGGAGGTTGGCCCCCCGCAAATCGGCCTGGATGAGATTGGCGTCGAGCAAGGTGGCGAGGGTGAGGTTGGCCTTTCGCAGGTCGGCGCTCTGGAGGAGGGTCCCGTGCAGGTCGGCGTCCCCGAGTTTGGCCCCGCTCAGGTTCGCCCGGGACAGGTTGGCGCCGGCCAGCCGCGCTTTTGCCAGGTTCGCCCGGGACAGGTTGACCCCGTTGAGGTAGGCGAGGATAAAATTGGCCCCTTCAAAATCCGCCCCGCTGAGATTGGCCCCGATCAGGTCGGCGTTGCTGAGTTCGGCATTGCGGAGGTTGACCCCCTGAAACACCTTTTCTCCGGTGCGGTATTTATTTAAGAATGTTCTCTCGTCCATCCCGATTGTGTCCCGAGTTGTGGTTGGTCCCCACCCCCGATCGCCGGCGCTCCCCGGGCGATCGCGTCGCGGGCGAAGACTGGAGGTTTCGATTAATGTAAACCGAATTCTTGAGTCCAGGTAAAGGTTTTTTGTCCCGGCTTTCGGCAGTAAATTTTAACGGTTCGGATGGAGTGCAGTTGCAGGGAGTGCAACTTTTTTTGGAAAAAGTGGAGGATCGACTCCGGGGCGAGGTTGTGTTCGGATTCGAGGATCAGGTGCAGGCAACCGTTTTTGGACTGGGCCTGGGTGTGGATGCCCTTCGATTTCAGGAAATAGTTCAACAGGGACGCGATCGCCCGGGGATTTCCCTGTCTGGCCAGTTCCAGGATCTGGTGGGTGCCGCCTCCTTGTCGGGCAGCCTGCGGCTCGGTTTTCGGGGCGGTGGGGGCGGATACGGAGGTACTCGGTTCGGTATGCTGCCGTTCGGCGGCTTCAGACTCGTGGATGATGTCTTCGAGGCGTTTCACCTGTTCTCGGACCTGGCCCATGAAGTCTTTGAGAATTTGATATTTCAGGTCGAGTTGCCGTTGCGGGTCGGGATCGGCGGTCCCCGCCGCTAGGTCATTTTCCAAGCTTTCCAAAGTGTTGGTGATGGAGGTCATGGCTTCCGTGACTCCCTGGCTGACTCGTTGTTGAATTTCGTCGGCGAAACCGAGGCGATCGCGGATCGATGTGGGCCCGAAATTGGGGCGTTTTTCGGCGCCGCCCATCTGGATGGTTTGCAAGGACGAGAGCTCGTCCGATGTCTCGGTGGCGACGGTGTCGGAGGGCGGTTGCATTTCTTGGGAGATCAGGAGTCGGACGGTTTGACTTTCGTTGATGTCAACGCCGCCGGGGGGGGGATTGCCGAATTGGGTGCCCGGCGAGGAACTGGCGGACGGTCGGCCGGCGGCGCGATCGCCGGCGTTTTGACCCGGGAATCCCTGAATGTAGTTGGAGGCCGGATGTTGGCGGTCGTAGCACAGTCGCATGGCTTCGATTAAAACCGTGGCTACTTGGGCGTCCTCGTGGGAATCTTCCAAATATTCCACCATCTTTTTCAGGTAGGCTTTCAGGTCTTCAAATGTGGGGAACATTTGAAACAGTTGCTCGATCAGGTCGTCCAACTCGGTGGATTTCAGTTGCATCCAGTCGCGATCGCTGAAGGTGAATTCATTCTCGAGGGCTGAATAAATCAAAATCTTGACGCGCAGCGGATTGGCGTGCTGCATGATTTTGAAACGGATTTCAAATAAATTGTCGAGTTTTTTGATTCCCCAACTGAAGTCTTTCTCCCCCTCGGATAACGGGGGGTTCTGCAACTGAGATTGGGGGCGATCGGAGGGTTGGTAGGAGGTGAGGACGGCCTCCGTTGAAGCATCGGTTTCTCCCTCGATGTACAGCCGTCCGACTTGGCTCAAAACCGTGTTGATAATGACCGTATACTCGGCTTTTTTGTTGATTTTGGAGAGGATTCGTGTTAAAATATGGTTGAGCCGGTCTAAACCCTGGGTGTTCCAGTACAGGGATTGCACCAAATCTCGCATCGAGGCATTCTGGATGACGGCCGAGTCGCTTTCCCATTTTCCATGCGCCGCACAAATCAGGATCTTTTTGATGCGAAGCACCTGCTCGTTTGTTTCTAGGTTCTGCACGACATCATCAAGGGTCGATTTGGCTGGCATTTTTGCCTCCTCCGAATCATTGATTAAGACATTGCCTTGTCGGCCGTCGGGCGATCGCTTCTCCGTCGCCCGTTTCAACTCCGTGCCCTCAAATTGACGAAGGGGGAGTTGACCCGAATCCTATTTTGGTCGCCGCGTCGAATCTGAAGCCCTGTCAGATGACCGGTTGACAACCGGACGGCAGAAAGACACGAAAGACACGATTGATTTCGATACCAGTGATTGCAAGTAGAATAAACCCCGATCCGGATTCCCAAAACTGGAAAATCAATTGCCCCAATCGCCGGAGATCAATTGGGGTGAATCTGCCCCGAGATGCGGTGGGGCGAAATGGCAGGTTAGGCGATCGTTAAATTTCATTTTAATCGGCATCTTAAAATTGTAAATTCTGGAACTATCGCGCAGATAGAGGCACGAAAACCCCAGCCTATCTAACTTTTACATTGTAGGTCATTTATTCTAGAATAGAGCGATGATTTTTGGGAATCCATATTTCTGATCCTTTGGAATCGATGCAAGACTTTGACGCGATCGCGATCGGCAGCGGCATCGGCGGGTTGGTCGCCGGCGGCCTCTTGGCTCGTTATAACCGACGAGTCCTGATTTTGGAAAGCCACAGCCTGCCGGGAGGAGCCGCCCACGGCTTTTCCCGCCGGGGCTTCCACTTCGACTCGGGACCGTCATTTTACTGCGGACTCTCCGATGCGGGGAGTTTGAATCCTCTACGCCAAATCCTCGCCGTCCTGGGGGAATCCGTGGACGCCATCCCCTACGATCCCCTCGGACACTACCACTTCCCCGAAGGCAGTCTGCCCATTTACCGCGACTGCGATCGCTACCGTCGGGCCGTCGCCGAATTGACGCCGAGCGGTGCCGAAGAACTCAAAGGCTTCGAGGGGGATTTACTGCGACTCTACGAAGGCTTGAAAGACATTCCCACCCTCGCCCTCCGCGCCGACTGGCGAGGACTGCCGGTTTTGCTCAAACGTTATCCCCTCCCCCTGCTGAAATTACTCCCCCGCCTGGGCGACATTTCCGCCTCCGCCGGACAAATCTGCGATCGCCACGTCCGAGATCCCTGGGTGCGGCGGCTGATCGATTTGGAATGCTTCCTGCTGTCGGGTTTGAAAGCTGAGGGAACCGTCGCCCCGGAAATAGCCTTCATGTTCGGAGAACGCGCCAACTCCCCCGTCGATTACCCCCTCGGCGGCAGCGGCGCGATCGTCGATGCCCTGATCCGGGGGTTCGAGCGCTGGGGCGGCACCGTGCGCCTCAACTCCCACGTCGAAAAAATTATCGTTAAATCCGGTCATGTCGAAGGGGTGCGACTGCGCGGCGGCGACATCATCCGCGCCCCCATCGTCATCTCCAACGCCACCATCTGGGATACTTACACCCAACTGCTGGCCCCCGAAGATCTGCCCGAATCCTATCGCTCTCAGGCTTTATCCACCCCGGCGGTGGACAGTTTCATGCACTTACACCTGGGAATCCGGGCGGACGGTTTGGAGGATTTGACGGGACATCACGTCGTCGTCCACGATCGCGATCGAGATATCACCGCCCCCGGCAATACCTGCATGATCTCCATCCCGTCGGTGTGGGATGCGGGCCTCGCCCCCCCCGGACATCACGTCGTCCACGCCTACACCCTGGAACCCTTCGAGGGGTGGAAAAAAGATGCATCCTATTCTGAGCGAAAACGGGAGCGATCGCAACCGCTATTTCGCGCCCTGGAACGGATTATCCCCGATTGGCGCGATCGCATCACTTTGGAATTGATCGGCACCCCCCTCACCCACGCCCGCTTTTTGCGCCGCCACCGGGGCACTTACGGACCCGCGATCGCGGCCCGCCAGGGGACGTTTCCCGGCCCGGGAACCCCCGTCCGCGGCCTGTACCGGGTGGGGGACAGCACCATGCCCGGAATCGGCGTCCCGGCGGTGGCGGCGTCGGGGATTTTGTGCGCGAATTCTCTGGTGGAACCGGGGGAGATGGAGGCGCTGTTGGAATTGGGGAATTGGGGGTAGGGAGTCTGTTCCGTCAGTAACCGGTGAAGGTGATTTAACCCGATTCCCGATTCCGATCGCTTTTGCACCTTGCTTATGATGATTCCGGATATTGTGTGTTCCCTACCACACTTGTTAAATCGATTTTCTGCCAATCGAAGTTATCGATATCATTGATATCTTTAACCTTTTTTCCGAGGTATTGGCTGTGACAATAAAGGCCTCTTACCGGCTTATTTTTAAGGTAAGCATCTGCCAATGATGAAAATCGGCCGACAATTGGATTGGACAAGCCCGACTCCACACATTCAAAGCCCAGCGCTTCTGAAAAAAGAACCCTCAATCCCATATCGCTAAATTGAAAGAAGTGCCACGGCCGGCTGTGCGATGAGTACGAGAAATGAGTTTCGATGAAAACAATACCGCCAACTTTCAGCACTTTCGCAATTTCGATGGCGACAACCCAAGGCATGGCAAAGTGTTCCAAACAAGCGCTCGAATACACCAGGTCGAATTTTTCTTCGCCTTCAAAATATGAAGATAACTTGTGGGCATCTCCCACCACATCGACATTGTTGCCGGGGTAATAGTCAAAACCCACATATTTAGCCCGGGAAAATTCCTGGCGAGCATTCGATAAACCCGTGACTTCACGACTGCCTATCTCTAATATCCGATTCCCCGGTTTATTCCCGATTTCATAGAGATATTTCTGCCACTTTTGATGGCTGACAATATTGGACATTGGAACATCTGATTCGAGAAAGTACCAATCGAACCTTGATTCGATCGATAAGGCTAATTCCCGAATACCTAGAAGAGTTTTTTTGAGTAATTTATTCATAATTTGATTGGATACAGAAAAATTTTGATGTCGCCGGTAAAACCAGCATGAATACCACGAAAACGGGTCGATATCAATCCTTCCTTGCTTTCCACAAGATTGAATGACTTCTAAGGAATCGCGATCGCCGGCGATATGTGCAAATCCGGCGTCATGGTTTTCGCGGTGCCCCGCCAATTTGCCGGTTCGGAAATGGCGATCGCTTCCGGTTCCGCACCCCAACTGTCGAGGTGTTCGGTAATGATGACGAACTGTTTCCAACCCGCGGCGCGATCGCAAACCGCCGCCACACTCATCCGCCGATTTTCGTGGCGGAAACCCGTCTCGAATCCCAATTGGGAATTTGTCCCGTTCTCCAGAGTTCCCCAAGAAAAACACCGATCTAAAAATAAACTTCGAGTCCGGGGTTTGTAATAGGGTCCGAAGGTGTTTGTTTCCTGCCGCCCGTCTTTATAAGTATAATGATTCTGGTGGTGCACTTGATTTCCGTTGTCTTCAACCCGAAAGCTCCTGACACACCGTTTGGAATCCAGAACCTCTCCCGTCGCGGAATAGTCAAGCCAGATCCCGTGCCAGTCTCCGGCGTGATACCGACAGAATCGATGCCAATTTTGCTCTTGAAGTTCCATCTTCCATCAACCCCGAATTTGTGCCATCATCGCCGCGTCGTCCCAGTAGGAAAACACTTTTTTAATTTGCCCCATCTCGTCAAACTCGAAGGTGCTGATGCCCTCGGCGACTCCCCGGCGGTCATTTTTGCCCGCGCCGCGCATCGTCCACTTCACCGCCGCCCCATTTCCGGAGATAAAGATTTGGTCGGGGGAGACATCCAAACTGGCGAACGCCATCGACAGGATTCCGAAGAATTGTTGGTAGGTTTCGCGGACTTGACTCGGGGGATTGCCGACGGGATCGTAGGTGATGCCATCTGCGGCGAACAGGGCAACCCAGTCCTCCGCATTCATGGACGAGAGGGCTTGAAAATAAGCTTCTATCGCGTGGGATATCGTCTCTTTTTGCATCTGAAAACTCTCCAAAACACTCGCCATTATGAATCAGTTTCGACCCAAACGGTGACGGCGGCAACGGCGATTAACATTTCGTCATTTTTGTCGCCGAGTTCCGCGATCGCCCGCCCCTGCACCACCATCCCCCCGGACTCCAGTTTCAGGGACTTTCGCCCGAAGGGGAGTACCGCCAACACCTCCGTTTCCCGCACCGATTCCGGGTAGGGGACGGCGACTTGCACCTCGACGATCATCTCGTCCGGGTGACTCAATCCCGCCACTTCCCACACCCCCGGGAGGGCGTTGTGGGCGATCGCATTTCGGACAGCCCGGGCGGCGGCGATCGTGGGTTCCTGCCCGTGCTGATCGACCCCCATCCCCATTTCGATAATCAGCCGTTTTCTTGCCATAATTTCCTCCAATTTTGAGATCGTGTTTGTCTGTTCAATTATTGATGATATCAAATCCTGATAATTGACCACCAAACATCTGTGGTGGAGGGAGTAGGGAGTGCCGCCCAATATCAGAGTCCAGCGCCCCTCAATAATTAACAATTATTAATTGTTAAACCCAGGCGAGATCTGACCAACTCCCGGACGGCGATCGCCGACTCCAACTGTAACGCTTCCCGGGCGATCGCTTCTGCCTCGTCGCGACGGATTCGGGAAATCGTCATCTTCACCATCGGGATCGCCTGGGGGTTCAAACTCAACTCGTGGGCCCCCAACCCCATCCAAATGGGAACCGCCACCGGGTCGGCGGCCAACTCCCCGCACACGGACGCCCAAATTCCGGCCCGTTTCGCCGCGGCGATGGTTTCGGCCACCAGGCGCAAGACGGCGGGTTCCAGGGCATCGGTGAGGGCGGCGACCTTGGAATTGGTGCGGTCGGCGGCCATCGCGTATTGCGTCAAATCGTTAGTCCCGATGCTGAAAAAATCCACCGCTGCCGCCAACCGTTCGGCCATGAGGGCGGCGGCGGGGACCTCCACCATTGCCCCCACTTCCGGCATCTCCGAGAGGGGGACGTTTTGCCGCCGCAAATTCTCCCACTCCTCCGTCAAAATATCGCGGGCCGCGCGAATTTCCTGCAATCGCGCCACCATCGGAAACAGAATTTTGACCGGGCGATCGCACCCCACCCGCAGCAGCGCCCGCAACTGGGCACGGAGCAGGTCTGGGCGGTCCAGCAGCAGGCGGATGCCCCGCCAGCCCAAAAATGGGTTATCCTCGTCGGGGAGGCTAATTCCCGGCATGGGTTTGTCGCCGCCGATGTCCAAAATCCGCACTCCGAGGGGATGGGGGTCGATGGCATTGGCGATCGCCCGGTACAGTTCCACCTGTTCGTCCTCCGAGGGGATGCGCCGCCGCGCCAGAAACAGAAATTCGCTGCGGAGTATCCCCACCCCTTCCGCGCCGTTCTGCATGGCGATGCGGGCTTCGGCGACGCCGCTGATGTTCGCCATCACCCTGAGACGGTGGCCGTCGGCGGCGACCGCCGGATTTTGGGCGGCTTGTCGCAGATCTCGGGCGGTGGCGAGTTGCCGTTCCCGCCGGCGGCGCAACTCCTCGATTTGGTCCGGGTGAGGATCAACCCACACCTGGCCGGTGCCGCCGTCGATCGCGATCGCCGTCCCCCCCGACAAGTGGAGCAATTCCGGGCCCACACCCACCACCATCGGGATGCCGAGCGATCGCCCCAAAATGCCGCTGTGGGAAATCGAGCAACCCGCCGCCGTGCAGATGCCCAAAACGCGCTCGGGGTCGAGCTGGGCGATTTCGGAGGGGGTGAGTTCCGGGGCGACCAAAATTCCCGGTTCCCGCAACAGCAGGCAGACGGGTTCGGCCCCCGTCAGCAGTTGCAACACCCGCCGCCCCACGTCCCAAACGTCGGCCGATCGCGATCGCAGCAGGGGATCTTCGAGGTGTTCGTAGGTGGCGACGACTTCCTCGATCGCCGTTTTCCAGGCTGCCGCGGCGGTGTGGTGCTGTTCCCAAATCAGTTCCCGCGCCCGCTCCATCAGGGTCGGGTCGTCGAGGTGGAGCAGGTGGGTGGCGAAAATGGCGGCTTCGGAAGACCCGACGCGATCGGTGACGGCGCACCTCTGGCCGATTTCCCGGTGCAAGTCCAGCATTTGGGCTCGGGAACTGTCGCGGGCCCGCTGCAAAAATTCCCATTCCCGCTGGGGGTGTTCGGTGTGTTGGGTTTCGATGTGGATGGCGGCGGGTTCGCAGCGCATCACCGGGCCGATGGCGATGCCCCCGGCGGCGGGGATGCCCCGCAGGGAGCGGTCGGGCGGGGGGGAGGAAAGCCTTTGAGGGACACGGCTCCGGTTCGGCGAGGTCAATTCTTCGGTGAGGAGGTGGCGGAGGGCCTCCAGGGCGGCGGCGGCGTCGGCTCCCGTGGCGGCGATCGCGATCTCTTCCCCGTCCCGCACCCCCAGGGCGATGACTTGGTTGATGCTTTTGGCGTTGACGGGGGCGGTTCGGGCTGTTATGTTCTCTAGGGTGATGTCGGATTCAAATTGAAAGGCTAATTTCACCAGTTGGGCGGCGGGGCGGGCGTGGAGCCCGGTGCTGTGGTCGAGGGTCAGGTGCAGTTGCCCGGTCGGGAAATGCTCCGGCGGCGGACTGTCGGGGGGGTCGTGTGCCCCCAACTGCGCCAGTTTCGAGGTCATCGCATTTTCGGCCTCCGCGACGACGCGATCGAGCTCGGCGCCCCCGGCGGCGGTGACGGCCGCGGCGATCGCACCTTCGGCTAGGGGGGCGGCGCAGAGGCGGATTTGGCACCTTCGGGCGGCGGGGAAGAGTTCTAGGGCCCGTTTCGCGGCCGCCACGGCCCGCCCCAGATCGGCGAACACGACGACGCCATCGCTTTCAATGGGGGCGATTGCCTGGTAGATTTTGACGGCATCGACTTCCAGGGGGGTGTCCGGACCGCCGAGGTCGGCCACGATCGCGATCGGCACGGCGTCCCCCGCCATCTGCGCGGCCAATTCCCGGATTCCGACTGCGAGGGTGTGACTGTGGGAAACAATCGCAATTCCAACCATGTTGATGAGCCTCGACGCTGAACCGGAATAGCCATTAGCCTTCTAATCTACCAATTTTTGGAGGTTTGTTCTACGACATCATCCGATCAGGAATCGAGATGTGGCGGCCTGTAGTGGAGTTTCGAGCTCTACGTCGTTATCGAGACTCTCGCCATGTTCAAATATTTGACGGTTCTGGTTCCCCTTTTGTTGACCGGTTGTCAGTTGAATTTCTCTTCCTTCGGGGAAGATTTGGAATTGCCGCCCCTAAAACAGAGCGATCGCGCCCCGTTGATGATGCGGGCGATCGCGGTGGGACAACAGGCTTATTACGACCATCAGGGACAGTTTGCCGGTTCGGTGGAGAGCCTGTCGGCCCATCTGAATTTGGAGACGGAAAGTTATCTTTATGCGATCGAAACCGAGGGCGAATCCGCCCAGACGGTGGTGTTGACGGCGACGGCAAAAACCGACGACCTCCCCAGCTACGCCGGCGTCATGACCGCCGGGGCGACGGAGGGAGGTGTGATGATGGTGGCGAATCTGTGCCAAACAGACGAACCTTCAAAAACACCTCCCATTTTGTCCTCAATTCCCGTTCCGGGCGAGGGGTTGAAATGTCCGCCCGGTTCCAGTCCGGTCCGCTGACATTTCCATTCCAAAACTAAGCACCTGCGGGTACAAAATCGACCTCATCCGTGCCGTCGGTTTCCCCTTGACCCGAGGTGATTTGTTCCCCGTTGACTTCGATCGCAAACGGGGTTTCATCCAAGCCGGGAAGGTTGTAATCGGTCCCATCTGCGGTGTAGCCGACGCTGGCGACCATCTTCCGGCCCGCGTCGGTATATTTGAACGCCAACAGTTGATTTTTTTCTTTCTCGTTGTCGTAGGCCCAAATCACCATGCACTCTTCTCCCTGATAGGAAAACACCTTGGGAGGGCGGGTCGGAACGTAGCGCCCGGGAGCGCCAAAACTCGCGTCGAGAAATGACTGGATCGAGTCATCCTCCACCACGGCATAGGCCACTTCTTCGGGAGAAAGGTTCGCTACAGTCGCTTCTTCTTCTTCTTCTTCTACTTCAGGGACTTCTTCTTCTTTCCCCCGATTTCGGAAATAATCGACTGCCATTTTCGTGCCGATCCCGCCGACGGCTGCAACGCCGGCTCCGAGGAGAATATTGCGAAGTCTGCTCATCAGTTTTCCTCATCTGAGAATGTTAATGTTTCGACCGTCGGGTTGCATCCCGGCGATCGCGACAATTTTAACAGATTATCCGTCCGCAAGCGGCGGATCTGAAAGATATGGCGCCGCCCGCCGGGTGTGGGGTGTGGGGGAAGCGGAGGAAGCGGGTAGAACAACCCAGACCGCTTGGGAATTAATTCCCTGTTCTTATAGCAAAAATCATCGGTCGATGATTGGGGAGTTTGTACGGATCTGATATCAACTTGTCCCCTCGGCCTCCTCCACCTCTTTTCTGTGGGGGCAACCTTATAGGGTTGCCCGCTTATTGGGGTGTCAACCTTTCACGGCGTTTATAATTTCGTCGTCCAGGTCAAAATCCACCTCGGCTTTATCCTTTCCGGCGGCCAGATAATCATTTTGGAAGGAATCTTTCAACCCGTCGATCAAACTGTATTCCGGTTGCCAATCCAGTTGATTCATCGCCTTGTGGACGTCGGCGAAGAAATGTTGGACGCGCATCGGAAACGCCTTCCGCTTTCCGAAGTCGAATTGTTGGGGGTCGTAGTGGATCAATTCCAGGTCGTCCGGGGACCGTCCCGCCGCGATCGCGCCGGCCCTCGCCAACCCGTCGAAGGTGACGAAGCGATCGCCGGAGATATTGTAAATTTCCCCGATCGCCGTCTCATTTCCCAACACCGCCGCCATCGCATTTGCCAGGTCTTTGACGTGACCCAATTGGGTGATGTGCAACCCGTTGCCGGGGATGGGAATCGGCCGGCCGGCGACGATGCGATCGAAAAACCAGGACTCTAAAGGATTGTAATTTTGGGGGCCGTAAATGTATGTCGGCCGGATCGATGTCCAGGGAAGTCCGGCTTTTTGCAGGTAGGTTTCCGTCTCGTATTTCCCCAGGTGGCGACTCTTCGGATCGGTGGCGTCCCCCTCGACGTGCGGCATCTGGTCGGACTTGAGATAGACCCCCGCCGAACTCATGTAAATGAAGTGTTTGACTTTCCCGTTGAATACATCTGCCAGGGGTTTGGTGTCGCTCAATTGGCGGCCGTTGTTGTCAAAAATGACGTCGAACGTTTCGCCGGAGAGCTTTTCTTTCAACTGTTCCCCGTCGGTGCGATCGCCGTGGATTTGCCGGATGCCATCCACGGGGGCGGGTTTGTTTCCCCGGTTGAATAAAACCAATTCGTGTCCGCGATTGGCTAGAATTTTCGTGAGATAGACCCCGATAAATCGAGTCCCACCCATGATCAAAATTTTCATTCTTTACCCCTATTTATAAAGGCTGCAAAATTCGAGATTTCGGATTCGTAGAGTCGAGTATAACACTTTCCGATCCGATCGGATAGGGCGACCGCCCGCGATCGCTCTTGACAACCCCAACCCCAAGTTTTACAATTAGAGCGACACGGATATTGATGAAACCCCATAACTCGGTCGGTGTGAAATTTTCCCAATCTCCGAATGCATCACCGGAGTGCCATACAATCACAAAAAAACCACAGGATTCCATTCAGCAGTGCCGTCACAACTGACCCCAATTGCGATCGCTCTCCCGGCGAAGACAATCCAAGTCGTCCCGGAGAAAACGGGAATTTGGGGGAGAATGGGGGCGATCGCACTGCCGCATCCGAGGGCTGGAGAGAACCGCCGCCGGATCGGATTCTAGCAGTTGCCCTCCCTTTCGAGCTATACTTGCGACAGTCTCAACCTGAAATTGCCAGGTGATTGCCCTTCATGCCGTTTCCCCTTCTCCGCCGTTGCCGCCGACAGTTGAAGCGGCGTGTCGGTAACGTTTCACTCCGCACGGTTTTGGTCGTCCCATTTTTACTGCAAGTCGTATTGACGGTAAGTTTGGTGGGCTATTTTTCCTTTCGGAACGGGGAAGCGGCTGTGCAAGATTTGGCATCTCAACTGCGGGACGAACTCACCGCCCGCATCAACCAGCGCCTGCAAAGCTACGTCCGAGCCCCCCACGCCATCAACCGTCTGAACGTCGATGCATTGTCAAAGGGCGATTTAAATTTTAGCACGGGTGCGGGTTCAAATCAATTTTTGCAACAACTCAAAATAGCCTCCTACGTGAATGCCGTCTATTGCGGCGATCGCGAAACGGGAGATTTCGTCGGCGTGAGTCGCACCGGCGACGGGGCTTTTTTCGAGTTGATGATTCGCAACTCGGAGACGGACGGACGGATGTATTTATACGGTATCGACATCCGCGCCGATCGCCTCTACTTTTTGCGAGATGCCGGCCCCTACGATCCCCGAACGCGGCTTTGGTATCAAGTTGCCCGGGCATCAGCCCGGGCAAAATGGAGCGATATTTATTTAGATTTTACCACAAATATCCCCACCATTACCGCCAGTTTGCCGGCCCACGACAGTTGGGGAAATCACTTCGTCGGTGTCTGCGGAACGGACGTTTTACTGACGGAGGAATTGAGGCAATTTTTGAAAGGATTAGAAATCGGAAAAACGGGGGAAGCCTTTATTTTGGAGCGGTCTGGCATTTTAGTTTCCAGTTCCACCGACGACCCCATCACCGTCGGAACGGCCGAGGAGGCCCAAATGCTAAAAGCCACGGAAAGCCTCAATCCTTTGGTGCGGGCGACCACCCAATATTTGATACAAAAATTCGGCAACTTGCGCGGCATCCGGCGATCGCAACAGCTCGACTTTAAGATTGACGGAAAGCGGCAATTCGTGGAAGTTTTACCCTTCAATGACGACCGGGGTTTGGACTGGCTGATCGTGCTAGTCGTACCCGAATCGGATTTCATGGAACAAATTAACGCCAGCAAGCGCACCACCATTTTACTCTGCGTCGCCGTTTTGATCGTACCCACGGTATTTAGCATCGCCATGGCGAGATGGATCGGCCGGCCGATTTGGCGGCTCAGTTTGGCCAGTCAGGCGATCGCCCAAGGAGATCTGAAGCAATACGTCAAATCCGACAGCATCCGCGAACTGCGGATTTTATCCCAGTCCTTCAATACCATGAGTCGCCAACTTCGCGAGTATTTTGAAACCCTCGAAAATCGGGTGGAAGAGCGGACATTTGAACTACACCAAGAAAAGGAAAAATCCGAAAAATTATTGTTGAATATTTTACCGAAAGCCATCGCAGACCAACTCAAAGAAGAACGAAAAACCATTGCCTCCGCCATCGAAAATGTCACCATTTTATTTGCGGATATTGTCGGTTTCACACCCCTTTCAGCCCGGGTTCCCCCCATCGAATTGGTGGGATTGCTCAACCAGATGTTTTCGCGGTTCGACGAACTGGCGGAACGCCACAAATTGGAGAAAATCAAGACCATCGGGGACGCCTACATGGTCGTCGGCGGGTTGCCCATTCCCCGGGACGACCACGCCGAAGCGATCGCGGATATGGCGATCGAAATGCAGCAAATTATGGACGAATTTAACGCCTGTCAAATTTTGGGAAATATTCCCGGATGTGAAAACTTCCAAATTCGGATCGGCATCAACACCGGTCCCGTCGTCGCCGGAGTCATCGGCATCAAAAAATTCTCCTACGATTTGTGGGGAAATGCCGTCAACATCGCCTCCCGTATGGAATCCTCCGGCGAACCCGGACGCATCCAAGTCACGGATGTCACCTACGAACGCTTAAAATACCGCTACAAATTTGAACCGAGAGGCACGATAAAAGTGAAAGGAAAAGGTGACATGACCACCTACTGGCTAATCGAAAAATTGTAGGAAATGGCGAGGGGGGAAAATTGAATGATTAATTGTTAATTGTTAATTGTTAATTTTCCCCAAATCAAACCAACGCCAACGGATCCACAGAAACAAATTGACCGAATAACGCGAAATCGTCCGCATTCAACACCACCCCCAGAATTTCGTCGGTCGTTCTCAGGGTAATTAAAGTATCATTCGCCACCCCGTCGCCCTCGTAATCCGTGAGTCGAGTGTAGTCGATATCGGCTTCGGTGAGTCCGTCGGTGAGGGCAATTTGATCCCCGGATTCAAACCAGTCAAAATCGGTGATGACATCCACTTCATTGATCTCAAAAGAAGCCTCATCCGTGCGGAGAATAAAGATATCCCGATCGCCCCCCCCGGTGAGACTGTCAATCCCCAGATCTCCCGACAGAATATCCTCCCCGTCATTGCCGAACAACTGGTCATTTCCCTTACCGCCAAATAGGCGATCGTCCCCCTCTCCCCCTTCGATGATATCCCCGTCGCGATCGCCCCTCAAAAAGTCGTTGCCATCCTCTCCAAAAATGCGATCGTCCTGCTGTCCGCCGAATACCTCGTCATCGCCACCACCCCCGTAAACCGTATCATTTCCCTGGTTGAGAAGGATGCGTTCGCTCTCGAAAGAGGCGAACACCACATCATCGCCACCCAACGTCCAAATCCCGTCCGAATAGCCCGCTAAATCCCCCTCAAATAAAGTTATCGTATCGGGAGTTTCCTGGGCCAGGAGGCGCGGCAAACCCGACGGATCGGGGGTGAAACTAAACGCCGGCGGGGTATCGTCAAAAAAGATATCCTCAAAAAACGATTCGTCGGCATCTTCCCAGGGAGACTGCCCCAGTAAAAAACTGGAATAATTCGGATATTCTTCGGTTAACATAGTCCGGAAAAAAAGAAAAAATTATCCAACCGTTGTTGCGCTTCAGCGCTTCAGAAAAGGGTTCAAGCCCCACAACAACTTCAGAAGTACCCCGTCAATATAGTCGCCAAAACTGGGGTGAGAGTTCCGGACTATTTCCAATTCAATTGCATCTGCCATTCTCAGATGCGATCGCCCGCAGGTGAGACGGGATTCTCTCTCAAAACCCGAAACAATTTCGCCACCTTTTCCATATCCTTGTCCCCCGGCGATCGCTCCACGCCGCTGGAGAGATCGATGCCGTCGGGTTGTAGCAGTGTCAGGGCATCTGTGATATTATCCGGAGTCAGACCCCCCGCCAGGAACCAGGGACACCCGGGGCGAAATTCCCGCAGCGATCGCCAGTCCAGGGTGCGGCCGGTCCCCCCCAACTGCCGGGGATGGTAGGCATCGAGGAGGAGGGCATCAACGTGGGGGACGAAGGCGGCGGCGGCGTCGAGGGCCTCCGGCGTTTTGACGCGGATCGCCCGGATCAGTTCGCACGTCGGCAGGGCATCCCGCAGGCGATCGCACAGTTCGACGGACTCGCCCCCGTGCAGTTGCACCCCCGTCAGCTTCCCGGCCGCGACGGTATCGCGGATCTCCTCGAAAGTCGCATTGGCGAAAACCCCGATCCGGGCGACGGTTTCCGGCAGGTGAGGCGCCATCGCCCCGATGTCCTCGGCCCGGATCTGGCGGGGGGAGGCGGGCACGCAGATGAACCCCAACGCCGTCGCCCCCAGTTCGGCGATCGCCCGTCCCTGTTCGAGTTGAGTGATCCCACAAATTTTGATTCGCATCGATGCCCTTCGATTGACGCCATCCCTGATCAAATCATACCAGGAGCGGGCAAAATGTGGGAAACGGCCTGGGAGTGTTAATTTTTAAAACAAAATCTTGCTTTTAAACAACTTTTTCCTATAATTGTTTCCGAAACTTTTTTCGGTTTCTTAAAAATTGCAAATCCGTTGGCCGTAAACCTATTAATTGGGAGAAAAAAAATTGATGAATTCGACTCTAATTTTTGGCCTACAATCCACCACCCCCTCCACCCCGGAATGGTCTTTGACCGTGGGAATTATCATGATTTTGTGCAATATTTTTGCGATCGTGGTCGGCTACTACGCCATTTCCAAAGAAAATCGCGGTCAGGGTCCGGCCTTGCCGGTTTCCCTCCCCCGGGTCTTCACCGGTTTCGGCTTCCCGGAACTCCTCGCCACCGCCAGCTTTGGGCATATCCTGGGGGCGGGGGTCATCCTCGGCCTGTCCTATACCGGCGTCCTCTAGGGTTTTGAATCCCCCTCCTTTTCAAGCCGGGCCGTTTCATTGTCCCCGAAAAATGGCGACCGGGGCTCCCGAGGCAGAGGGAGATTTTTCTGAATCAACAAGGGGTTCAATCCCCTTGTTTCACGCCTTAAAATACCTTGCTCCTGTCTCTCCTCAACGGTTTTCCTCGTCAACCTCGACAAGGGGCGACCTCCCCTTGTTGAACCGAGAATGAAACGGCCGGACCCTGACAAAGGGGGGATGGGGGCGGGGGGGGATCGAAGGGGGATTCGGCGTCGGGCTGTCCGCCGGACACATTGACAAATTGACTTAAAAATGGTATAATTTCCGCTGCGATCGCGGCTGAATTCGGTTGTCAAAATTTTCGGTCTTCGTTTCCCGTTATCCTAATTTCTAACTTCACAGTTTTCGGGGCGACAGGCGTGATAACAAATGCGATCGCTTTACAAAAGCTTTATCAAATAAAGAACCAGGCTTTACACAGGCATCTGTAATTGTACCGAGTCCAGATGTTAACGTTAGCATACAACATCTACGCAATTTATCAAATCACACCAGGGATGATCATGAAAAGCATCTACAAAGGCTTATCATTAGCCACAACTTCCATCATGGGTGCGATCGCGATCGGTACATTTACCGAACTTCCTGCCAAAGCGGCAACATTAAATTTCGGGGAAATGTATGTATTTGGAGATAGTCTGTCGGACACGGGGAATATCTTTTCCGCCACGGGTGGAGCCTATCCCCCCAGCCCGCCCTACTTTGAAGGAAGGACTTCCAACGGGCCGCTGTGGATCGATTATTTTGGCAACAAATTGGGTTTAAATCCCGGGTTGGCATTCGCTCCATCTTTCCCCGCAAATGGGTTAAATTTCGCGTTTAATGGGGCGACCACCGGAACGGAAAACACCACGGACGATCAGGGACAATTTCAGGCTTTAAATTTAACTTTCCCCGGTTTATCCGATCAAATCGACGCATTTGAAGCATATAACACTTTTGGATCAACCCATCCCGATGCACTTTATGTCATTTGGGCGGGGGCGAATGATTACTTGGGAGGGGGTCAAATCGATCCCACCGTTCCGGTTAACAATTTATCCGATGCCGTGACCGACCTTTACAATGTTGGAGCCCGCAATTTCTTGCTATTGAATTTGCCGAGATTGGGAGAAGCGCCCATCGCGGACTTGAATCCTTTCGACCCGGAAAATGACATCGATAATGATGCACTCAACACTCTAATCACCTTCCATAATCAGGGATTAAACCTGGCTGTCGCGGGGTTGAATCAAAACTTGACCGGCGCTAATATCAGCTTATTTGACGTGGCAGGTTTGTTCGACGATGCGATCGCCAATCCCGGGCAATACGGATTTACGAATGTAACAGATCCCTGCTTCTCAATTACCACGGGTACCATTTGTAACGACCCGGAAAATTATTTATTTTGGGATTTTGTCCACCCGACGACGAAGACCAATGAAATCATCGCCCGGGCGGCTTACGACCAACTCAAAGACGATTTCAAAACCGTCCCCGAGCCTTCGGCGACCCTCGCCCTGGCCGGTTTGGGGGTCGGCTTGCTGGCGAAGAAATCCACCGCCAAAAAATAAACTGTAAAAATCAATAAACTTGGGGGGTGTAATTCAAAAGCAGCCCCCCTCCTTACAAGGGGAAAAATCCAGTGGGGAATCAATCGTGAGTTGGCGGTGTGAGGAGCAGACCTAAAAAATCGATCGAAAGGCAAAAGGGATTGAAAAAGTTCAATCTATAGCACAATTTTCGCCGGACGGAACTTTAATTTTCATCGGTCCCGGCGCTGCCGGCAGTCCTGCGGCCGATTTCCCGAATCAACTCCACCAACCCGTTGGCTAACCGGGAGGCGACGACGGTTCCCTCGAAGTCAAACTCGGGGCTTTGAAGGGCTTCGACCAACATCCATTTGCCCGTCTCCGTCATCGACACCATTGGAACTTGATTGTCCTTGTCAATCTCGATCGCGCCGGCACTTTTGAGGTCGTCGTAGAGACCCTGATAGATGCCGACCTTCTTGCCCTGACGCTTTTGTTTGACTTTACTCGTCAGGTCGCTTTTCTTGACCTTGCTATCGGTACCACCCAATGCCCATAAAGTCAGAAGCAGTCGGGTTTTAGCCTTGTCGTCCATTTCACCCGTGGCGGGTTTGGGCGCGTCATTGTAATCCATTGTTGACATATCGCTCATCGATTCAGACATGAAAATACCATCAGATTGTACAACAGATAATAATTGATCCAAATCCGATGCGAACCGCAATTCGCCTAGGGATGGGAACGGGAGAGAATTTTCGGAAGAGCGTTGGCAACAAAGGGGGGGAGGCGATGGCGCAACTATAAATTGTCGGGCCGATCGTCGATCTTGAGAAACCCGATTCTCGCAAAACCGATCAGACGGGAAACAGATCGACAGGTTCCCCGATGGTCAACCGCCGTCCCGGCGGCGGACGCGCCCAATCGGCGCAACTCCTGCCATACAGGGCAATGAGCCCCGGGCTTTCAGCCGTCGGCAGGGGTTGACCGAGAGTCATCATTCTTGCACCGGCCGGATGTCCCACCAATTCTCGGAAACCCGGGGGAGGGGCGCCCCTGCCGGAAGCGATCGGGGTTGAGCGCAATGAGTGGCAAACTAGAGATGAAAATTACAATCCCACGAATTCCCGAATCATGCCCCCCCTGCCCACGAACGATCCGCAATTCCTGGAACTCCGGCGTCGCCTGCGCGAGATCCAGGATGTCAAAGCAGCAATTGCCCTGTTGCAGTGGGATCAGGCGACCCATATGCCCGACGGCGGCACCGCGGCCCGGGCGCGTCAGATCGCGACCCTGAAACAGATCGCCCATCAAAAATTCACCGATGCGGCCGTCGGCGACCTGTTGGAGCGACTCTCGGCCCGGGAAGTCCCCGTTGACGACCCGATCGCGGCCGGTTGGCTGCGGAGAATCCGCCGGGAGTACGGGCGATGGCGGCGCATCCCGCCGCCGTTCGTCGCCCGCGCCGCCGAGCACCAGGCGATCGCCTACGGTGCCTGGGTCGCAGCCCGCGCCGAGGGGGATTTTCGGGCCGTGGAACCGCTGCTGGAGGGCACCCTCGACCTGAGTCGGGAGTTCGCCGGCTTTTTTCCGGAGGCCGATCACCTGGCCGACCCCCTGATCCAAAACAGCGATCGCGGCCTGAGCGTTTCCCGGTTGCGATCGCTGTTCGAGCCGCTGCACCGGGAACTCCACGCCATCCTCGACGCCATCCTCGCCGCCCCCCCCGCCAACGACACCTGCCTGCACCAGTTCTACTCCGAAATCGACCAAATCAACTTCTGCAACTGCATCCTGTCCCGGATGGGCTACGACTTCCGGCGGGGTCGCCGGGACACCGCCCCCCACCCCCTGACGGCTCCATTTTCCCCGGGGGACGTCCGCCTCGCCGCCCTCCTGAGCGAACATCACCTGCATCGCGCCCTGTTCAGTACCATCCACGAGGCGGGTTACGCCCTCTACGAACAAAGTCGCGACCCCGAACTCGACGGGGCCGACTGGGGGGGAGGGGCATCTTCGATCTTCGGCCACACTCAGTCTAAACTGTGGGAAAACCGGGTCGGTCGCAGCCGCGCGTTTTGGGAGTGGTTCTACCCCCAACTACAGGGGATGTTTATCCGCCAGTTGGGCCACCTGTCGGCTGACCAATTTTATCGGGCCCTGCACCGGGTTCAACCCGGGCCCCTGCGTAGCGAAGCCGACGAAATCACCCACAACCTCCACGTCATCATCCGGTTCGAGCTGGAGTCGGATCTGCTGGAGGGGAAACTCGCCGTCGCCGACCTGCCGGAAGCCTGGAACGAAGGGTACCGGCGGGAATTCGGCCGCGTCCCCCGGAGCGATCGCGACGGGGTTTTGCAGGACCCCCACTGGTACGGGGGGTGGGTCGGGGGGATGTTCCAGGGCTATGCCCTCGGCGACCTGATCGGGACCCAACTCTACGAGGCCGCCGTCCGCGAAGACCCCGAAATCCCCGTCGATATCGAGCGGGGGAATTTCACACGGCTCCACGACTGGCTGCGGCGGACTGTCTACCCGGCCGCAGGCGAGGACAGGGTCCAGGTGTGGGTGGAGCGGGTGACGGGCAGCCCCCCGAGTCTCGAACCCTTCCTGGAGTACCTGCGAAATAAGTACGGATATCTTTATAATTGTAAATTTTAGAGTTTTGCTTCTTAAGATTGGGATACACTATTTTATAGTGCCTAAAAGGTGGGGATCTCGATTCACATCACGGTTGACCCGGCCCGGTCAACGTCGCACCCCTCCGCTCGGCTGCGGTCGGTGGGTCGGGGCATCTGAATGGCAAAGTTTCGGTGCATCTCCCCGTCATTCGGAAGCGGTAAAGGGTCGGCTGCTGTTGAAGGCGAAGTCCGTCGTTTTTTCCAATTGCTGCGGTCAAATGAATAAGGCGGCGGGCCGGACGGGCGCGGCCGGGGGCCGGAGTCGGGAGCCATTGATGCGATCGTCAAAATTTGCCGATCGCCCGGCTCATTTTTCGCATCTTCTCCGCCAACTTTTGACCGCAATTGAGGGGACTTTTTGACCGACAATAGGGGACGATAAACGCCGGCAAAACCGCGCCGAAACAAATCTATATTTGGGAGGATGTATCATTGAAACCGACGATCAAGAATTGAAATTGATAGCATTCCCGTCGGCAATAAGACACAAAAATGAGGAATTTAAAAAGCCGATAAAACGGCATCAAATTTGCTTGTTTTGGTCGGGTTTTAAACGGGCCGACTAGCGGAGCTATCGGTTGTCAAATCGCCCCCCATATCGAACGAACGACTGACCAGGAGAATTTCATGTCCGAACTCATTCAAGCCGTCATCGATGGCGATGAAAAAAATGACTTGCGCCAGTTCACCGGCGAACTCAGAGTTTCCGAAAAGCGCTACTTGCTGCGAAACGACATTTTACAGGCCTTTTCCGAATACTGCAAAAAATTTGAAAAAACCGAGGCTTTCATCCACGGCTCAAACCTCAGCAAGTTGATCTACTACACCCAAGAAATTATCCTCGAAAATGAAAGCATTTGCCTGATCGTCCGCCCCAAAATTGCCACCCAAGAACGGTTTCGACTCTGGCCGGATTTGTCCGTCGAAACGATGGACATCTCCGCTCTTCTCGACACCCGCGATCGCTTCGTCAACCACTACCACCCCAACGAAGGCGACGTTTTAGAAATCGATTTCGGCTCCTTTTACGACTACTCCCCCAAACTCCGCGACTCCAAAAACATCGGCAAGGGCGTCCGCTACCTGAACCGCTACTTATCCAGTAAACTCTTCCAAGATGCCCGCCAGTGGCTCGAAGCCCTGTACAAATTTCTCAGCCTGCATTCTTACAACGGAATGCAACTGCTGATCAACGATCGCATCCGCAACCAAGATCAACTCTCCGAAGCCGTCAAAAAAGGCATCGCACTGCTCAACAGCCGCCCCCCCAAAGAACCCTACGAAAAATTCCGGTTTGAATTCCAAAACATGGGCTTCGAGCCGGGGTGGGGAAACACCGCCAAACGGGCGCTAGAAACCTTGGAAATGCTCGACGAACTCCTCGACTCCCCGGACGACGAGGTGCTCGAAGCCTTCCTCGCCCGCATCCCCATGATCTTCCGCATCGTCCTCGTCTCCGTCCACGGCTGGTTCGGTCAGGAGGGGGTGCTCGGCCGCCCCGACACGGGGGGGCAGGTGGTCTACATTTTAGACCAGGCCCGCAGCCTGGAACAGGAACTCGAAGAAGAGCTGAAACTCTCCGGTTTGAGCGCCCTGGGCATCCACCCGAAAGTGATCATTTTGACCCGCCTGATTCCCGACAGCGACGGCACCCGCTGTCACCAGCGGTTGGAGAAAGTTTACGGCACCGAAAACGCCTGGATTCTCCGGGTTCCGTTCCGGGAATTCAACCCCAACGTTACCCAACATTGGATGTCGCGATTTGAAATCTGGCCCTATTTGGAGACGTTCGCGATCGACGCCGAAAAGGAACTTCTGGCCGAGTTCAAAGGTTCCCCAGACCTGATCGTGGGCAACTATTCCGACGGCAATTTGGTGGCATTTTTGCTGTGTCGGAGGCTGAACGTGATCCAGTGCAACGTCGCCCACGCCCTGGAAAAATCCAAGTACCTGTTCAGCGATTTGTACTGGCAGAACATGGAGGATAACTATCACTTCTCCCTGCAATTTACCGCCGATTTGATCGCCATGAACGCGGCGAATTTTATCATTGGCAGTACCTACCAGGAAATTATCGGCACGACGGATAGCGTCGGCCAGTACGAATCCTACAAATCCTTTACCATGCCGGGACTGTACCATGTGGTGGATGGACTGGAATTATTCAGCCCCAAATTCAACGTGGTACCGCCGGGGGTCAACGAGGCGATTTTCTTCCCCTACACCCGCACAGAAGACCGCATCCAGAGCGATCGCGATCGGATCGAAGATTTGATTTTCCACCTCGACGACCCCGCCAAGGTGTACGGAAAACTGGCCGATCCGAGTAAATTTCCCCTCTTCTCCGTCGCCCGCCTCGACCGGATCAAAAACATCACCGGCCTGGTGGAGTGCTACGGCCAACATCCGGAACTACAAGAAAAGGCGAACCTCATTTTCATCACCGGAAAGCTGCGGGTCGAGGATTCCATCGATCGCGAAGAGGCTGAAGAAATCGAAAAGATGTACCGCATCATCGAGCAGTACGACCTCTACGACAAAGTGCGCTGGCTCGGTGTCCGGCTCTCCAAAACCGACACCGGGGAGATGTACCGGGTCATCGCCGACCACCACGGGATCTTCGTCCAACCCGCCCTATTCGAGGCCTTTGGGCTGACTATTTTGGAGGCGATGATCTCCGGGTTGCCCACCTTTGCCACCCAATTCGGCGGCCCGCTGGAAATTATCAAAGACAAGATCAACGGATATTATATCAACCCCACCAACTACGACGAAACCGCCGCCAAGTTGGACGAATTCCTAGTCCGCTGCGGCTACAATATCGGGTTCTGGAACGAGATTTCCCAGCGGGGCATGGATCGGGTTTACAGCAGCTACACCTGGAAAATTCACACCTCCCGGCTGCTGACGCTGACCCGGGTCTACGGGTTCTGGAATTACGTTTCCAAGCAAAAGCGGGAAGACATGATCCGCTATTTGGAAGCCCTGTTCCACCTGATTTACAAACCCCGCGCCCGGGAGTTGTTGCAACAGCACTTGCAACGTTAGGATCGGGGCAGGATTGGGGGATGGGGACCTCAATTTTAGATGGTCGGGGCGCGAGGGCTGGCGTCCCGATTTGAACTCCCCCGCCCCCCCGATCGGTTTTGCGAGTTCGGCTTCCCCGGAGCGGTTGACCCTCGTCGGTTAACCATTCCGGATGATAAAATTCGATTCAGAAGCTTGATTCAAAGCCATAAAGTCGAAATCATTAAATAACGAGATCTGTACTATGGGTATCAAAACTGCTATCATCGCCGGGTTGTTGGCCCTGGCAATTCCGAGCTTTGGCGCCCCCGCGATCGCCAATTCCGGCGCGGAATCCACCCTCGAAGACCGGGAACTCGAGGAACTGTTGATGCCGGGGGGCGATCGCCCCACGTTCTCGTTTTCCGAAAATGAAAGATTGGAACGGGAATTATTTTCCGACCCCTTTTATAAACCCGACAAGGAAGCGATCGAGCGACAGGTTTTTTCCGAACCCTACTACCAGCCGGAAACGCGGCCGACCCGCCCCCGGGAAATGACCCTGGCGCGGGGGACTCAGGGCTCCCAGGTGGCCGGCTTGCAGCAGCGGCTACAGGTCCACGGGTTTTATTCGAGCCAGGTTGACAGCATCTTCGGCCCCCGTACCGAGCGGGCCGTGGAGGAGTTCCAGGCCTCCCGAGGTTTGGCGGTGACCGGGGAAGTCGATCGCGCCACCTGGCAGGCTTTATCCGCCGACCCGCCACAGCAGGAGGCGGTGTCCGAGGAACTCGTCCTGGAAAAGGGGGCGCGGGGCTCGAAGGTGAAAACCCTGCAAATTCGCCTGGGCTTGAAAGGACACGCTCCGGGTCCGGTTGACGGGGTTTTCGGGCCGCGGACCCTGGCGGCGGTGAGCGACTTTCAGCAGGCGGTGGGCCTGGAACCGACGGGGGTCGTGGATGAGAAAACCTGGGCGATTTTGGGCCGGGAGTGGTCTAACTGAATCTGGAGGGGCGGCACTCCCGTCCCCCTAGGGGTGCGGTCTTTTTTTTTCAGCCGGTTCGGCGCCGCCGTCGGGCGATCGCTCCATTTCCCACAGCACTCGCAGGGCGGACTCGCGGGTTGTCCGAAGCCCGTTTTCCCCCGATTCCGGACGGCAAATGGAGCAGGTCTGCTGACAAGTACCCACGTTGTCGGCGAACATTCTCAACTCGTAAAGCTGCTCGATCACATAGTCGAGGCGGGTGCGATCATCTTCTTCTTCGGTTCGATGTTTGGCGACATCGAGCAATAAAATCATGTCGGTAATTTTGGCAAATATCGCCGACTTGTCTTTTTGGAGTTGGTAGGGGCATAAAGAGCAAAACATCGATTCTTGTGATTTTCAAGTTATTTTCGAGCCGGCTTCTTTCATTGTTGAATCTAAAAATAACGGTGTCATCAGTCCAAAGGTAGATTTTTAATAATTGTCAAATTTTTCCGAAAATCGGCCCCGTGTCGCCCCAAGTTCGGACGGGATTGTAAAGAATTGCCACCCAAAGATCCGCGATCGCCCCCTTCAGTTTGACCGACAATTGCCAGTGATGGAGTCCTGCGGTCTGGCGATCGCCGAGTCCAACAAACCGCCCCAAAACTATCGATAGAAAATCCAGAGCATCAATCGGAAAACATCTGACGTCAGCTCCCTGTCACCCCACAGCCTCCCCAATCATCTGGAGCGCGCACTGCTATAGGGGCGCAAGCCTTACGCCCGTTTCTGGACTCCCTCCACTCCCTTTTCCTGTTGCCTATTGCCTATTCCCTGTTGCCTGCTATAAAATAAAGAACCTGTCCTGTCGCGTTTGTGCATCCAAACTTCAATCACCAATGGCAACAAAGCCGACGATCGCCTTCTCCCACCTCGGTTGCGAAAAAAATCGCATCGACACCGAACACATGATCGGCCTGGTCGCCGAAGCCGGATATCAGGTCGATTCCGACGAAGACGCCGCCGATTACGTCGTCGTCAACACCTGCAGCTTCATCGAAGCGGCCCGGGAAGAATCCGTCCGCACCCTGGTGGAACTCGCCGAAGCCAACAAAAAAGTCGTGATCACCGGATGCATGGCCCAGCACTTCCAGGACCAACTCCTCGAAGAACTCCCGGAAGCCGTGGCCCTGGTGGGCACCGGGGACTATCATAAAATCGCCGACGTCATCGATCGCGTCGAAAAGGGCGATCGCGTCCGGGAAGTGTCCGCCGAGCCCACCTACATCGCCGACGACACCGTACCCCGCTACCGCACCACCACCGAGGGTGTCGCCTACCTGCGGGTCGCCGAGGGGTGCAACTACCGCTGCGCCTTCTGCATCATCCCCCACCTGCGCGGAAACCAGCGATCGCGCACCATCGAATCCATCGTCTCTGAAGCCCAACAACTGGCCGATCAGGGCGTGAAAGAACTGGTGCTGATCTCCCAGATTACCACCAACTACGGCACCGACATCTACGGCGAACCCAAACTCGCCGACCTGATCCGCGCCCTGGGAACCGTGGACGTACCCTGGATACGGATGCACTACGCCTACCCCACCGGCCTCACCCCCAAGGTCATCGCCGCCATCCAGGAAACCCCCAACGTCCTCCCCTATCTGGATTTGCCGCTGCAACACTCCCACCCGGAGATCCTACGGGCCATGAACCGCCCCTGGCAGGGCCGCGTCAACGACGACATCATCGAAAATATCAAAACCGCCCTGCCGGATGCCGTGATGCGGACGACGTTTATCGTCGGCTTCCCCGGCGAAACCAACGCCCATTTCGAGCATTTACTCAACTTCGTCCGCCGCCACGAGTTCGATCACGTCGGCGTTTTCACCTTCTCCCCGGAAGAGGGAACCCCCGCCTACACCCTCCCCAACCCCGTCCCGGAAGCGGTGATGGAAGCGCGGCGGGACGCGATCATGAAGGTCCAGCAGCCCATCTCCCTGAAGCGAAACCGTCAATGTGTCGGGGAAGTGGTGGACGTGCTCATCGAACAGGAGAACCCCGCCACCGGGGAACTCGTGGGGCGATCGGCCCGTTTCGCCCCCGAGGTGGACGGGTTGGTGTATGTGGAGGGCGGCGCCCGTTTGGGGTCCTTGGTGCCGGTGAAAATTACCGACGCCGACGTTTATGACCTGTACGGGCACACGGTTTGAAAAAATAGCGCGTGGTGAATTGTAGGGGCGCAAGGCTTGCGCCCTGATTTTTAGTGCTTTCGCGTAGTAGACCGTTTCGGCTCAAATGAGGCAAAATTCAAAACGTAGCACAGGCATCTTGCCTGTGGATTCAGATCCGATCACCTCATTTAAGATGAAACAGTCCAGTAGGGTGCGTTCCCACTCATCAATCGGTTTCGGGGCGGAGGTGATAGTAGGGAACGCACCAAAAGAGATGATGAAGTCCGGGCGATGCGGGTTTTAAGACGGCGTTGGCAAACCCTCAACCCGGAGTCGTCGGATGGGTGAGAGAGCGCGATCGCTTCTTTTTAAACCGCTTAATCAGACGTTTTGCCCCCCACCACGCCGCTACCGAACAGAGGATACTGATGAAAACCGCAATAAAAAACGGATGGGGATATTTGCCGTGTTCCTGTTGCCAGGGAAAGGTCATTTGTTGTGACTGAAACACCAATCCGGTGCTGGAACCGACGATCGCACCCCCGGCAATTCCCACACCGATCGCTTGTAAGTTATCCTGTAGGTTTTGGTTGGTTTCTTGGATTTGGCGATCGCGTTCTGCCTGGTCAATTTCTACCAAACCGCGAATGGTGGAAATGGTGGTATCGAGTAAGTGATAACCGGGTTGGAAGTAGTTCAAATCGGCGCGGATTTGCTCTTGAAAGGTGGGGGCTTCTTTTTGGGCGAATAACCGCCAACCCTCCGCCGGGGTTTGGGCGAGTTGTTCCATGCGTTCCAGGGTGGCTTGATAGTTCTTGGCGTTGATGGCGATCGTGTTGCGGGCGTATTCCAGGTTTCGCAGTTGTTTGGAATAGTCCAGGGAGGCCGTCAGCAGTTTTTTGAGGGTGATTTTTAGGGTGTTCAGGTCGTCGGCGGTGAGGGTTTCTCCCGTGGCGCGATCGAGGTAATTTTGATTGAATTGATTTAACTCGGTTTCGTTGTCGGTGACGATGCGATCGGCGCGATCGTAATAAATTCTGCTATCTTGAAATGCTTTGCAGATTTTGTGATAATATAACAGGAGTTCCGGCAAGTCCCAATAACACTTTTTTAGGGTCAGGGTCGGCTGTTCTTCAAATAGAAACCATATCAATAAATGACCGTAGGGATTTTCTTGTAAATCCGCCCTGGGGTTGCCGTATTCGTAGAGATAGCCGCCAAACAGGTTGTAGGCGCGATAGAAGGACGGGAATTTTTCGGGGTTTTCGGGTTGGAAGAAACTCAGCCAGCACTGGCGGGCGAGGGGTTCCAAGTCGCGGATATTTTCGGGGGATTTTTGGTTTAAATAGGCGCTCAATAACAGCGTCTGACCCAAATTTGAGGTGGAGTCGGGTTCGGGGTGAAAGCAGTTATCGGGGTTGAATTTTCCCAGGTCGGCTATTTTATATTTGTCTTTGCCGGGTGTTTCCGGTTGGTAGATATTGAGATTGAGGGCATAACTGTCGTGGAGAGATTGGGGATAAATAAAACCTTCTAATTTATCGTCTTTTGTGGTGAAAAATTTTATGGAACGTGCATCGTCGTAGAGTGTCAGCAAGTCGAAATGTTGGGAGGGTTCATCTTCGCGGAGGTGCAACGCCACGTCAACCTCGAAGGCGTCGAGGATTTTTTGATATCTCGCTTTCACCCATTGGGGGTTGATGGTTGCCTCTAAATTTTGGGGCGGTTTTGCATCGGTAGATGTCACCAAGCCGCTGTGGTATTGATAGGCGAACCAATACAGGCTGGGGGCATAAATTGGGGCGGTCGTTTCGCTCATTTGCCGATCATCTTATTTTTCGGATTGTTCTTCCGTGGCTTGTCGCACTTTTTCCACCAGTAAGGCTTTATTATAGATGGTTTCGGGTCGTTCCCCTTCGGCGGGTCTGGGGGGGGTTTCACCCTTGTTTAACATATTGGCGCGAACCGCCGCCAGTTGTGTGCGATCGAGTTTGATGTTATGATCTTTACACCAGCTTTTGATGGCTGCGGCGAGTTGCGGCGGTCTGTCTTCGGCGGCGGCTAATTTTGGTTGGAGGGTTGCCAGGTTGGTGTCCGAGTTAGTTTTCGCTTGTTCGAGGTAGGTAAGGAAGTCTTGAATGTAGAGGACAGAATCCGAGGGAATGTAATTTTCAGTCATGGCGATTATCGGGGTTTGGTCAATGATTTGATTGTATCATATCCTGTTTTTTTCGCCAATTCTTTTTAATCCTCTTTAGAGGATTTGTGCTGTGAGCTTGGGAATTGATTCCCAAGCGGTTTTGTCGTTCAACCGGATTCGATC
>NZ_JAJENU010000231.1:0-14966 GCF_035615495.1 Lyngbya sp. CCY1209 | reverse complement strand
CTGAAGTCGCCGTTCGCTTTTCATCCGTGCTTTAAAAAGACACGGCTTTCAAGCTCTCGTCCTTTTCTCGTAATTTCGTGGTCGTCCCAAGTGCCATAAACGGTGGTACTTTGCCGCAAATCCGTCCAGGTATTGAGCCCAAAACGCTGGGCGTAAATTTCATTTTGCTTCAACCGAAATTCTTCGAGGCTGCTGGCTTGGCTGATGTCGGGTAAAACGGGGGTTTCGCTGTCCGCCTCCACCATGTCCCCCATTTGGACGAAGAAATCCAGATCGCGATCGTCGGCATTTTTGAGGGCAACGAAGGGCGCCAACGCCCCCTGCAAGTCGCCGGACACCCCGAATCGCAAGCCATCGCGGGTTCCGGAGGGGTTGGCGGTGGTAAATTCCCCCGTCGCCACTTCGCCATCGGGGGCCGTGACGCGGTAGTAATAATCGGTTCCCGGTGTCAGATCGTCGAGTTGGACTCGGACGGGCACTTCCGGATCGATCGCCAAAACGGAACGGGTTGCCTCGATAGTGGCGAAGTTGGGATCGGTGGAATATTCAAAGGTGATGTTCCCCGGTTCGCTGCTGCGGGTCCACAATACGGTTGAGGTTTGGGTGGTGTCGCCGCTGGCGATGCCGTTGATGAAGGGGGAGGGGGTGACATCGGCGGTAAAATCCGCTGCGGTGAGGGCATCGGGGCTGATTCCCAAGACGAGGGCGAGGGGGGTTCCGGTCCGATTGTCGGCGATGGTCGTCCCGCCACTATCTACAGTTAAGGATAAATCCGCAAACGATCGCCCCACCAGTCCGATGGCGTCGATTCCGTCTTCAAAGTCGGCGATGGTGTCGGCGTCCGCTCCGCTCAGGACGAAGATATCGCGATCGCCACCACCGTAGAGGATATCATTTCCGCGATCGCCATACAGGATATCATTTCCGCGATCGCCGCTGACGAAATCGTTGCCCTGGCCGCCACGAAGGATGTCGTCGTCGAACCCGCCGAAGACGAAATCATCCCCTTGGTTGCCGTTGAGAAGGGCGTCGTTTCCGGCGTTCCCGCTGAGGGTGTCGCTTCCGGCTAAACCGAAAATGCGATCGGCTGCGGATGTCGCGGTCAATTCGTTATTGTCAGGATCGCCGATTATTGTTGTCATGGTAGATCGTTTCCCCAATTTGAGAGTTTGGGGCGGAGGAAACGGTTAGTTGCTCGAACTTCCTCTCACACCGTTCTGATTGTATGGCATCTGGGGGGAGCGATCGGAAATTTTCACCACTCCAGGCACGGAGGACACGGAGAAGTTATTGGTTTTCACTATTCTTGGCGGCATTTCGCAGGTGACGCAAAGCCGCTCTGTAATTCCCCCGATATCCGCTTTGTTCGACAAACTGTTGGAGTTGATCGTCGCTACAATGTTCGATTGTGGCACTGATGCTCTGTAAAATATAGTATATCCGCGATCGCGATCGCATTCACCCGTCATTTTACAAAACTTATTCAGAGTGTCAGTCCTCGGTTTGAACGACCCGAAACCCGAGGCTGACATATCCGTTGTTCGGATGGGTATTGAGGCGGTAGGCGGAACGGCAGATACTCGGGGTGTAATTCCACGAACCGCCCCGGGTGACGCGGCGGCGATCGTCGCCGTGTAAAACTATTAAATATTCGGCGTAATTTTGATAGCAATTCTCATTATAAATTTCGTCCCAAACTCGACCGTCCTGGGGCGCACCGCCGTAATTTTGATGCCAGGGGTCGGCGCACCATTCCCAAACATTTCCGTGCATATCGTACAAACCGAAAGCGTTGGCAATTTGAAAGTAGCCGACCGGCGTCGTCTTTTCGCGGTAAATTCCCCTCGGGCCTGCACCGTAAAATCCCCTGTAAATTTGATGGTGGTTTTCCCAATCCGTTCCCCGATAATTTGCCAAATCTGTCGTCAGGGTCGGGCCGAAATAGAAGGGGGTGCGCGTTCCGGCGCGACAGGCATATTCCCACTCGGCTTCGCTGGGGAGTCGGTAGCGTTTTCCAGTCGTTTCGGACAGTCGGGCGCAAAATTCGATCGCGTCGTACCAGTTCACCCGTTCCACCGGACGATTTTCCCCTTTAAATCGCGCCGGTTCCGGGTCGAGTTCTCGCAGAATTTTCGGGAAGTTCGCCACCCGTTTCCATTGACTCTGGGTGACGATATATTTGCCCATCAAAAAGGGTTGAATATTCACTTCATGTTGCGGGCTTTCATCGGCCCACCTTCCCTCTTCATCGTCCGGCGATCCCATCGTAAATGTCCCTCCCGGAATTGAGGCGAGTTCCAAAGTCATTCCATCTCCCAGGTCTTCGATCATAGATTCCGTGCGACGGCTGCTTCGATTGATTTCCCGCCCCCTTTCATCGACTTGAACGGTCGTAAATTGAAAGCAATTCGTTCGGGGTGGTTGGCTGATAATTGTCGTCGGGGCGCATCGCAAATCCTCGATCACTTCCCGGACGGATTGATACCGCGCTTTGATCTGCCGTGCCACCAAACGATCTAAAATATCGCCGAGTTCGTCGCCGACTCGATTTCCGCGCAAATCATTCCGCCACACCCATTTCGCTTCGTTCTCATCATACAATTCAGAGGGACTCATCCGGGTTAACAAATGTAGGCACGTCACCCCCAAACTGTATAGATCGCTGGCAAACTTCGGTTTTCCCATCGCCTGTTCCGGGGCGCAATAAGGTGCAGATCCGATGATGGTTTCCGGGGCGCAGTGGGCGGGATAAGATACTTTCTTAGCCGCTCCAAAATCGACCAATACCAATTTATTTTCTGTTTGATTCCGGATGATATTTTCCGGTTTTATATCTCGGTGAATGACCCGGCGATCGTGGACGAATTGCAACACGGTCAACAGTTCGTGTAAGATTTCCCAAATGTCATCTTCCCGAAAATTGCCGCGATCGCTCGATTCTTGTCGCAACGTTTTGCCGTCGATCAATTCTTGCACCAAATATTGGCGGTTATCCGCCGTAAAATACGCCAAAAGGTTGGGAATTTGGGGATGTCTGCCCAGTTCCTCCAAACGGCGGGCTTCTTGGTCGAACAGTTCGGCGGCTTTTTGCAGGTTTTCCGTCCCCTGGGCTCTCGGAAAAAACTGCTTGATGACGCAGGGCGGTTTGGAGGGTTTGAACTCATCGACGGCCAGGAACGTCCGCCCGAATCCCCCCTGTCCGAGAATGCGTTTCGCCCAGTAGCGTTCCATCAGTAGCAGTTTGTCGCTGCATTGTTGGCAAAACCGGTAACTGTCGGGGTTGAGATGGAGACAGGCGGGGTTGAGACATTGACGCATGATGGCGATCGCGGCGTTTGAAATCCTGGGTTAATTGTACTACAAATTCCGCCCCGATATTTGCCGAAGTCAACCGATCCGGCGGCCGATCGCATCCCGTTGCCAAAAAAAATCAAAAATTTAATATAGAAGAGTTGGCGGAAATGTTGCGACCCGATCGGGGACGGTTCGGAGACTTGCTGAATAGTCGATCATTCGTTGTTGGGCTTTAGCCCCGGAGGCGCTGAAGCCCAACAACGGATTTTGGGGTGATTCCAAAAGGGGCGATCGCACTTTATTTCAAATTGTGCTATCATTATTTAAGAGCGATCGAATCAATTGGTTGTCCGTCGATTTCAGAGAACCCATGAAGATTCAATTTTTACCGGATGATGTCACCGTCGATGCCGAACCGGGCGAACCCATGTTGGAAGTGGCCGATCGCGCCGGGGTTTCCATCCCCACGGGTTGTTTGATGGGCTCCTGTCACGCCTGCGAGGTGGAGCTCGACGACGGAGAGGCGATCTGTGCCTGCATCAGTTCGGTTCCCCCCGGACGGGAAAAAATGACCGTCAATCTGTACGTCGATCCGGCGTGGTAACAATTAACAATTAATAATTAACAATTAACAATTAACAATTAACAATTAATGGCCCTTTTCGACTTCCCCGTTTCGGCTATTTTACCGGGAGGCGAAGGCGTCGAATTAGGATTGCCATTTCGCCCAGACAGAGTAATCCCAATACTCCCGCCAGGGGGTTGCGATCGATGCCGGTGATCCATTCGGGGAGGGTTCCGGAATAGGTCGCCAATTCCCCCACATTGACTAAATAGTAACTCCACACCAAACCGGCGTGGAGGCCGATCGCGACTGAGAGAGAACCGTGGGGGTTGGTTTGGCTGCGGGTGGCATCTTTCGCCCAAATTAATATCATTCCCAACAGCAATAGTCCGGGGAATTGCAGCCACGTCCGCAAGATTTCTTCGGGGGGTTTAATAAAGTGCAAAATTGCAAATAAGGTACTATTTAACCACAGTGCGATCGCCGGGGAATAGTCTCGCCGCAGTTCTTCCAGCAGCCAGCCGCGAAAGAACAATTCTTCGGCGAATCCCACCCCCAGAGCGACCAATAATCCCTCGATAAAAATACGGGAAAATGTGGGGGGCAAAGGTTCCCAAATAACTCCTCCCAAGGCGGTGGCGATCGCGAATAAAATGAAAACGCCGCCGCAGCCAATGCCGAAGCCGATCGCACAATTTCGGCCGGTCGATTGACTGAATTCCAAGCCGCAGGATCGCAGCATTTGGGGGTCGTTGTAAACCCGCCGTCCCCACATTTTCAGCAGGGCGATAAATTCGCCGTAAAGGAGCGCCAGGGTGATGATACTGACCCAATTGGGATCGTCCACCAGCCCATATATAGGAATGGCGAGGGGAAGCCAAATGAGCAGCAATAGGCTAATAAAAATTCCCAGGCGGATGGGGAAGGAGCGATCGCCGATATGATGGAAATTAACGTTCGGGCGATCGCCATTTTGAGACGGCGGGCGGAGAGGGAAATGGGGATTTGATTTTTTTCCCTTACTCATCCGGTTCGATGGTGCTGGTGAGGCCGTGAGTTTTCAACGTTTCGCAGTAAAATTCAGCGTGTTCCTGGGCGCAGGTGATCACCAAAGCCAGCCCGTTCGTGTGGGCTTCCATCATGATGCTGACCGCCTGGGGTTGGGTGAGGCTGGGGACCGTTTGCAGCAAGACCTGCACCACATATTCCATCGGGTTATATTCATCGTTGTGAAGCAAAACCCGATAGCGCGGTGCCAGTTTCCGAGTGGTAGAACGCTTTTCTACGGTTTGAGTTGACACGGGACGATTTCCTCCGATGAGAGTACAGTATAGATGTGAATCAAAAAATTCAGAAATATCGATCTTTAAAATAGTTTAAAGAATCCTATCAAAACCGACAAGGGTGCAAGAATCAGGGGACAGCGGCAGTTGGCGGGACGGGGAAGAACGAAACCCCCAGCCAGACGGGTTTCCGATGCCGTTCGCCGAGAATCGGAACAGGTCGCGACACCCTCCAGGCTCTCGATGGGTGCGCCCGATCGCGATCGGAGCGTCTACAATAGAGGGCGAACCAGTGACACCCATTTTAATCTAAGCGATCGCTCGGCAGATGAAACGTAGAACCAAGCCCACCACAGCCAAGTCTTCCGTCTTCAACTACACCGCCCTCGCGGTGATCGGAGGCGTTCTCGTTTTGGGCATTGGCATCGGCATGGCCATCAGCTCCACCACCACGTTCACCCCGGAGAATGTCGCATCCAGCGAATTTATCGATCGCAGTGCCCCCGACCCGGAAATTTGCGTCAAATTCGGGGCCAGCGCCATGGTCACGGACTTGCGGGTATTCGTCACCCTCAACCCCTTCAACGTCTACGTCGCCCGACCCAAAATGCAGCCCGGATGCGTCCTCCGCACCAGCAACTGGAACCTTCTCAAACAGCGAAATCTGATCACCTCCGACCAGGAACGAGAGTGCAAGCAGCGGATGAACACCTTCGGCTTTACGGGAGAACTCGACAACGAACCCGAAATCAACTGTATCTATCAAAACAATAGCGCCGAGAACGACTTTCTCAACCAACCGGGCTTAGTTCCCACCCGTCCCCGCCCCGAATCCGATCGCTTCTAAAACGGCGGCCCGGTTTCCACCACCGGAACCGGCCGCACGAAATCCCGCAGGGCCAGATCTTCGAGCAGGCGAATCTCGACGGTCTGGCCCGGTTCCAACGTGGTGGGCTGGGGGGATGTGATCGCCCCCACCGCCGCGCCTCCGACGGCGCCGATGAGCAATCCCAAACCCTCGAAGCCGCTGACCAGGAATCCGCCCAAACCGCCGATCCCCGTTCCGATCGCCACATTTTCCCCCCGGATTTCCCGGGTGCCGGGAATAAAGGTCGATTCAGCCTCCACGGGAATGCTGCGCCCCTCCAAATTGATGGCTCGGACGACGAAGCGGCTGCCCCGGTTCGTGGTTTCAAACTGCCCCACCACGGGGGTTTCCGGCGGGACGACGAAATTTCCCCCCTCGTCCACAATTCCCCCTTCCAAAAGCATGACATCCTGGCGATCGTTGCCGGAGGGCAGGCGCACGTCGTCGGGCGCCGGGTATCTCAGGGTCAACGTCGTTCCGGCGGGCAAGAGAATCCGGGGGAACCGCTCTCCCCGCCGGGGCACAATCCGCGTCCTTCCGGGTGGCGAGGGGAGGGGTTCGCCGAAGGGAATGACCGTCGCCGTCGTCGCCGGCGGGAGAATTTGTTCCCCCACTGCAACCGGACCGGGGGCGACGGGGGGAGCCTCGGCCGGCAGGAGGGTGATGCGATCGCTGCGGTCCAGGGGAACTTGCAGCAAACTCACGCCGGGATAGAATTCCGGTTGGGGGTTGGGCAGGATCGCCCGGGAATCGGGGAGCGGGTCGATGCGGGCCGGCGGCGGCGCGGCCGGGGCCGTTTCTGCCATCCGGGTTCCCGGCGGCGGCGGAGATGCTTCGGACACCCGGGTGGGGGTGCGAATCGTCGCGGCCGGTTCGGCGGGGGTCGCCGGTTCGGGCGGCGGCAATTGGATCGCATTCGGACGCAGCACCCACTGATTCTCGACCCCAATCTGCCGCAGGTCGATTTCTTCGGCATCCAGAACCAAGCCGGGGGCGAAATCCACGGTGATGCGGGCGATGTCCGGCTGAAATTGGGTGAGGCTGACCCGGCGCACCACGCCGGACTCGTAGAGTTCCGTGACATCCACCCCCACTTCCGTATTCGGCAAGTCGAGGACGATGCGGGTCGGGTTCGCCACGACGGCCAGTTCGGGCCGGACTCCCTGGGGAAGTTGCACCTCCACCCGGCCCGTCTCCGGGTTGAGGTTCCAGTTGGGGATGGCGGCGGCGACGACGCGGGCGATCGCTTCCCCCCCGACAATGGCGGCAGCCATTACCGTGGCGATCCCCCATTTCAACGGGCGGGGAAACCGACGTTCCCCAAGGCGCGGACGTGCGGCCGGCAAAAATCTCGGTTCGGAGTTGTCCATCTGCATGGGTGTTGCGTCAAAAGTGGTTTGAGAAAAGCTGGGTTTGTGGGGAAGCGAGCCTCAACCTTTATTATCATATTGGGGGTCGAAATGCAAGATCGAGATGGGGTGTGCTCGGTGGGGTGTGGCCCTTCGACTCCCTTCGACTGCGCTCAGGGCGAGCCGCTCAGGGCAACAGGTGTGCTCGGTGGGGTGTGGGGAAAAAATGGAAGGGAAAATCCGTAGGGGCAACCGTCTCCGGTTGCCAACCCACTTCCAAGTCTCCTCCTCCACTCACTTTTCACTTTTCACTTTTCACTTTTCACTTTCCACTTTCCACTCTGCCCATGATCCAAAAATGGAAACGAGTGCGATCGCAAATGATCCTCGATCGCCGCTGGTGTCGGGTTCGCCGCGATACCGTCGCCCTCCCAAACGGGGAGATTGTAGACGATTTTTTTATCAACATCCGGCCCGACGTGGCCCTGGTGTTTCCCGTCACTGCAGATCGGCAAATCGTGTTCGTCCGCCAATACCGCCACGGCGTCGGCGAGATTTTGACCGAACTGCCCGCCGGAGCCTTCGATCCGGCAGTGGAAACCCCGGCATCCGCCGCCGCCCGGGAACTCACCGAGGAAACCGGCTACGTCGCCGAATCGCTAATTCCCCTGGCCACCCTCCACGATAATCCCGTCAAGGACACCAACTCCGTCCACCTGTTCCTCGCCGAAAACGTGCGACTACAACAGGAAACCCGACCCGACATCACCGAAGACATCCAGGTGCTTCTCATCCCCCTCGCCGAAGTCATGGATGCGATCGCCCGGGGAGAAATCCGAGTCGCCGGAACCGTCGCGGCAATCTTCCTGGGATTGCAACATTTGGGGTGTTCGACTCAGAAACCGGGTTTCTAAAAGCATCTTGATTGGATATCAGAACTTCCCATAGAAACCCGGTTTCTCGGCATCAGGTTAATTCCAAAATCTCGCTTCTTCGCCAATAGCAGTACCCATTTAGGTGAAGACCCATTCATTCTTTCTCCGTGTACTCTGTGCCTGGAGTGGTGAAAATTCCCGGCTGTCTCCATCGATTCCCGTAGTGTTATAATCAAAGTTTATCCCTTCACCCGAGACGGTTCCAAAGTTCAGAATGATCGAAATTGGCGGTACGAAAATCCCCCCCGCACAGCAACGGCGAATCGAAATTCCGGTAGCCCGCCTTCCTACACAAACGATGCTTTCCCTCCCCGTCGTGGCGATCAACGGCTTCGCAGACGGGCCGACGCTGTGGGTGAGTGCAGCCATTCACGGGGACGAACTCAACGGCGTGGAAATCATCCACCGGGTTTTGCAGCAAATTTCCCCCCACAAATTGCGGGGGACACTGATCGCGGTTCCCATCGTCAATGTTTTTGGATTTATCGAACAGTCCCGATATTTGCCCGATCGCCGGGATTTGAACCGCTCTTTTCCGGGGTCAAAAAGAGGTAGTCTCGCCTCCCGTCTGGCGAATTTATTTATGGAAGAAATCGTCAGCCGTTCCACCCACGGCATCGATTTGCACACCGCCTCTGCCCACCGCCACAATTTACCACAAATTCGGGCGAATTTATATGACCCCATCACCTACCAATGTGCGAAGGCGTTCGGGGCTCCGGCGATCGTCCACTCCCAAATCCGGGACGGTTCCCTGCGGCAGGCTGCCACCCAAAAAGGCATTCCGGTTCTCCTTTACGAGGCGGGGGAGGCGTTGCGATTTAATTCCCAAGCCATTCATATCGGCGTCGAAGGAATTTTGCGGGTGATGGCGGCTTTGGATATGTACGATTTCCAATTTCAGGGGGTCTCCCTCGACCCCATCGAAGTGAAAACGACCCTGTGGGTGCGGGCTTCCCGCAGCGGAATGTTACAACTTCAGGTGGAGTTGGGAGAGCGGGTTTACAAGCGGCAAATATTGGGGGTGATTTCCGATGCCTTCGGGGGGGCGAGTTTCAAGGTGCGATCGCCCGGTGACGGTGTGGTGTTGGGCTACCAACAAAATCCCCTGGTGAATCAGGGGGATGCGATCGTGCATTTGGCGATCGTTAATATAGAAGAAAACCGGGTTCTCCTGCCGCCGCCATCTTAGCCGCTGCGTCGGATTCTAATTGTCGATGTTGATGATCTGCCATTTCTGGGGAACAAATGATCGGCGAACTCGTCCTCTTACCCTGCAAACAGTACCGACTTAAAATATTAACAATGTTTTTGTCACTGGGAGAGCCGGCTCCTTGGTTTTCGGCTGAGTCGAATATCAACCCCTTATTTCACTTTTCGACACTGGGCGGAAGATATGTCATCCTCTGTTTCCTCAATTCGAGCAGCGATCGCGTCCTCCCAAAAATACTCGAAGATTTGGTCAGATTTCAAGGGGCGATCGAGAGCTCATCATGGTGTTTTTTTGCGGTCAGCACTGACCCAGAAGACCAACAAAAACAGCGATTAAATTCCCTGATACCGGCACTGCGTGTTTTTTGGGATTTCGACCATAAAATTTCCGAGCTTTACCGTGTTATAGACTCCGACGGAGTTTACCATCACTGCACTTATATCCTGGACGAACGTTTGCGCGTCTGGGGAATTATTCCCTTTGGAGTTCAACCCGAAAATCATATCCCTTACCTGATTTCAATCCTTCCAAAACTCCCTCCAATTCCACTCGAAGCAAGAGCACAAGTACAAGCTCCCGTCTTGGTCGTACCCCGGATTTTTGAACCCGAACTTTGTCGAAAATTAATGGCTTACTATCATCAACATGGCGGTCAAGAATCGGGATTTATGCGAGAAAAGGACGGCAAGACAGTTGGCATTAAAGATCCCACATTTAAGCGTCGTCGCGATCAGACAATTCTCGATCCGGATTTGCGATCGACTGCCATGTTTCGCATCCAC
Organism: Lyngbya sp. CCY1209; assembly: GCF_035615495.1. Taxonomy (GTDB): domain Bacteria; phylum Cyanobacteriota; class Cyanobacteriia; order Cyanobacteriales; family Microcoleaceae; genus Limnospira. The sequence goes on along the minus strand of NZ_JAJENU010000231.1, from coordinate 4,677 downwards.
AATCGGTTGGCGCCGGAAATTCAGAAAGCTTTTCAGTTTCAAGCGACGAGAATTGAGCGACATATTGTCGCCTGCTACGATAGCAGCGATCGCGGCTTTTTCCGCCCCCACCGAGACAATACAACCAAAGGTACGGCCCATCGCCGATTTGCCGTTTCCGTCAATCTGAATACCGGAGAATACGAGGGCGGAATGCTCCGTTTTCCGGAGTTTGGCTGTCAAACCTACACCGTACCCGCCGGGGGGGCGATCGTTTTTTCCTGTTCCCTTCTACACGAGGCGACTCCTGTAACAGCAGGGCGTCGGTACGCTTATCTACCGTTCTTATATGATGATGCTGCGGCTAAGATTCGAGAAGAAAACTTACAATTTATCGAATGAGGGTTTTTGCTCCCAATTGCACAGGTCTGATCCCCCTAAATCCCCCTTAATAAGGGGGACTTTTAAGACCATTCTCCCCCCTTCCTCCCCCCTTCTCCCCCCTTCTCCCCCCTTTCAAAGGGGGGCTGGGGGGGATGGGGGCTGGGGGGGATGCTTCTTTATATCATTTCAAATGTCGGTTTAAAAACTCCAAAGTCCGCTCACTCGCGTCCGCCGCCGCCTCCGGATTGTAGCGGGTTCCGGACGGGTTGGCGAAGGCGTGGTCGGCATTTTCGTAAATGTAGACATCGACCGATTTTCCCAAATCTTTGAGGGTTGATTCAAATTCGCGGGCGGTTTCCGGGGAGGGATTGTCGTCCAACTCTCCAAAAATACCCAAAATTGGCATTTCCAAAGTCTTCAGTTTTTCCGGGTCGGTTTCGATGCCGCCGCCGTAGTAAATTACCGCCGCGTCGAGTTGTTCGGGAAACAATAATGCCGTGTTGAGGGACCAGGTGCCGCCGAAACACCAGCCGATGCTGGCAATTGTGGGGGCGTTTTCCTCTTCTTCGAGATAGCGGTAGGCGTCGCGGAGGTTGTCCCGGAGGGCGTCGGGATTTTCCCTCGCCGCCGTCACCAATTCTCGGGCGCGATCGGGGGTTTCGGCTACTTTTCCGCCGTAGAGGTCTACCGCCAACGCCGTATATCCCTCCCCCGCCAGTTTTTCGGTCATGGCTTTGATATTCTCGTTGAGTCCCCACCATTCGTGAATCACGATCAAAGCGGGAAGGGGTCCCTCGGCATCGGCGGGACGGGCGAGAAACCCGACGGAGGGCCGGCCGTAGAGGGTTCCGTAGGTGACGGACTGGCTGTCCACGGGGACGGCGGGCGCGATCGCCAACTGGGGCGAGGGGACGGGCAAATCGCTCCGATGCTGTTCAAAGGGGGTGGGGGGATCTTGGGCGATCGCAAATTGGGGCAGCCCCCAACTCAGACCCCCCGCCAGCAATGCCGTCAAACCAAATATGAGGACATATCGCAGCCGCAGAAGTTGCACCGTCGTTCCCTCAATTGCAGAGCCAATCGATCTCGATGATAGTGCAATTTCCAATTTTTGTTAATGTTGCAACAGCACCACCGTCGCCACGCCGAGGACGAAGAAACCGAACAGTTTTTGCAGCCGTCTCGCGTCGATAAATTGGTTCAAATAGGCGCCGCCGAGGGTCCCGGCACTGGCTGCGATCGCCATCGAAAGGGCGAGGTTCCAGTCGATCGCCGCCTGCCCCAAATAGCCCATAATTCCCGCGATCGCGTTGAAGCTGATGATCAACAGCGAAGTCCCGACCGCCTCTTTCATGGGAATTCCGGCCACCAACACCAGGACGGGGACGATCGCGAAGCCGCCCCCGACGCCCACGAATCCGGTCAGCACCCCGACACCCAACCCCCCGGCGGGAATCAGCAGCCATTTGGAATACCGGGAGGGGGAGGCGGGTTTCGCCGACGGGGCGGGTTTGTTGGTGCGGAACAGCATCAACACGCTGGCTAAAAAAGCGATCGCGCCGAAACAAATCATTTGAACGGTATCGGTGATCCAGGGGAGGGAAGCCAGACGCGCACCCAGATAGGCCCCCGCCATCGCCGTGGGGGTAAAAATTGCGAAGGTTTTGAGGTTGACATTTCCCTGCCGCCAGTGGGAGACAACCCCCAGCAAACTGACGGAACCGACGATCGCCAAACTCATCGCGATCGCCTCCTTCGCCCCCATTCCCATAATATAAACGAGAACCGGGACGGCCAAAATCGATCCGCCACCGCCCATCAAACCGAGACTCAGGCCGATACAGACGGCGAGGATATGTCCGATGATCCAAATTATCATTGTTTTAATACCCAGATTTTGGGTCGGTTAATTTTGATTAAAATTGAGAATTGGGGGAGAGGAAAAAACCGGCTGGAAGCGAACTCGGTTTTTTCCTGTAGCGTTCCCCTTTTGAACCGGTCGATCTCATCCGACAATTACAAGAAAGCTGGAATTTTGCCACACCGTTCGTTGGCGGGGACGGCTTCCATGATTTTCTTGGGGTTGGGAAGGTTGAGGTTGTCCATCAACTCGATGAAACTGTCGCGGTCCTGTCCGGCGAAGCGGGGATTGTGTTGCTTTTCTTCGCCGATGGTGGAGACGGTGTGGCCCCGGTAATCGTGGCCCGGATAGACGAGGGTTTCGTCGGGGAGGGAAAACAGTTGGCCGACGATGACATCGTAGAGAATTCCCGCGTCGCCGCTTTGGAAGTCGGTGCGTCCGCATCCCCGGATCAGCAGCGAATCCCCCGTCAGCACCCGATCGCCGTTGATGAGGTAGGCCGCGTGGCTGTCGGTGTGGCCCGGTGTGGCGATCGCGAGGATGGAAATTTCGCCGATTTTTATCGTTTCTCCGTCCCCGATGTAGCGATCGGCACAGGCGGCGTTGGCGTTTTGGGGTACGATGCCCTCACATCCGGTCAACTGCCGCAGTCGGCCTGTCCCCGTCACGTGGTCGGCGTGGATGTGGGTTTCGAGGCAATACCGCAACGTCAACCCCAATTCCCCGATCAGCTTCAGGTCGCGATCGACTTGTTCGACCACCGGATCGACCAATGCCGCTTCTTTCGTGGCCGGATCGGCGATCAGATAAGTATAGGTACTCGTTTCGGCGTCGAATAGCTGGCGAAATAGCATTTCTCCTCCTTTCCCAATTTCGGCGATCGGGTATTAATTGAATAATTAACTACATAGTAAAATAGTTGGTGCGGGATGTCAATCGCGTCCTTCGTCGAGGATCGCCAACGTTGTATATTTGAGGTATTTTGTCAACCCCCAAACGGGTGGTTTGAGGTGATATGAACAAAGGCGATCGCATCACGCTTGTCAAACAAGGAACCCTTTTATTTATGGGGGCGACGGTGATTCTGTGCTTGGTCGGACTTGTTTTGTGGCTTTTCGGCGTCCCGGGCGTTCAAAATGAATATGCGCGGGGATGGCTGCTGGGGCTGCAAACCCTCGCCAATTATTTTGTCGGCTGCTGCGTCCTCGGATTGCTCTATTTTGTTGCCGTCCGAATCTCCCGAAGGTTCCCGAATTTAGAACGCCTGACCCTGATGATTGTCGGTATTTTTTGGTTCTTTTTTATCTATACCGGATTCAATTTATTCAGGGCCTTTCAAATTATGGCTGCGGCATCTTAGGGGCGATCGGGCTACGGGCACGCTACGCGAATGGGCGGGCGATCGGGCCGGATTGTTTAACGAAAATAGGGCCTTCCTTTCCAGGAAACGCCGATCAAAATCCCGATCAAAGAAAGGCGCGACAAGCCGATCAAAATCGGCGGGATGGGGAGCAAGGATTTCACCCACAGGGCGAGGAGCAGGCAACCCATCAGCGCCCACAGGCTCCCGGCGTTGAGCACGAAGCGCTGGTTCCACAGTTCCAATAAATAAACTGCCATTACCCCCACGCCGATCGCGATCAGGACGGGTGTCAGCATTCCCAGGGGGGGGGAATAGAGGAACGAGAGCGCCTGTCCGAGGGGCGGAAAATAGGTCAAACCCGACAGCAGCAGCAATTCGATCGCCGCCACGATGGCGGTGACGACCCCGGCACTCTGCAGGAGCCACCGCCAGGGCAAGGATTTCAACTGTCGCATCAAACGATCCATGATTTTCGCTCGCAAGATGGGGGGGAACTGCACCGACGGGGGCGCCGCAACGCCGGATTAGGGGTCGAGAGAGAAGTCACCTTCTCCCCCTCCCATTCTCCAACCGTGCATGAGACTTTCACCTCACACGGCTCCTAGTTCAGCCGTCTCGTTGTCATGAGCACGACTCTTGCTTTGACTGCCATCTATGGCAGTTTTGGCATCGTGACAGTGGCTGTGCAGCAACTGGAGGTTTTTATAATCATCCTTTCCGCCAAGGCTTCGAGGGATGATGTGGTCGGTCTCCAACTGGTCTTCGATAGTGAAGTGCTGCCCGCACCATTTGCATTTGCCTTTTTGGTCTTTTAGCAGTTTGGCTTCTCGGTTTGAGATTTCTGGCGATTTCCCTCTCCTCGTTGCCCAGTAGACCCAATTTCCGTCATACGTCGATGCGTTTGGTCTGACCAGCGTGTGGTAGACAATGGGAGTCCCGGCGTGTTTTTGGAGTCGTAAACCATCCTTAGTTTGGAAAATCCACTTGTCCTTCCTTTCATCCCCATTGCTTAATATCACTTTTCCTGTTCGGAAGTATTTCCTGAGCGTTTTGTATTTGGCATTTCCGCATCGTGACACTACCCATGCCC
>NZ_JAJENU010000230.1:0-410 GCF_035615495.1 Lyngbya sp. CCY1209 | reverse complement strand
ACCGTAACCCGTCTGCATATCCCAGACATTACATCTGGGCGTTGGCTTCTGGTCACATCTCACACCCATCTGGCTTACGCTTACACTTGCGGCTATAGCCTTCACTACTTGTCTAATCGACCATTGGACAAGAGCCAGTATGGGGTTATTTCGTTCCGTCTGTATGGGTAATCCATCCGTAGACTCATCCTTTCCCCCGGTGTACTTTTAAGGGTCTGTGTGGATAGTGATGCGAGACTTCCACTTTTCCACTTACTCATTCGAGCAGCACCGTAATCAACCTGTTTTCGATGCCCCCATAATTTCGAGGGTTCATGGCGGACGTTCACCTTCCGGTTAGTCATAGATGGTTGGCAGTGGTCGAGTTATTAGGAGCAGATTCTCCCTCATCGCCTTCCGTTCCCCGCTTC
>NZ_JAJENU010000229.1:0-3955 GCF_035615495.1 Lyngbya sp. CCY1209 | reverse complement strand
ACGTTTGTTGATGTCGATTGATTTCCGAGCATTGGCGGCTATTCGCCGTCGCCCGTCTCCCCCGCCCGTTCGATGAAGGTGAGATAGATGCGGTCGTCGTTGCCCTTGGGCGGGCGGCACGGGTAGGGTTCCGACTTCTCCAACAGTTCGTAGCCGTTCGCCCTCATCAGTGCGGCAATTTGTTCGGCGACCGCCGCGCACTTGTCCCGCCCGGCCATCAGGCGGATTCGGATCGGTTCGGAGGGCGGGTCGCTTCCGGAATTGGCAGTTCGTCCCATCGTCGCTCCCGGCAAATTCCATTTCCATTAAACACCCGGCGGCTGATGGCGGTTCCATCGATCGCCCCGGCGATGCGATCTACCCCGGCCGGGTCGGCGTCATTTGCCCGATGTCATCCCCGGCCGCCGCGCCGGACCCGTCCAAAGGCGCCACCGGCGACAGCAAACTCAAATTGTGGACGGCCCCCCTCACCTGTTCGGGTGTCACCTCCAGATACTCCTGGAGCTGCTGGAGGCTGCGGTGTCCCGATATCTCCTGGATCACCCGCAGCGGTACGCCGCGATCGCTCATCAGGGTCAGGGCCGTTCTCCGGAAGGACTGGGTGGACGACCCCTGGATATCCAGAGCCTCCATCGTCTCCCGGAGAATCCGGCTGGCGGAGTCGGGGCAGATGGGCCGGTCCCAGTTGCGATAGGGGCCGCCCGGGAACAGCCAGTTGGGTCCGGCTTCTTTGCGGTACGCCTCCAGGTAGCGCCGCAGTTCGTCCGCCACCGGAATGGTGCGGGTGGAGAGCTTCCGTTTGGTGTTGCACTTGCGGAACGTCAGCGCCTCCCTCACCCGCCGCCTGCGGTCGTAGACATCTTTGGTGTGGAGGGTGCAGGCTTCGTTGATCCTCACGGCGCAGAACAGGCAGACCGCGAACAGGGCGCGATCGCGCAAATTGGTCAGCCCTCGATTGAACAGGAGCCTTATCTCCTCGGGGGTGAGGATCTTCGCCTTGCCGTGCCGGTTGACTTTCATCGCCGCAATTCCACGCATACTCCACAAGTGTACGCCCACGGGGGGATGTCGGGGAAGTTCGCCCCCCCGCAACATTTTTCACGGGGTATCGCTTTCCCGACGCTCCAAGCAATCCAGGTAGGCGGCATCCCCCGGATTCACTTCGAGCTGCCGCTGGAGGGCATCGAGTATCGCCGACTCCACCGGGGAGAATTCCACGTCGAGTCCCCGCAGGTTCAGGACGCGGACGGCGATCGCCTCCCACTCCGGCGACGCCTCGACGGGCCGCAAATCCCCGCCGTACAGGGTCAGGGTGTCCGAGCCGAAGTTGACCCGCACCGTTCCGCGTTCGACGGCTTCCACCCGCCCCCAGCAGCCATTCCAGCGGCGTTCCTCGGCGCTGAAGATGAACCCCTCGTCCAGGGCGAGGATGACCCATTCCCCCACGGCGAAGCGGCGGCGCCCGCCCTGCCGCACCTCGGTTTGAATCTGTTCCAGGGCATCCCGGACGCTCGTCGCCCTCCCGTCGGCGAGGCGATCGAGGACTTTCACCCGCCGGGCTTTGGGCAGTTTCAACAAGGAATACGCCCCTTGGACGCTGCCCCGGTTGAGGGCGACGCGCCACCCCTCGGCGGCTTTGGCATTCCCGGCTTTGAGTTCGGCGTCGATCCGCCTCACCACCTTGGCGGCTTTCGCGTAGGTGACACCCGAACCCAACCCCACCCGCTTGGCGACGATATCGCGGACGTTTCCCCTAGAACGAGAGAAGGGGTCGCCGTCCGACAGGGACACCCCGGCGAGCTGTCGTTCTTTGGCTTTCTCGGTTTCGATGGGCTTCCAGGCATTGGCTTCCCGCACCTTCTGCTCTCGGGTCTTGTCGCGGACGGCGTTCTCTCCCAGCATGGCTTCGAGTTCGGCCGTGCGATCGCGGAAGGGGTGGACCGCCACGGGAACTTCCGGCCAGCCCAACGCCAACGCCGCCTTCCACCGCCGGTGTCCGCCGATGATGACGTGCTCGGGCGTGACGGTCAGGGGGCGCATCCACCCCGAGGCGCGGATCTGCTCGGTCAGTTCCCCGGCATCGATGTCGCCGTAAATCCCGGCGTAGCGGGGATGGGGTTTCAGGTCTTGGGGGCGGACGAAGGCGATCGCTCTCATTGGCTCTACGGGCGCGGTGGGAATCATTGTATCCCCCCGGACGGGCGTTTCTCGCGTAGAATGAAAGTCACCCCGCACCGAGTTCGATGTACCGCGATCGCTACCCCGACAACTGGCCCGAACTGTCCGCCGCCGTGAAGGAGGCGGCGGGTTGGCGCTGCCGGAAGTGCGGCAGGCAGTGCATCAAACCCGGAGAGGAAACGCCGCACCTGTCCGCCAAAGAGCGCAAGTCCCGGACGATGAACGTCCACCACCGCAACTTCAAGCCCGAGGACAACCGCCCCGAGAACCTGGTCGCCCTGTGCGCGGGCTGTCACCTCGGCTATCACCAGTACCGCCGGGGAAACGTCGCGCCGGGGCAACTGTCGCTGTGCCTGACCCCCGACGGCGGGGAGGAAACCGGGCGGGGGGCGCGGATGCGAGAAAATATGAGGGGAGGATCGAGAGATGCTGAGTGAGTGTCCGTCTGGGTTCGACTGCGAGGCGATGGGATGGAGTGATGCGGCGGGGGCTTTTCGTGATATCTGAAGTACAGGCGTGTGCGGTGTTGTCGGGGAAGTCAAGCGATCGCCCTCCGTCGATTCAGTTGCCGAGTTTATCATCACCCGAACATCAGGTATGTGCCGCACTCGCTGAGGGTGAGGTAATCCCCTTCAATCTCTACAGACTCACCGGGCATCAGTTCAATTTCCCGGTATCCCGGCTCGTCGTCTGGCGGGCCGTCTTTGTCCGCGAATCGCCAACTGCCCTCCCATTCCCCGTCCGGCCAATAATAAATAATTTTCGGTTCGGTCAAGCCGCCGCCCTCCTCTGCAATCTGAAATGATGATATTGCCAGGGCGCCACATCAGTCCATCCGCCGCGCTACCCAGTCAACAAACCCGACCAATCCAGCACCCGCTCCGACCAAATGCCGGAAGCCTCGGAGATCCGCCGCCGTTCGTCGGCATCATCCCCCGCCCGACCCAGGCGGAGCCGCCACCGGGCCAGTTCGACCTGCAACGCCGCCAACTGAGCCGCCACGTCCGCATCCGCGTCCGCCGCCGTCCACTCGATGAAGAACTGGCTCTCCCTCAGCAAATCGTCCGCGATATCGGAATGGGCGACCGTCGAGAGGCGAGACTTAATGCGGGCTAAGTTGGAAGCCAAGTTGCCCAGGCGGATGGGTAGCGCATCCCTCAAGTAGCGGTCTTTCAGAGACGAGTAATCTTTCATTGCAGTCCTGTTCTGTCCAATAAACGTCTGACCACCTCGGCAACCCGTCGCCGGATGGCGGGGTCTTGAATTTCCATCGAGCGGTTATTCTGGCGGGGGCGGATGTTGATGAGCGATTCGTATCCGACTTCTCGTTCGGCGGGATACCAGTCGGCGCCCCAGACATCGACCTGCCGGCTCCCCACCTCCAACAGTACGGCTTCGCAGTCGGCGTGGAGTTCCCCCCCACCCGCCAACATTCCCCGTTCGATATCTACCGCCAGTTTAATATACCTGCCACAGGCCTGGGACATTGCCTGAATTTGTTCGTCCGTTGCCGGTTCTTTGATTAAACAAATCATCGTCATTTTCCCCTGCAATTTTCACTTCTAAACCCGCATCGCGTCAGCGGGAAAAGACGTGCGCTTGCGAAGGGATAAACCGCAGCAATTCCGAATCTGAAATGCCCGTCTTAAATTGGGTTTGTCCGTTCAAATTCAGCGCTATGGTCTGCACGACTCGGCAAGTATAGCAAAGAGCGCTCGTGTGGTTACAAAAATGATGGTCGGGAGAAAAGAGGAGAGAGGAGAGAGGAGAGAGAAAT
>NZ_JAJENU010000228.1:0-548 GCF_035615495.1 Lyngbya sp. CCY1209 | reverse complement strand
TCTACACAAGCATTACAGACACCACGATCCATCAGATCCATCAAAATGGGTGAATAAAGTAAATTGGGGGTAGGGGTGAACCCCCCCACCACAGAAATGGATGAGCCGACACCACCGCCGCCAGCGACACGGACAGACGCGGTTTTGGGACGGTTGCCAGTTGGCAAGTCTGAGAGGGGGGCGATCGCCCGTCCGGTTATCAATGTACATTGATAGGTCAATATTGCCAGGTGGCAACCGGACGGCGTGGCGGTTCGCCCGGAGATGCCGGACAACCCGACATGGGACGCTTGACTCGTATCAATGTACAATGACAAATGTATCAATGTACAAAGATAGAGTTATGAGCAGTATGGCCAACTACAACCCCGACACCAGCGGACTAAAACAGCCGAAATGGGACCACACCCCGACCGTCCCGATCCGCGTCCCCGCAGAGTTTGCCGATGAGCTACTGGCTATAGCCCGACAGATGGATCGGGGGGAAGCGATCGAGGCGGCACCCAACAGCAACGGCAACGGGCGGCCGCAAGGTGAGCCGACGCCCG
>NZ_JAJENU010000227.1:0-38981 GCF_035615495.1 Lyngbya sp. CCY1209 | reverse complement strand
GAGACATCCAGACCGCTTGGGAATCAATTCCCAAGCTAATAGCTCAAATCATCTAAAGATGATTGGGGAATTTGTACAGATCTGACTATAAATTTGCCTCCCCGGCCTCCTCCGCCTCCCCGGCCTCCTCCGCCTCCCCGGCCTCCTCCGCCTCCTCTGCCTCCCCGGCCTCCCCGGCCTCCCCGGCCTCCGTCTCAAAAAAAATATCCGAAAGACTTGACATTTTCCAGAAAAACGGTAACAATAGATACAGAAAGAAAAGAAATCGTTCATCTCTTCTCGCTGTACAGTTTTCAGATTGAGTCAGTTCAGACGGGCAGAGACGGAAGTAGGGGATAATCCCGAAGGAACGCGCCTCACTCAGTTAACCTACGAACAAGAGAGGCGAATACCATGAAACTGACATATCGCGGACAAGGCTACGAATACAATCCTCCCAAAGTTGAAACGACAGAAAACCAAGTCGCAGGGAAGTATCGCGGCCAAGACTGGCGTTTCCGGAACTTGAAAAAAGCTCCCGTTCTGCAACCCAGCTATAACCTGACCTATCGGGGCGTGAAATACACCAACGGAACCGCTGCGATCGCCAAAAACTCCAAAGCGCCGCTGTCTGTGGCAGAACGCGCCCGCGAGTTGATGTTGAAGCGGGAACGGGCGACCCTGCAACGGGAACAGGCCATGTTCAATCGCTTGGCTGACCAAGTTGGGTTAGATGCCAACAGCGGCGAACTCTACAACCCGGCCTGGTAATCTGCCGAAGCTGAATCTCTATTCAGCGTCAACCATAACCTGACACACCCCTGCGGGGGTGTTTTTTTTGGCACTTATAGCGCTGCGTGCAGGCAATCGGCAAGACGAAGCACCGAACATGGGTCGGGTCGGTTGAAATCGGTTTTTCAGAGTGGACTAGCGCTCCAGACCGGAGTGTGGCAAACTTATTGACTAAGCTCATCCTAGCTGTCGGAGAATGATCGCCCCCTTCAATTAGAACGAGAGGCTCTTCCACCGAGACCCGGTGGAGAAGATACGGGCGATCGCGGGCCGCTCTCAATCGGAGAGGGGTGGCAATTTCTCGACCGGGGAATTGAGAGTGGTGTGTGTAGTGGACGAGGAATACAAAATTGCTCAGGTCAATGAAAGGTGTCGTACACCGAGTTCGAGGTGCGAATCCGCGATCGCCAGATTACCAGTGGCGCACCAAACTGAACCTGCTGGGTACGCTCGTACAAAGGGACTTGGAGGCGCGATACAAAGGCTCCATTTTAGGAAACCTCTGGCCTGTGCTCAATCAGTTGGCGCAACTGCTGATCTATACCTACGTTTTCTCCATCGTCTTACAGGTCAAACTGAATATCAACGGAATGCCGGGGGATAGCAAGCTCACCTTCGGACTGTGGCTGTTCGCTGGACTCATTCCCTGGCTGGCTTTTACGAACGGACTCACCCAGGCGGCGACTTCCGTCATCAGCCAGACCAATTTGGTGAAAAAAGTCGTCTTTCCCCTCGGGCTGCTGCCACTGGTGCCGATTTTATCCGCCTTTATCGAGAGTAGCTTCGGCTTGGCGGCTCTGGTCGCCTTCGTCGCCTTCTCGGCCCAGGGACTCCACCATACCCTGTGGCTGCTCCCCCTGATTTGGATTCCGCAACTGCTGCTGACGGCCGGATTGGGCTACCTGACGGCGGGGCTGACGGTGTTCCTGCGGGACATCCCCCAGAGTTTGGGGGTGATATTGAACCTGTGGTTTTACGTCACGCCGATCGTCTACCCGGCGGCGAAAATCCCGGAAGCTTGGCGGGTGTGGGTGTTCTGGCTCAACCCGATCACGGCGATCGCGGAAAGTTACCGAGATCTGGTTTTGGTTGGAACCCTCCGACATTCGGGAGAATTGGCGGTGGCGACCCTGGTTGCGAGTGTTATCTTTTATATCGGCTTGGGAGTCTACCGGCGCCTGCGTCCCGCCTTCGCCGACGTTCTCTAATTTTTGACTTTTGACTTTTGACTTTTGACTTTTGACTTTCCCCATCCATGAGCGACATTGCAATTTCAGTCCACCACGTTTCCAAGTGTTTTAAGCGATACCGACATCCGGTCGATCGCCTCAAGGAAATTTTTTGGCCGGGAAAGAATCTGGCGGAAAGCTTCCACGCCCTGCGGGACATCAACCTGCAAGTGTTTCGGGGGCAAACCCTCGGCATCGTGGGGCGGAACGGCTCGGGAAAAAGTACCCTCCTGCAAATTATCGCGGGGACGCTGACCCCCACGGAGGGGGAGGTCAACGTCAACGGCAGGGTTTCGGCATTGTTGGAGTTGGGGAGCGGCTTCAACCCGGAATTTACCGGGCGCCAGAACGTGTTTTTCAACGGGCAGTTGCTGGGGTTGAAACCCGAAGAAATCGAAGAAAAATTTGACGCGATCGCGGCGTTTGCGGATATCGGCGATTTCATCGATCAGCCCGTCAAAACCTATTCCAACGGGATGTACGTCCGGCTGGGGTTTGCGGTCGCCACCAGCGTCGATCCGGATATTTTGATCGTGGACGAGGCGCTATCGGTGGGGGACGAAGCCTTTCAGCGTAAGTGTTTCAGCCGCATCCACGAAATCCAAGACCGGGGGGGGACGATTTTATTTGTCTCCCACTCCGCCACCTCCATCATCCAATTGTGCGATTCCGCCGTCCTCATGGATCGGGGGGAAATGTTGCTCGAACATACCCCCAAAATGATCGTTTCCAAATATCAAAAATTGATCTACGCGGACTCGGCCACCGCCGCCCATGTCCGCCAAGAAATTCAGCAGTTGAAAGCCGCGTCCGAACCGAAAAATATGCTGCAAAAAGTCGTCAGCCGGCGGCAGCAGAACGGACAAGCCCCCGGAAAGCGGCAGTCCGACTATCGGGACTATTACGATCCGAATTTAGTCCCCGATCACTTGGTGCGGTATCCCAGCCGGGGGGCGACCATCCAAGACCCCCACATCCGGACGTTGAAGGGGAAGCGGGTCAATCATCTGATCGCCCGGGAAACCTACACCTATACCTACGAGGTGGAGTTCGCAAAAACGGCCTCCCACGTCCGCTTCGGGATGCTGGTCAAAACGGTCAGCGGGTTCGAGTTGGCGGGGGCTTCTTTTCTGGCGACCTCCCAATCGATCAAACACGTTGAAGCGGGGACGAAATTGATGTTAGAATTTCAGTTTAAATGTATGTTAGCCCCCGACGTTTATTTTTTGAATGCGGGAGTTTCGGGCATCGTGGAAGGGGAATTTACCTATTTAGATCGGTGCGTTGACGTGGCAATGTTCAGAGTTCAACCCTGCGAAGAATCCTGCGGGACGGGGGTGGTGGATCTGTTGGTCGAACCGCAACTGACGATCGCCTCGGGTCAAGTTCACCGGGAAAATCGGGACGGAATATCAGTCGGATAAAGAATCACATCTGCCATGCAAACGAATGTTTTTGTCGATGATAATCCCCTGGTGGATGCTTTGGTCGAGAAATTGGCGCGATCGCCCGCGACGTTTAAGCGAGATATCATCGCGATCGATGAAATGTATTCCTACCTCATCGACGAACTCGACGACCGGAACGGCGATCGCACCCTGACATATTACTATTCGATGGGTCGCGCGATTTTAGATACGGTCAAACAGATCGCGGATTGGCATTTCGGAACCTTCGAGAACGTGGGATCATTTCTGGATTTCGCCTGCGGATACGGTCGCTTCACCCGCTTTCTGATCGAAGAACTGCCGCCGGAACGGATTTGGGTGTCGGACATCTACAAACAGGCGGTCAAATTCCAGAGCGAATATTTCGGCGTGAACGGCATTTTTTCCACTCCCCTTCCGGAAGATTACGATCGCGATCGCTTATTCGATTTCATCCTGGCGAGTTCGTTTTTCAGCCATATGCCAGAACAGACCTTTGAGAGCTGGATGCGGCAACTGTATCGCCTCAAATCGAAGTCCGGATTGTTGCTATTTAGCGTACTGGATGCGGACTTACTGCCCCCCCACGTTCCCATGTCGGACGCGGGGATTTTATTCAGTCCCGCCAGCGAAAGTCAGTCCCTTGACAAACAGGAATATGGGACAACCTTTGTAACCGAAACCTACGTCCGGCGGGTCCTCGATCGCATCAGCGGCGGCAAAGCCAAAGTTTATCGCCTTCCCAAGGGCCTGAACCGATATCAGGACTTGTACGCTGTCAGCGAGGGCGACGCGGCCCCTTCCACCCCGCCGACATTCTCCCACCACCCGGAAGGAAAAATCGACTATTGTTACATCAAACCTGACGGCGAGGTGCGTTTGAGGGGGTGGGGGGTAGATTTCAACGCCGGGGGACGGGTGGAGGAAGTGCAGTTGTGGGCGGGTTCTCGCCTGCTGGGTACTTATCCCTGTTCTCAGGAACGCCCCGACATCGTCGATCACTACCAACGGCCCGAACTGTTGCAGTCCGGTTGGTCCGGCGTCCTGTCTCCGGGCGAGATTTCCCCCCAAGAGATTCTGATTATCAAAATTGTCAATACGGCGGGTTTGGAAGCGATCGTGGAGGCCGATCGCCTCTCGTCCCTGGCATCCCGCAGGGCGGGGGAAATTCAACTCACGAAAACCCGCACCCAACTCGCCCAAACCCGGGAACAACTCGGGGCGATCGCACAACAATATCAGAACCAATTGTCTCGCATCGAAGGCGAATGGCGGCGGTCTCAGGCCGAATGTGACACCCAAGCCGCCGAATTGGAACGGTATCGGGCTGCCGGCGAAGCCCAAGCCGCCGAATTGGAACGGTATCGGGCTGCCGGCGAAGCCCAAGCCGAGGAATTGGAACGGCGAGAGCGGCAAATTCGGATGGCGGACGATCGCATCCAGATAATGGATGCTCAAATTCAGATGTTAGACAATCGGATTCAGGCGATGGAGAGCAGCAAGTTTTGGAAACTGCGGACAAAATGGTTTAAACTGAAGCGTGCGATCGGCTTGCCCGCTGATGATGAATGAGTTGGATTGACATCTCGAATGGAGGTGCGGGATTCTAGAAACCGGGTTTCTACCCGAGACTGGGGGGGTCAATCGAAATGCTTCTAGAAACCGGGTTTCTTCAGACAATTGACAATTAATTTTCCGTTTTAAAAAAACTGGAGCGATCGAATCATTGAAATCTATGGAAACAACTGAGGGTCAATCTCCAATCCTAATTATCACCGGAATGCACCGTTCCGGAACCTCACTGACCGCATCTTTGTTGCAGGATGCGGGTGTCGATATCGGCAAAAAGTTGGTGGGTTCCAATTACGGAAATGTCAAGGGGCATTTTGAAAATATCGATTTTGTCGAATTTCACAAAGCCATTTTGCGGGACAATGGCATCGACGAACTCGGCTGCGTGACCGAAGATGAAGTTTCCGTCGGAGAGGATGGGCGCGATAGGTACGCTGTCGCGGATCGGGCTCGAAAGCTGATCGGGGAGAGTCGAGATCCGGACGCCCCCTGGGGTTGGAAAGATCCGAGGACGACCCTATTTTTGGAGTTTTGGCGGGAACTTTTGCCCGCGGCTAATTTTATTTTTATTTATCGATCGCCCTGGGAAGTCGTCGATTCTCTGTACCGGCGGGCGACGGATGAAGTGATCCTGGGGAATCCGGAAATGGCGGTCAGGATGTGGATTTTTTACAATCAAAAAATCTTAGATTTTTGCAAAAACTATCCGCAAAATTGTCTGGTCGCAAACGTCTACAAAGTCGGCAAAGAACCCGATTTATTGATAGGTAAAATCGACAGCAAATTCGGAATTAATTTAAAAATTGGAGACGCAACGAAATTCGACCCCGAACTCCTCAAAAACCGGGTCGTCAAAGGACACCAGCCGGGGTGGATCGGCGAATATTTCCCGGAGGTTCTGAAAATCTATCAGGAACTGGAAGAAACCGCCGCAGAATTGAAAGGTCAGTTAACCCCCTTGGAACTGGAAGCGGTGCATCAGAAACCCGAACCGAGTTGGGCGTTTCAAGACTGGTCAGAAATTCGCAAACTAGAGAAAGATTGCCACATCCTGGAAGCGGACGTGAAATTGTGGCAAGACCACTTTCAGGATGCGGTTGATCGCCTGGTGAAAAAAGAAACCGAACTGGGGCGGACTCAACTGAAATTGAACGGGTTGGAAATCCGACAGCAGGACGCGATCGCCAAGCTGGTTTCCACCGAGGAAGAACTGGGAAAAATCCAGGGGGAATTGGAAGGAAAAAACCTGGAATTGCGGGGCATGGAAGCCCACGCAAAAAACCTCGAAGCAGGGTTGCGAGAATCCGAATCAATCCGAGAAGAGGCGATCGCTAAACTGGTGAAAACCGAGGAAGAACTCGGAGAAACCCAGGGAAAACTGCAACAAATCGAATTTAAATATAACGATTTCGACCTCAAGTATCAAGAAGCCCTCAGCCAGTTGATCGGCGCCGAAACCGAACTCGGCCAAACCCAATTTCAGCTTCACGATGCCACCCTCAAAATCGGCGGTTTGGAAGCCGAACTCGGCCAAACGCAATTTCAACTTCAGAGTTCCCAAACCCAATTCAAAGAAGCGCTGGCGAAAATTTTCCAACTCGAAGACGAACTCGGAAAAACCCAGATGGAGCGCAACCTTGCCGAGGCAGAAATTGCCGCGATCAAATCTTCAAAATTGTGGAAACTTCGCGAAAAATATGCCGGCTTGAAACGGCGACTCAAGCGGATTCTAAAACCCCGGTTCGTCTCTTCCATTGACACCCCCGGTCAGTGGGAAGTTGTCGGTTTCGGCGACAATTATCTACAGGTCGAGGGGTGGTGTTTTCACACCGGAAAACGGTCGCCGTCAGCCGTTCGCGCCCGCCTGGACGGCAAAATTTTCGAGGGAACTTACGGAATCGATCGCCCCGATTTAGCCGCAGTTTTTCCCGATATCAAAGGGAGCGATCGCGCCGGATTCCGAGTCCAAATTCCCCTCCCCGTCGGCAACCACAAACTGCAACTCGAAGCCCGGGATTCCCGCGGCCAATGGCACCAATTCGGGGAATATCCCCTGCGGGTGTCCCCCGTGCGGGCCTCCTTCGACATCCCCGCCGACTGGGAACAGCCCCGGGGGCCAGTCGTCTTCGCCGGGTGGTGCTGCCATCCCCAACATAAAATTACCCGCCTGTCCCTGCGCTGCGGAAACCGGACGGTAGAATGCGCCTACGGACTGCAAAGGGCCGACGTCGGGGAAATCTTCTCCGACTGGGCCGGCAGTTCCGCCAGCGGGTTCGAGGCGGCGATCGAAGTGCCCCCCGGCACCTGGGATGTCAGCCTGGAAGCCCTGTTGGAAACCGGGGAAATCGTCGCGTTCCAACCCCCCCAACCCCTGACAATCAGGCGAAACAACCCCCTCAACCGCCTCTCCGGGCGGGCGAAACAGTTGGTCAAATTCGGCGCGGCTATCCGCAAGCGGGCCGGGGAACGCAGACAGCGCCTCGGGCGCCTGATCCCGATGCCCTGGGAAATTCCCACCATCATCCGCCGGATGTCCGAGATGTACCGGGAGACGGGAACCCCCGTGGGAGATATTTTACTGCCGCCGGGATTTGAACTGCCCGAACCCGTCGATCGCTACGATGCCTGGTTGAAAGCCAATACCTGGACCCAAAGAGCCGCAAACGTGCTCAATCACCGCCTTTCAGCCTATGCTCCCGAAACATTGCCGAAAATCTCGGTGGTGATGCCCGTCTACAACCCCCCGATCGCATTTTTAGAACAAGCGATCGCCAGCGTCCGCAACCAAGTTTACCCCAACTGGCAACTCTGCATCGCCGACGACTGCAGCACCGATCCCGCCGTCGTCGAAACCCTGCAAAAACTCGCCGAAACTGACCCCCGCATCCACCTGCACTTCCGCACCGAAAACGGCAACATCAGCGCCGCCACCAACAGCGCCGCCGCCCTCGCCGAGGGCGACTTTATCCTATTTCTCGATAACGACGACGAACTCACCCCCGACGCCCTCGGGGAAATCGCCCTCTACCTCGCCGGACACCCCGAAACTGATGTCCTCTACAGCGACGACGACAAAATCGACACCGAGGGCAAGCGATTCGCCCCCCAGTTCAAACCCGACTGGTCCCCGGAACTGCTACTGTCCTATATGTACATGGGCCATGCCCTCGTCGTCCGTCACTCCCTGTTCGACGAACTCGGCGGCTTCCGCCTCGGCTACGAAGGGTCCCAGGACTACGACTTCGCCCTCCGAGCTACCGAAACAGCCCGCAACGTCGGCCACCTCCCCCTGGTGCTCTACCACTGGCGCACCGCCCCCGGTTCCACCGCCGTTTCCGGCGCCGCCAAACCCGCCAGCTTTGAAGCGGGCCGCAGTGCCATTCAAGACGCCCTCCAGCGCCGCCACAGTGCCGGAACCGCCCACCAACCCAAATGGGCGATCGAGTTGAATCTGGGCATCTTCAACGCCAAATTCCCCCACACCGGGCCGTCCGTGGCGATCCTCATCCCCACCAAAAACCAACTGAAACTGCTGCAAGCCTGCATCGACTCCCTGAAAAAAACCGCCTACGATAACTATCAAATCGTCGTCATCGACAACGAAAGCGACGACCCCAAAACCCTGGAATATCTGGAACAAATTGCCGCCCCCCCCCAAAAACCCCCCGTGCGGGTGCTGCGAATTCCCAGTCCCGAGGGTCGGTTCAGCTTCGCGGCCATCAACAACCGCGCCGCCGAACAAGTCGAGGCGGATTATTTACTATTTCTCAACAACGACACCGAAATTATTACCCCCGACTGGCTGTCCCAGATGGTGGGTTACGCCCAACTGCAGGGAGTTGGGGCCGTCGGCGCCCGGTTAATCTTCCCCAACGATACCGTCCAACACGCGGGTATCATCCACGGACTGCACCACGGACTCGCCGGACACGCTTTCAAACTCAGCCACCGGGACGATTGCGGGTATTTAGCCTATTCTAAAGTGGTGCGAAATTATTCGGCCGTCACCGCTGCCTGTTTGTTGACGCCGCGATCGCTATTCTTAAATAGGGGCGGATTCGACGAAACCGATTTCGCCGTCGCCTACAATGATGCCGATTACGGCTACCGATTATTTGAGGCGGGATACCGTTCGGTTTACTGTCCCGACGCCCAACTGATTCACCGCGAGGGCACCAGCCGCGGCTTCGGGGACAATCCCAAAGAAGTGGCGACATTCCGACGCCGATATGCGGACAAAATCGATCCGTTTTACAGCCCCCATTTATCCTTGGCAAACGAGTGGTTTCAGATTCAACCCCGCCGCTACCGGACGGACGGTTCGGGGGTGAGAATTAAACCCAGAGTTCTGATGTGTAGCAATGCTTTGGAATATACGGGAGCGCCTTTGCATCAGTTGGAAATTGCCTCGAAATTGGCGGCGGACGGGGACATTGAACCGGTGATTTTTTGTCCGACGGACGGCCCGTTGCGGTCGGTTTATGAAAGTCAGGGAATCGAGGTGATCGTCCGGGAACATCCGTTGATCAATGTCTATCAAAATCGTCAATATGATGAGGCGATCGCGGCTTTGGGAAATGAACTGAACCTGCACCGCTACGATGTCGTTTATGCCAATACCCTGGAGAACTTCTTCATGGTGGACTGTGCGGAAAAGATGGGGATTCCCTGCGTCTGGAACGTCCACGAAAGCGAACCCTGGCAGACCTATTTTAACCGCTTCGGCCCGGAAATTGCAGCCCGGGCGCTGACCTGTTTCCGCTATCCTTACCGGGTGATATTTGTGGCGGATGCCACTCGAAATCAGTATTTTTCGCTGGATTCCCACCACAATTTTACCACGATTCACAATGGTTTAGATGTGGAAAGGCTGCAGGAGTCGGCGAAGAATTGGAGTCGGAAATCTGCCCGGGAGTCTCTGGAGATTAAAGAGGGAGAAATCGTCGTTTTGTTGTTGGGGACGGTGTGCGATCGCAAGGGTCAAAAAGACTTAGTGAAGGCGCTGCCGTTACTGCCCCCCCAGTATCAGTCTCGCATCCGCTGTTTCATTGTCGGCGATCGCCCCAGTTTGTACAGCACCCAACTGGCGGAGTTGGCGGGACAACTGCCGGAAAAATTGCGATCGCACCTGACAATTGTTCCCGAAACGCCGGACACGGCCCGCTATTACAAAGCGGCGGATATTTTCGTCTGCACCTCCCGCATCGAAAGCTATCCCCGGGTGATTTTGGAGGCGATGGGATTCGACCTTCCGATTATCACCACGCCAGTTTTTGGCATTCCCGAACAGGTGCGATCGGAGGTCAACGGTTTATTTTATACCCCGGATAAGCCGGAGGAGTTGGCACAATGTCTGGCATCTTTGCTGGAAAATGATATCCGGCGTTCTCAGTTGGCGAAAAATGCCAAATATGTGTTGCGATCGCTCAATCAATTTGAAGAAATGACCGCCGCCTACTGCGAGATTTTCCGGGAGGCTTATCATATCAATCCCCATCCCGAATATGTGGAAGCGGAAGTCGCCGAAGTGGAACCCGTCCCGGAAACACCACCGCCGACACCGCAGTCCCCCCAGGATAAAAGTTACTGGGAAACCAACCCCACCGCCGCCACCGAAAGTCAGTGGGTGTCGAACCCCATCGTCGCCGAAACCATTCACGAGCGGATTTCCGGCGGACAGACGAAAAAATATTGGCTGCGGTGGCTGATTCAGGATTATTTTGCCGGACGCAGTTTCGAGGAAATGATTTCCTTGGGATGCGGTGTCGGCAACCACGAAATTATCATGGCCCAGGAGGGGTTTGCCCGCCATATCGATGCCTTCGATTTTTCCGAAGCAGCCCTGAATATCGCCCGCCAAAATGCGGCGAATCAGGGGGTCGAGATCAATTTCTATCAGGACGATTTCAACACGTTCAACCTGATTTCCGGGAAGCGGTACGACGCGGCTTTCTGTGCGGGTTCGCTGCACCACGTCAAGGAATTGGAGCGGTTTTTGGGTATCGTCCACGAGTCCTTGAATCCGGACGGTTATTTTATTTTGAACGAGTACGTCGGGGATACCTACTGTATTTATAATAACCGTCAATTGAAGCTACTCAATCGCCTGTACGACTGTTTCAATGAACTGTTGCGATCGGGAATTCGGGAACAATTTATCAACCCGACGATTCATCAAGTCTTTGCAACCGATCCGTCTGAAGCGGTGCGATCGAAACTGATCCTGCCCTTTATCGAATACTATTTCGATATCGAGCTTTACAACCCCTTCGGCGGTGGGATTCTCCACCCCCTCTATCCCCTCTTAGACCACACCCAGCTTTTACCGGGCGATCCGAAGGGAGAAACCATCGTGCGGCTGCTGTTGGAATTCGAGGAAATTCTGATGGAAATTCCCGGCGGTTTGGAGTCAGATTTCTGCCTGTGCGTGTTGCGTCCGAAGCGGTTTTAAATTTGGCTTTGATACAGTCACAAATAAAGTTCGGATTGTGAATCTATCAATGAGGTGGAAATTCGTCAAACAAGTTGAGCGATCGCAACTCGGTTGGTTCGGCCTTTACCTGATTCCAGCCGCCGGCGTCTTTTGGTTCGTCACACACTTGGGTGTGGACGTTCCCGTGTGGGCCGACCAATGGGCGCTGGTCAATTTTTTTAAAGCAGCCGCGGCGGGGGATATCGGCGCTTTTTTGGGCGAACTGTGGAAACCCAACAACGACCACCGCATGGTCTTCCCAAAATTGATATTTTTGGGGCTGGCTTTCCTTTCCAATTGGAATATAAAATTTGAACTGTATTTCAGCTTTTTTCTCGCCTGTCTGTCCGCAATTTCCCTCTATTTTATTTCCCGAAAAACCCATCAAAATCAATCCCACTTGATCTTTCATCTGGCGACGCTAATTTCGATCGCCCTCATTTTTTCTTGGGTACAATATCGAAATTGGCTGTGGGGATTTCAACTGGCACTGTTTTTGATTAATTTCTGCGTCATCGCCACCGCCCTGGTTTTCACCCTCCGAAACCCACCGACAAAATCTCAAATAACCCTCGCCGCCCTGCTGTGCGGAATCGCCAGTTTTTCTTCCGCCCAAGGGTTGATGTCTTGGCCGGCCCTGCTGCCTGCGATCGTCAATTTGGAACAAAATTTTCGGCAAAAAATCAAATCTGTTCTGATTTGGATACTCCTATTTTTGGCATCGGGTTGGCTGTACTCGCTGAACTATTCGCGATATGTTCTGGACTCCGATTTTGCGCCGCCTATTTATACTTCTTTATGGGAAAGAATCTGGTATTCCGCCCATTTTTTTCTGAATGTTGCGGCCGCTCCCCTCGCCGATTTTTCGGCGGGAGCGTGGATTTTGGGAGCGATTTTTATTGCCGGTTATGTTCTCTTATTTTTCCGCAATTTTGACCGCGATCGCCTGGAATTTGAATCCGATGCCGTCCCCTGGCTCTGCCTCGGCCTGTTCTCGCTATTTTGCATGGCTTTAATCACCGTGGGGCGGGCGAGTTTGGGGCCCGATTACGCCCTGTCAACCTCGCGATTTACCACCCACTCCATTTTACTGCCGATCGCCCTCATCAATTTACTTGTTCCGCACCTCCCCAGCCGACAATCGGACGTTAAAAAATGGCAAAAATCTGCCCATCTTACCCTCATTTATGGCTTTTTTATGGGCGTGATTTTGAATTCAACCTTGGCGCGATCGCTCGACTCCCTCGAACTGGCGCGATGGCAAATTTCCGAACCGACCCGGGTCAGCAAATCATGCTTTTATCTCATCGATTATCTGGAATTAGAAACCTCCACATTTCTGCAAGAAACCCCCGGAAATTGTCTCGCCATCATCGCCCCCAAACCCGTTGGTCTTTTGGCCCAAGTTGAAAACCTCCGCTCCATCGATCTCCGGGATTTTTCAACCACTCTTTCTTTTGTCGATAATCCGGAAAAACTTTACGGTTTTATCGATAGGATTGGGACTCAGAAATCGGGGTTCAGCTTCCCCCCCGACGGCATCGTTCAGTTGAGCGGTTGGGCGATTTTTCCCGAGGGCGGACGACAGCCCGATTTGGTATTATTTTCGACGGGCGATCGCCGATCTTTTTTTGCCGCCACTTTCGTCAACTTGGACAGTCCCGATATCGCCGAAGAATTTAATTCCAACCGATATCGGCGATCGCGCTGGACGCTACATTTTCCCGCCGATTCCCTCACCGCCGGCGACCATCAAATCAAAGCCTGGGTTTACGATCCGGAAACCGAAACGGTATTTCGGCTGGCCGGAGAAATGCCCGTCACCGTGCGGCAAAAGTGAAAGTTTGACGGACTGGTCAACCGAAACGTGCGATCGCCTTAAAAATGCGATCAAACTGACAGATCGGGCTAAAATTGATGAGAGTCCCACCCATCCAGAGCAGAGCATGAAACCCATCCGATACTCGTTCAGGCGGCGCTTTTGGTTATTTGCGATCGCCCTATCGATCCCGTGCACCCTATTCGCCCATCAAATTGACACGACTCCGGCGACAGAAACCCCCTTTTTAGTCGATACCGAAGCGGGAACCGTCTGGAGAATTTTCGGTCTGGAAATTGTCGGAAAAGTCACCGGCGAACAGACAGATGGTAAATACGCCGTCGTCGTCACTGCCACCCCCCCAGAAGGCGGGCCTCCCCTGCACGTCCACACCTACGAAGATGAGTTATTCTACATTCAATCGGGGATCTACGAATTCCACCGTGGGGATGAAAAAGTCATTGCAGAAACAGGGGATTTAGTACACCTACCCCGAGGCATTCCCCACCGGTTTCGGAATATTGGAACGGAGACGGGGGTGACGATGAATACCATGATTCCCGCCGGTTTCGAGCGATTTTTTATCGAAGTCGATCGCCTGCCCAAAGATCGGCCCCCGCCGCGATCGCAGATCGAAGAAATTGCCGGTCGCTACGGCCTGCGGTTTTTACCCGAATCATAGGAAACCCCACATTGCCAAGAAACCGGGTTTCTACCAGAGTCGCTCCTCCCTCACCCGATTGTCCCGAAGAAACCCGGTTTCTACTTCCCACCCGATGACCGCTACACTAGGTCAATGTAAGATCACTCGGACTGAATGACCCGTGCTAGACGAACAAGCGAAAACAACGATTCTGCGTAAAATGCCCCACGCCCTCTACATCTGCGGCGTGAAGGACGGCGAGGAGATCAACGGCTTCACCGCCAGTTGGGTGATGCAATCCTCCTTCAAACCCCCCCTGGTGGTCAACTGCGTCCGCAACGACTCCAAATCCCACGCCATGATCGAGGCCAGCGGGGTCTTCTCCCTCAGCTTCCTGGAACTCGGACAAAAGGACATCGCCCAGAAATTCTTCAAACCCCAGCGTTTGGTGGGCAACAAATTTGAGGATCTCGAATTTCAACTCGGCGAAACCGGCTGTCCCATCCTCTCCGACTGTCTGGGTTACATCGAGTGCAAGGTCGTCGGCAGCGTCAAAGAAGGCGATCACTCCGTCTTCGTCGGAGAAGTCATCGCCGCCGGTGTCCACCGGGAGGGAGAAATTCTCAACCTGGCCAGCACCGGCTGGAATTACGGCGGCTAAGAATTGGGATGTGGGGTGTGGGGTGTAGGGGCAACCTGATACGGTTGCCGGTTCCCATTCCCCATTCCCCATTCCCCATTCCCCATTCCCCATTCCCCATTCCCCATTCCCCATTCCCCATTCCCCGCACGCAGCACGAGCAATTCTTGCGGTAGAACACAGTTCAGACAAGCGAACCATGCCTTTAATTAAAGTCAAAACCTCCATTCCCCAACCCGAAAAATCCGACGTGGAAAGTTTGCTCAAAGATCTCTCGGCATCCCTGGCCAAGCACCTGAGCAAACCGGAATCCTACGTCATGACGGCCTTCGAGCCGGACGTCCCCATGACCTTCGGGGGAACGACAGACCCGGTCTGTTACATGGAAATCAAGAGCATCGGCAACATCACCCCCCAGACGACCAAAGCCATGAGCAAGGATTTCTGCGAGAAAGTGGGTGCGGCCCTGGGCGTTCCCGCCAATCGGATTTACATCGAATTTGCCGACGCCGAGCGATCGATGTGGGGCTGGAACGGCAGCACGTTCGGATAAACTAGGGTGTCGGGAAGAATTGACCATTGACAATTGACAATTGACCATTGATTTTTGGTCTCCCGACTCCCAATTCCCGATTCGGGTCCGCCAAGGAACCCTCCGCCGCGAAGAACGACTCAACTTAGAGATTCTTTACAAAAGAGAAGGCTGTGATAGTATCTGGGTGGATTTGCAGGACCAATAGAGGCGACAGAGCCTCGTGTCCGTGGTGGAGGAGATTCCAGGAGTGCGCGATCGCATGGCATTAGGATATTCAAGCGTTGGTTCCGGTCGGGGTCAACTCGACCCCCTGCGGATTGGGGTCATTGGTGTGGGCAACATGGGGCAGCATCACACGCGGGTCCTCAGTTTGCTCAAGGATGTACGGCTGGTGGGGGTTTCCGATATCAATGTCGAACGGGGACTCGACACCGCCAGCAAATATCAAGTTCGTTTTTTTGAAGATTATCGAGATCTGCTCGAGCACGTCGATGCGGTGTGCGTGGCGGTTCCGACTCGCCTGCATTACTCCGTCGGGATGACCTGTCTGAAGGCGGGGGTGCACGTCTTGATCGAAAAACCGATCGCGGCGAGTATTTCGGAGGCCGAATCCCTCGTCAACGCGGCGGCGGAATACCAGCGAATTCTGCAAGTCGGACATATCGAGCGGTTCAATCCGGCCTTCGGGGAACTGAGCAAAGTTCTGAAAACCGAGGAGTTGTTGGCCCTGGAGGCCCACCGGATGAGTCCCTACTCCGACCGGGCCAACGATGTCTCGGTGGTGTTGGATTTGATGATTCACGACATCGATTTATTGTTGGAGTTGGTCGCCGCCCCGGTGGTGAAACTGACGGCCAGCGGCAGCCGAGCCTCGGATTCGGGTTATCTGGATTATGTGACCGCGACGTTGGGATTTTCCAGCGGCATCGTCGCGACACTCACCGCCAGCAAAGTCACCCACCGGAAGTTGCGATCGATCGTCGCCCACTGCAAAAACTCGCTGACGGAGGCGGATTTTCTCAATAACGAGATTTTGATCCACCGCCAAACGACGGCGAATTACGTCACGGATTACGGCCAGGTTCTCTACCGCCAGGACGGGTTGATTGAAAAGGTTCACACCAGCAATATCGAACCCCTCCACGCCGAGTTGGAGCATTTCGTCAGTTGCGTTCGGGGGGGAAATCAGCCCTCGGTGGGCGGCGAACAGGCTCTCAAAGCCCTGCGGTTGGCGAGTCTGATCGAACAGATGGCCCTCGACGGCCGGGTTTGGAACCCCCAGGATGCCGGATACCATCTCAGTTCCCCGACGGTTCAGATCAATTGACCATTGATAATTGACAATTGATAATTCAAAACATTATCAATTGTCAATTGGATGGGGAAAAAGAATCAGGGATTTTAACAACAAGGAAACTGTAACCAGAGGAGCGCCCACTGTTATCAATCGGCTCAAACACCGATAATTGTGAATTAATTATCAATGATCAATTATCAATTAAACGATCGCTCACCAGTCGATTGCCTTCGGGACTCAGGTGGATGTGATCTCGGTAGAGGGTTTCGGGTTGGGGGTGGTCGTTGAAAATCGGCAGAAAGTCGATGTATTCGATATTTTCCGTTTCGGCCAGGGATTTGAGGCGATCGCGGGCCTTGAGTTCGTAATCCTTCGGACCCGGTTCGCCGATTTCCCGCCGCAGGGGAGTCATGGCGAGTCGGAATCGGGCGTCGGTTTGGGTGGCGATCGCATTGATCTCCCGGATGGCATCCAAATTGTAGCCCACCGGGTCCCGGGGCACTGCGACGGGAGGGGACGATTCCGGCGGCGGTTGGGACGGTGCGAAGCGATCGAAAACCTCTACAATCGCCAGGGGGGGTTTGCGATCGGGATAGTTGCGATCGCGCCCCACCACGGACGGATCGGGCGGTTTGGAAAACAGGTCGTCGGTATTGATCACCAACACCACCGTCGAAGCGTCAAATAACCCGAATTGTCGGACGTAGGCCAACTGATTCGGCGGGCCCCAGGAATTGGCCGAAGCGTTGAGCACTTCCACCGCCTCCCCCTTTTGACGCTTCTGGGATAGGGACGCCATCATCGCCGGGATGGTTTCGTCCTGGTCCGTCCACCACCCCCCGTTGACGATGGAATCCCCCAGTACCATCACCCGCAGGGTGTCGGGGTCGGGGGCCGGCCGGAGCGAAGATCCGCGCATGGAATATTCGTTGATCTCGACCCGGTTGCCCATCCGCCGCGTCCGCTGAGACGGCGCGAGCAAATAGCCTATCTTCTCGTCAGCCTTGTAAATCGGGGGGTTCCCGAACCCGAACAGCAGCCGCAACCCGATTTCCAGGAGTGCGATCGCGCCGAGAACCCCAACCACGACAATCAGCAAAATTCTCACCAATAACCTCCTTCCTCGCCCGAAACACCTGGGAGTCAGGGCCAAGAGCCGGGGTAAATCCCCAATCCCTAATCCCCGATGGACAATTCCCCGCACCCCGCACCCTGCACCCTAATTCTTCCATCCTGTCACGGGAACCGATAAAATTCTAAAATATATGGTTTTGAACTGTTGTGAGCTGAATTGCCAACCCGCCTTTGCCAAGCCTGCGGCTCGGACCTATGGTTTATAACATTTTGGTGGTTTAAGGTAAACCCGTGGACTTAAATCAAATCTTCAACACTGACAATCCAATTATTGGTGTCGTCCATCTGCTGCCGCTCCCGACATCTCCCCGATGGGGGGGAGATCTGAAAGTGGTGATCGATCGCGCCGAACAGGAAGCCACCGCCCTCGCCTCTGGGGGGGTGAACGGAATCATCGTCGAGAACTTCTTCGACGCCCCTTTCGCCAAGGAGCAAGTCAACCCGGCGATCGTCAGCGCCATGACCCTAATCGTCCACCGCCTGATGAATCTGGTGACGCTCCCCATCGGCATCAACGTGCTGCGAAATGACGCCCAGAGCGCCCTGGCGATCGCCTCCTGCGTGGGCGCACAGTTCATCCGCGTCAACGTGCTCAACGGCGTGATGGCGACCGATCAGGGCCTGATCGAGGGCAACGCCCACGAACTGCTGCGCTACCGCCGGGAATTGGGCGGCGACGTCAAAATTTTGGCCGACGTCCTGGTCAAGCACGGCCGGCCCCTGGGGTCTCCCAACCTGACGACGGCCGTCCGGGAAACCACCGAGCGGGCGCTGGCCGACGGCATCATCCTGTCGGGCTGGGCGACGGGAAGCCCCCCCAGCCTCGAAGATCTCGAACTCGCCCGCACGGCGGCGGGGAGTACCCCCATCTTCATCGGCAGCGGGGCGAACTGGGAAAATATCCCCACCCTGATTCAAGCCGCAGACGGGGTGATCGTCTCCAGCTCCCTGAAACGCCACGGCCGCATCACCCAACCCATCGACCCGAGTCGCGTCGGCCAGTTCGTGGATGCCATGCAACGGGGACTCAAACCGGGCGATCCGTCCCAGTGGACCGTGCCATCGGAGCCGGAATTCCCGGTCAAAAATCCCCGGCCCTGACCCGAAAAGGGGAGCGCCCCCGGACATTCGGCTACACTGAGAAACTGAGAAGTTCAACTCACCTGTATTTGCACCCAGTCTGTTATGGTTCCCAGTCCGTCTGCCCCGTGGATTTATCGTCATTCTCGGACGCTCATTTTTGCGATCGCCACTCTCGGCGCGATCGAAACCGCCTATTTGACGGGGGCGAAACTCTTGGGGCGATCGGCCATCTGCCCCACCCAGGGATGCCACGACGTCCTCAACAGTTCCTACGCGACGGTTTTCGGCCTGCCCATCAGCCTGTTCGGGTTTTTGGCTTACCTCGGCATGGCCGCTCTGGCCGCCGCCCCCGGGCTGGCTAACCCCGACAGTCAAAAAGCCCTGCGGGCCCAATTAAACCGCTGGACTTGGTGGCCGATGTTCGGTCTGGGGACGGCGATGGCCGTGATGAGCGGGTTCTTGATGTACCTGCTGGCCTTTGAACTGCACGCCCTGTGCCCCTACTGCATCGCCTCGGCGACGTTTTCCGCCACCCTATTTCTCCTCACCCTCGTCGGCCGCTCCTGGGAAGATTTCGGACTGCAAGCCCTGGTCGGGGTGGCGGTGACGATGGTGGCTCTCGTCACCGTCCTCGGCGTCTACGGGGGTTCCCCGACCACCGCCACCGAAACCGCCCAGCTCGCCAGTCGCCAGATTACCACCCCCTCCGGGCCGGCAGAACTTTCCCTCGCCCGCCACCTGAAGCAGATGGGGGTCAAAACCTACGGCGCCTATTGGTGCCCCCACTGCTACGAGCAGAAGCAACTGTTCGGCCGTCAGGCTTTTTCCATGTTGGATTACGTCGAATGCGACCCGAAGGGCAACAACGCCCGACCCCAACTCTGCCGCGACGCGGGAATCAAAGCCTATCCCAGTTGGGAAATCGACGGACAACTTTATACCGGACGGCTGGCATTGGAAGAACTCGCCCAGTTGTCGGACTATCAGGGACGGCAAGATTTTATCGGAAATTTGGGTTTAAAATCCCGTCCTTAGAGAACGCCATCCCATTGCCCATTCCCCATTACCTGCCCGCCGCGCCACACCGATCGCCCACAACGAGATCGGCAGTGCTATAACAGAAAGTGGAAGGGCATCTACGTCGATTCAAAGTCGGTGGAAAGGAAGTTCGGGAACAGCGCATCGAAGGTTTCCGAAACGGAAGCTCGCCGAACTTTCAGGCGATCGCGAGTTCTCCGGAATGGCTATCGTTCCGGAAGAAAACGTTTCATACATTGAGATGAACGGCTCTCGAGATCGAACGACTCGCCGGGTCGGGTGAATCTATGGCAGCCAAAAGGCAACAACTCCGGAAACCAAGGAGAAGAAAAAGAGTTCACCGTCTCGGTTTGAGCATCATGACGATCTCGGAACCGCTCCGGCGGTTGCTATCAATAACAATCCCTGTTCAGAGGTGGCAAAAGCGATCGTATGTTTAGAATCTTCAAGGGACTGGCTCCTTCCCCGATCAAAAAGTTGGCATCTCTGAAACACAAGTTGACAAGGCGAAAGCACGTTTTTGTCACTTCGTTGGGGGTCGGATCGGCGGTCATTTTGCTGAGAGTTTTGGGGCTGTTGCAAATCTCCGAATTGGCGATTTTTGACCTTTTTATCCGCCTGCGTCCCCTCGAAGCCCCCGAGGATCGCATCGTCATTATCGGGATCGATGAGAAGGATTTGGCGACATACGGTTTCCCAATTTCTGACAAAATTTTAGCCGAATTGTTGCAAAAAATAAATGCGGATCGACCCCGGGCGATCGGTTTGGATTTATATCGAGATCTGCCGGTCGAAACGGGGCATGAAGCGTTGAATCAAGCCTTTGAAACCATCCCCAACTTGATCGGCATCGAACTGATTGAAATGCCGGCAGCTCCCGGAG
The DNA here is from genome assembly GCF_035615495.1 of Lyngbya sp. CCY1209. Taxonomy (GTDB): domain Bacteria; phylum Cyanobacteriota; class Cyanobacteriia; order Cyanobacteriales; family Microcoleaceae; genus Limnospira. Next base: position 18,438 of record NZ_JAJENU010000227.1, on the reverse strand, counting down.
TTGCACCGCCTCAGATTCTCGCCGATCGCGACAAAATCGGATTCAATAATTTTGCGGTTGATATCGATAGCCGGGTGCGTCGAAATCTGTTATTTGCCGGCAATTCCGAGGGGGAAGTCCGGCGGAGCTTTGCCCTCCAGTTGGCGACCATCGAGCTGGAAGCCCGGGGCTTGACGCGGGAGCTCACCGACAATCAAGAGGTGAAATGGGGAAATATCGTTTTTCCGAAATTTAGACCCAATGACGGACCCTACATCAGAGCGGACGATGCCGGTTATCAAGTGTTGGCGAATTTTCGGAATCCCCGGGGTGGGTTTAAAACGGTTGCCATGCGGGATGTGATGGAGGGGAAGGTTTCTCCCACTGTGTTCCGCGATCGCATCGTTTTGATCGGCCAGACGGCTTTTAGTATCAAAGATCTGCACTTCACCCCCTACAGCAGCAGTTTATTTCAGCAGCCGAAGCGCCAGTACGGGGTCGAACTTCACGCCAATTTTCTCAGCCAAATTTTGACGGCCGTTTTGGACGGACGGACGCTGATTTATGTCTGGCCGGAGGCGGTCGAATGGCTGTGGATTTTGGGCTGGTCGGGGGTGGGGGCCTGTTTGTGTTGGAAATTGCGATCGCCTTATCGTTCGACAACCATGATTCTCCTCATCGGCGTCGGGATTGTCGGCGGCGGTTACTTGGCACTTCTGGGGGGTTGGTGGGTCCCTGTCTTTCCCCCCCTGCTGGCCCTCGGTGGTTCGGCCGTGGTCGTCATGGCTCACCTGGCACATTTGCAGGAGGAATTGAAGCGATCGACCGATTTTTTAAATAGCGTGATCAATACGATTCCCGACCCGATTTATGTCAAAAATAAAAACCATCAAAAAATTGTCGTCAACAAGGCCTACGCCCGCCTGGTCGGCCTGCCCGCGGACAAAATTCAGCTCCGGACGGACTACGAATTATTTTCCCGGTCGGAAGCGGACGTTTTCTGGGGGCAAGATGAGCAGTCTTTTCACACCACTTGGGAATTGGAAAACGAGGAAAAATTGACCGATTTTTATGGCAAAGAACACTGGATCGCGACGAAGCGATCGCTCCACAAGGATGCCGCGGGCAACCAATTTCTGGTCGCGGTAATCCGCGATATTACGGAGCGGAAAAAATCCGAAGCGGCCCTCCGCAGCCGCGCCGACCTCGACCCGCTCACCCATTTGCCCAATCGCAAACTTTTTGAAGAACGTTTGACTCAATCCCTGCAGTGGGCCGACGCTCAAAATAAATGGGTCGCCCTGCTGTTTCTCGATCTCAACCATTTTAAAAGCATCAATGATACTTTGGGACACTTGGTCGGCGATGCCCTCCTCCAGTTGGTGGCCGGACGCCTGCAAGACTGTCTGCGGGCCAGCGATACGGTGTGCCGCCTCGGCGGAGATGAGTTCACGGTTATTCTTCCCGGGATTCCGAGTCAGGCCGACGCGGCCCGGGTCGCCGACAAAATTTTGGACAGCATCGGCCAAGATGCGGAAGTTGAGGGACATCTGCTGCGGGTGAGTACCAGTATCGGCATCGGCTTGTATCCCGTTCACGGCCGCGATCGGGAAACTTTGATCCAAAAGGCGGACGGCGCCATGTATCGCGCTAAACGGCAATATCCCGGCGGGGGGTACGAATTTGCCGAGCCTTGACCGTGGCGTTGGGGCTTTCGGGATCGAGACGGCGGACTTGCTGTCGGTTGGTTCCCTGGGGTATATTAAGGGTTGGGTATTTATATCGTTAAACTTAACAATTCTTAACATACTCCCAATCCTTGACAATGGGCCGCTCTTGCCCTTGTCAATCGGATCGACACGCGCTTCGGGGAGACATCCGTAAAATCACTGAGTATACTGAGAGTGAAACAGGGAAAGGGACCGGCTAACCGACCGGCTATCAAGCGATCGAGCTAACAGAGGTTTATCCGCTATGGGGTGCTTGCTCAAACTGACAACTCTCTTCGCCCTCGCGATCGGGATTCAACTCAATCTGGCGATCGCCGTCCGGGCTGAAACCGAACTGACCCAAGGCGAAACATCTACAATTTGTCTGACTCCTTTCGACTCTTCCATCTGCAACCAAGATCCGCCCGTGAACGGCGTACCCGACGGAGACGCGGGGGGGAGTCGGTAAATCTGTCCGGCTGAGTCTCGTTTTCACGAACCCGACCCGTGAAACGTGGGGAGGGGTTTGTCTGCCCAATTTATCCTTTTTTCAGGCTTCTTGTCACCCCTAAAAGTTTATATTAATTGCCCATTAAACACCGCCCAAAGCTTGTAGCCGTTCTCGACAGTTAGTTGCCCACTCTATATTTCCCAATTCTGTATAAAGCTTTTCAGCCTCCTCAAAAAAACCCCCGATCGCCCTAACAAAAAGTCAGAACAATCGGGGGCAAAACACGCTCATAAAAACCGAAAATTAGAGCTGTTTCACTTCCGAAGCCAACTTAGCAACCATGTCCTTGGCGCTGCCAAATAACATCATGGTTTTATCCTTGTAAAACAGATCGTTATCAACCCCCGCAAATCCAGTGCTGAGGCTGCGCTTGATGACGATCGTGTGCTTCGCCCTGTCCACATCCAAGATCGGCATCCCGTAGATGGGGCTATTCTTATCCTCCCGCGCCGCCGGGTTCACCACATCATTCGCCCCGATCACCAAAGCCACGTCGGTCTGGTCGAATTGGGGGTTGATGTCGTCCATATCGTACAACTGCGGGTAAGGCACGTTCGCCTCGGCCAGCAAAACGTTCATGTGTCCCGGCATCCGTCCGGCCACCGGGTGGATGGCATATTTCACATCCACCCCCAGAGATTCGAGCATATCCACCAATTCCTTGACGGAGTGCTGGGCCTGGGCGACGGCCATCCCGTAACCGGGAACAATGACCACGGAGCGGGCGTAACCCAACATCATCGCCCCCTCTTCCGGGTCGATGTTGCGGACGGTTTTATCCGTCGCACCGCCGGAACCCGACGCCACCGCCGTCGAGCCCTCTCCCGTGCCGAACCCAGCAAACAGGACGTTGGTGATGGACCGGTTCATCGCCTTACACATGATGATGGTGAGGATGATCCCGGACGCCCCCACCAGGGCACCGGCGATGATCAGCAGGTTATTCATGACCACGAAACCCGCCGCGCTCGCCGCCAAACCGGAGAAGGAGTTCAACAGCGAGATCACCACCGGCATATCGCCCCCGCCGATGGGGATGACGAACAGCACCCCCAGCACCAGGGAAATGCCCACCAAACCGAGGAAAACGGGGACGTTGAAGGGGGATACGCAGATGTAAACGCTCCCCGCCAGAAACGCCACCAACAGGGCGACGTTGAAGGGCTGTTGCAGGGGGAAAAGAATCGGGGAACCGCTCATGATGCCCTGCAATTTGGCGAAGGCGATTAGGGATCCGGTGAAGGTGACGCCCCCGATCAAGACCCCCAGGACGGCGGTGACGGTGGTGGGCAGGGGGGGGGAGTCGGCCGTGGCGAGATACCGCCAGAACTCCCCGACGGCGACCAACGCGGAGGCCGCGCCGCCGAAGCCGTTGAACAGGCCCACCATCTGGGGCATGGCGGTCATTTCCACCTTGTAGGCGGCGATCGCACCGATGGCAGACCCGACGGCGATCGCGATCAAAATCATGACGTAATTCAAGACCTGCTGATTCAGCAGGGTGGCGACGATCGCGATCAGCATCCCGATGGATGCCAGCAAATTTCCGTCCCGGGCAGTCGCCGGAGATCCCAACTTTTTCAGTCCGAAGAAAAACAGGGCAACCGCCACCAAATAACTTAACTCGATGCCCGTCGGCAAAAAGGTACTCATGCCTTAGCCTCCTTTTTCTTGAACATTTGCAGCATCCGGTCGGTGACTAAAAAGCCACCCACCACGTTGACAGTCGCCAGCACGACGGCGATTAAACCGAGAATCACGGTGATGCTCCAATTCTGCTCCCCGGCAACGATCAGCGCCCCCAAAACGGCAATTCCGGAGATGGCGTTGGCGCCGGACATCAGAGGCGTGTGCAGCGTCGGTGGCACTTTGGTGATCACCTCAAATCCTGCAAATGATGCCAGGACAAAAACAAATAAAGCGGAAATGAGTGTTTCTGTCGTCATATGTGCGAAATGTGTTGTTCGTGAATGATGAAATCGATGTCGGTCGGGTTATCCTTTCCCGCCGCCGAACTGATATCCTGTCCGCTCAAATCGTTTGGATCGAACTATTTTTTTGATCGGAAATCTGTTGCGATCGCTGATTGCCACAACTCGATCGGGCGGGGGATCGGAGAAGGGCTCAATGGCGGTTGGATGGGGCTTATTGACCCACCGCGACCCCCAAAGCCTGCTTCACCCGTTCCGAGCGAATTTCGCCGCCGTGGGTGACGCAGGCGCCCTCGATGATGTCGTCTTCAAAGTTGAGGTCGAGTTCCCCTTCCTTCGTGACCATCAGCTTCAGCAAGGCCGAGAGGTTTTTGGCGTACACCTCGCTGGCGTGGACGGGCATGGAGGCGGGCAGGTTGATCGGGCCCATGATGGTGACGCCGTTTTTCTGCACGTTCTTACCGGCTTCGGAACCCTCGCAGTTGCCGCCCTGGTCGCTGGCCAAGTCCACGATCACCGATCCGGGCTTCATTTGGGCCACCATGTCGGCGGTGACAAGGACGGGGGCCTTTTTGCCGGGAACTTGGGCCGTGGTGATGACGACATCAGAAGCAGCGACGTGTTCGGTCAGGACTTCCCGGGTGCGCTGTTTAGCCTGCTCGGAGATTTCCTTGGCGTAGCCGCCCTCGGCGACGGTATCTTCTTCGAGGGTGACATCGACAAATTTGGCCCCCAAACTCTGGACCTGCTCCTTCACTTCCGGGCGGATGTCGAAGGCCTCCACGATCGCCCCCAGACGGCGGGCCGTCGCGATCGCCTGGAGCCCCGCCACCCCGGCGCCGAGGATCAGTACCTTAGCCGGCCGGATGGTGCCGGCGGCGGTGGTGAGCATGGGGAAGTATTTGGGCAGGTTAGCCGAGGCGATCAGGACGGCCTTGTACCCGGCGATGTTCGCCTGGGAGGACAGGGCGTCCATGCTCTGGGCGCGGCTGGTGCGGGGGACCATCTCCATGCTCAGGGCCGTCACCCGGCGATCGCTCAATTTCTGGATCAGGGCCGGATCTCCGAGGGGATTCAGGAATCCGATCAAAATTCCCCCTTCCCGCAATTTGCCGATTTCGTCCGGTTCGGGCGGACTCACCTTGAGGAGGACGTCGGCCTCCCCCCAAAGTTGGCCGGAGTCGGCGATCACTTTCGCACCGGCTTCCTCATAGAGGGCGTCGGAGAAAAAAGCCTTTTCCCCGGCCCCGGCCTCGACACAAATTTCGAGGCCCTGTTTGACCAGTCGGGCGACCACATCGGGGATGAGGGCGACGCGGCGTTCATTAACAGCCAGTTCTCTGGCGATCGCAATTTTCATACACGCTCCTTGCTGTCTAGGATTCACTTCGGATGGGATGATACAGGAGGAATTCGTCTCGATGGGGTTGGCAAATTTACTGGCTTCAAGTCGCCGGGGCCAGCACCGGGGGCAGCTTGGCGAAATGGAGGCGATCGGGTCAATTCAACTTCTCATGCTGGATGGCTCGACACGGGACTCTCGGTTGTGTCAAAATGAGTTTCTAATTTTGCATCCTATATGGGAATCATCTCGCTCGATTCAGATCTTTAACTTGTCTTTATGTAGTTCAGAATTACCAGACAAAATCTCAAATTGTTACAGGAGTGAATATTATGATGCGCCGTTTGCTATCCGGGTTCGCCCTCGCCGGCTGTGTGTTAGCCGGCTTTCCTACCCTCACCCTCTCCCAAGGAACGCCGGGGATCACCATCTTCGGCGGCCCGGAGCGGGCCAACCTCCTCAACTTCTACCTGCAAAGCGGCCAAGCCGGCCGCTGGGACCGCTACAAGCTGAGAATCCCCGCCAACAAATTAAACTTGGCGGTGGCCCTGGTTTCGATTTCCTACCCCGACTATTACGAAGGGAAATTCGACCCCGACCGCATCGAAATCCGCATCGGCGGGGAATCCATCCCCCTGGATGAGGTGGTCTGGGACGAAGAAAACCACTTCATCGAAATTTACCCCGCCGAACCCATCCCGGCCGGCCAGAAACTCGAAATCGTCCTGTCCAACGTGAAAAATCCCAACTTTGGCGGGATGTACCACTTCAACGCCAACATCCGCACCCCCGGGGATGTGCCCATGTTACGGTACGTCGGGACTTGGGTGTTGAGCATCGACTAATTAGATCGAGGCAGGGGAGGCAGGGGGGCACAGGAGGCGACCGGAGGCGACCGGAGGCGACCGGAGGCGACCGGAGAATCTAAAATCTAAAATTCCCCGCTCCCGACTCCCGACTCCCGACTCCCGACTCCCGACTCCCGATTCCCGACTCCCAGCCTGTGATAAAATTGTGGATTGTGATTTTTAAGATCGACTGGGAGGATTGACAGATGGCTCAACAGACGCTGAAGGGGACGAGTCGGAAGCGGAAGAGAGTCTCCGGTTTTCGGGTGCGGATGCGGACGCGCAACGGCCGCGCCGTGATCAAAGCCCGACGCAGCAAAGGCCGCGCCCGGCTGTCCGTCTGACATTCGGGTGTCGGGGATAGGGCGAAAATCGAGAATCGGGCGAGTCAACTCGGCCCGATGCATTTAAAATTGTCATGTTGCCCCAGGCGAATCGACTCCGCAATCGGAAGGATTTCAAAGCGGTTTACACTCGCGGCGTGCACCGCAAAACCCCCCATCTGACGCTGAGGGCGCTGAAGCGACCCGGCCCGGAACCGGACGGCGAAGCCGAAAGGGCGAGTCGGTTCGGGATTTCCATCAGTCAGAAAGTCAGCAAACGGGCGGCCCGCCGAAATCGGATCAAACGACAAATTCGAGCCGTCCTGCGCGAGTTGCTGCCCCACATTTCCCCCGGTTGGGATGTCGCGATCGTCGTCAAACCGACGGCGGTCGGGTGCAATTATGCAGAATTTCTGCAAGAATTAGAACAGTTGTTAGCACAGGCAGAGGTTTTAAATGGGCATTCGGGAGGAGAGCTTTTATGAAGGCGGCCCCCACATCGGAGATTTGATTCTCAACGTGTTGATCGGATTTACGGTGATCGGCCTGCCCCTGACCGTGGGGGCGATCGTGCGGGCGCTGTGGCTGCGCTACCGGATCACCAACCGGCGGGTGTCCGTGATCGGGGGTTGGATGGGGCGCGATCGCACCGATGTCGTCTACTCGGAAATCGTCAGCATCGCCAAAGTGCCCCGGGGGTTGGGAATTTGGGGGGACATGGTGCTGACCCTGAAAAATGGAAATCGCCTCGAACTCCGAGCCGTCCCGCGATTTCGTGAAATTTACGACTACATCAGCGAGAAGATTGCCCAGAAACAGGGGCGGGCGCCGGGGGCGATCGGCCAGTGAACCGCACCCGCGATCAGCCCCCCGAGACGCGCCCGGTCAATTCTCACCCACGGTGTCATCCGCCCGGGATTCTAAATTTTGTATAAATAATCAAGCAGCTAGGTTAACTCTTGACGCATGGACTTTGGTATTGGGTTTCTCTCGAACAATTTGATGTTGCCGATCCTGGATTTCTTTTACGGGATCGTGCCGAGTTACGGGTTGGCGATCGTCGCCCTGACCCTGGTGATCCGCTTCGCACTCTACCCCCTCAACGCGGGGTCGATCCGGAATATGCGGCGCATGAAAGTGACGCAGCCGCTGATGAAAGAGCGGGTGGACAAAATCCAAAAGCTCTACAAAGATGACCCCGTCAAACAGCGGGAGGAGATGAGCAAAGTCTACAAAGAACTCGGAAATCCGCTCTCCGGCTGCTTTCCCCTGCTCCTCCAGATGCCCATCCTGTTCGCCCTGTTCGCCACACTGCGGGGATCACCCTTCTCCGATGTCAACTACACCGTTGACGTGCAAATTTTCCCCCAGGAACAGATCGAGCAAATTCAACCCCAAATTTACAAAACCAAACCCCAGAACGTCTACGTCGCCGACGGCGTGCATTCCTCGGTTTTAGCCGTCATTCCCAACGGCAACCGCCTCGCGGTCGGACAAAAAACCCAGCTCCAATTTGAAACGGCCCAGGGCGAGAACCTGCGATCGCAGCTCGCCACCTACGAAGATGCCAAAATCGAACCCCACTGGACGATTACGAACGGGGAAGATAAAGTCCGCATCGACGATCGCGGCAATTTGGTCGCCCTCGAAGCCGGGGAAGTCACCGTACAAGGGACGCTCAAAGGCATCGCCGCCGACAAGGGCTTCCTGTTCATCGACGCCCTGGGACGGGTCGGTGCCTTCGACGACGACGGCAAAATCCACTGGGATATCGTGGGCATGATCCTGGGATTCGGGATCAGCCTGTACCTCAACCAAGTCCTCTCGGGGCAAAATCAGGCGTCCGGCGCCAACCCCCAACAGGATACGGTCAACAAGCTGACGCCGGTCTTATTTACGGGGATGTTCTTCTTCTTCCCCCTGCCGGCCGGAGTGCTGCTGTATATGCTGATCGCCAACATTTTCCAAACGGTGCAGTCCTTCATCCTCTCCCGGGAGCCGCTGCCGGAAAATCTCCAGAAAATCGTCGAAGAGTCCAACGCCAACGCCAAAACCGGCGGTAAAGGCGACAAAAAAGACAAGAAAGGCCAGAAAACAGAAAGCGGACGGGCTTCCCTCCCCTTTGAACCCGGACATCCCAAGAAAAAAGCGTAAGGCGAGCAATGGATCAGACTCAAATCGATCCGGCCAAAGCGTGGCTGGAACAACTTCTTAAACTCGGGGGCATTTCGAGTAACGTCGTCCCTTCGGAGGTCGAAGAGGCCTGCTGGCTGACCATCGAAGACACATCTTTGACCCCCGAACAGATCGCCAAGTTGATCGGGGCGAACGGCGAAGGCCTCGATGCCATGCAGTACCTGATCAACACCATCCTCAACCTGGGGAAAGAAGAAGGTGCCCGAACGGCTTACACCGTGGAGTTGAACGGATACCGATCGCGCCGCTACCAAGAACTGCGAGCCCTGGCAGAAAATACCGCCACCCAGGTGCGGCAGACGGGGATCGAGTTGGAAATCAAATCCCTCTCCTCCGTCGAACGGCGGCTGATCCACAATATCCTCAAAGACAGCGAGGACATCGAAACCTACAGCCAGGGCACCGAACCCGATCGCCGCCTGGTGATCAAGATGAAATCCTGAATATCATTGCAAATGGAAGCGGGGATTCGACCACTATGGAGTCCATTTACATCCCTCACCTGCTCAAAGCACCCCGGCGGACGGTGGAATTTCAGTTCGAGGAATTTCTCCCCGGTTTGGAAACCCTGACCCCCGTGCGGGGCCACCTGCGCGTCACCTACAAGACCACCTTTTTGGACGTGTGGGGGCGGGCCGAGGCGATCGTCACCCTCACCTGCGATCGCTGTCTGAAGCAGTACAACCACCGCCTAAAAATCGACACGTCCGAACCCCTGTGGTTGGATGCCTCAGCCGATCGCTCTCAGGGGGGAGAAGAAGTCGAGGTCGCCTTTGAAGACCTCGTAGAAACCCTCTCCCCCAACGGCCATTTCGATCCCGGCGATTGGCTGTACCAACAACTGTGTCTGGCCCTGCCCCAACGCCAACTCTGCGAGGGTCCGTGCGAACCGCCCAAATCCTCGACGCCGGACTCCTCGGAATCCGGCGTTGATCGCCGCTGGGCCGCACTCGAAGCCCTGAAGCAACAACTGTCCGGCTAGTTTTTGGGGGAGTCGGGAGTCGGGAGTCGGGAGTCGGGAAAAATTGACAATTATCCATGAATTTTCCGGCGACCGTCGCCCCAACAACAAATAATCTGCGACCATCTGCGAAATCTGTGGACAAACATCAATGACCCAATTCAGCCAGGAGTTTGAACTGCTGCTGCGATCGCGCTACCCCCTAATCTACATTCCCACATTGGAGGAGGAGCGCGTCGAACAGACCATCAAACAGGCCGCCAAAACCCAAGGAAACCGGGCCGTCTACGTCTGGGATTTCGTCGAGGGGTATCAGGAAGGCAACCCCAACGATATCGGCATGGCGACCCGCAACCCCCTGCAAGGCCTGGAATTCGTGGAAAAAGTCCCGGACTCCACCCCCGCCATCTTCATTTTTCGGGACTTCCACCGATTTTTGGAGGATATTTCCATCTCCCGGAAGATCCGCAACCTAGCCCGACGGCTCAAATCCCAGCCCAAAAATTTGGCCATTATTGCCCCCCAAATCGCCATCCCCGAAGACCTGAGCGAAGTGCTGACGGTGCTGGAGTTTCCGCTGCCCGATCGCGATACGATTTCCACCGAGGTGGAACGGCTGCTGACGGCGACGGGACACCGCCTGGAACCCCGGCTGCTGGACGAGATGGTGCGATCGTTCCAGGGCCTCTCCATCGAGCGCATTCGGCGCATCCTCGCCAAAGCGATCGCCACCCACGGGGAACTCCAACCCGACGACGTGGAACTGATCCTGGAAGAAAAGCGCCAAACCATCCGCCAGACCCAGATTTTGGACTTCTACCCCGCCCGAGAAAATATCTCCGACATCGGCGGCCTCGACAACCTCAAGGACTGGCTGCTGCGGCGGGGCGGGGCCTTTTCCGAGCGGGCGAGACAGTACGGCCTCCCCTACCCCCGGGGGTTGCTGCTGGTGGGGATTCAGGGGACGGGCAAATCCCTGACCGCAAAAGCGATCGCCCACCACTGGCACCTGCCCTTGCTGCGGTTGGACGTGGGGCGGCTGTTCGCCGGGTTGGTGGGGGAGTCGGAGTCCCGCACCCGCCAGATGATCCAACTGGCCGAAGCCCTGGCGCCCTGTGTCCTCTGGATCGACGAAATCGACAAGGCCTTCGCCGGCGCCGACGGCAAGGGCGACGCGGGGACGACGAGCCGGGTGTTCGGGACCTTCATCACCTGGCTGGCGGAAAAAACCTCCCCCGTGTTCGTGGTAGCCACGGCTAACAACATCCAGGCGCTGCCGCCGGAAATTCTCCGCAAGGGGCGCTTCGACGAAATCTTTTTCGTCGGGTTGCCCAACCAGGACGAGCGCAAGGCGATTTTCGAGGTGCACCTGACCAAATTGCGGCCCCAGGGCCTCAAAAATTACGATCTCTCCCGCCTCGCCTACGAAACCCCCGATTTTTCCGGGGCGGAAATCGAACAGAGTTTAATCGAGGCCATGCACATCGGCTTCAGCCAAAACCGGGACTTCACCACCGAGGATATTTTGGAAGCCGCCAGCCAGATGGTGCCGCTGGCCCGGACGGCCCGGGACCAGATCCAACTGCTGCAGGATTGGGCCGCGGCTGGGAAAGCGCGGATGGCGTCCCGGCAAGATAGCCTCACCCGGCGTCTTCAGGGGTAAAATCGGCTATGATATCCATGCACTTGGACTGTTCGCGATCGCATGACCATCGGCACTTCTCGCTCTATGAACCTATACGGCATCTTTAAGTTTCTCGTCGGGTTTATCCTCGCCCTGCTGATTTTGGCGGGGGCGAGTATCGCGGCGGCGCTGTATTTTGCCGCCCGGTTGACGGAACTCCCCGAACGGCCCACTTTCTCCAACGACAAACCCGCCACCACCGCGGCCACCACCGCGGCGGAACCGGCATCGAACCCCGCACCTGCGCCCGAACCCACGCCGGAATTGGAGGAGGGGGCCTACCGGGCGATCGTGGTTCAGCCCATCGGGCTGATTCTCCGGGACAGCCCCAGCCTCGATGCCAACCGCATCGGTGGTATAGGATACGAAGAAGAAGTGATCGTTTTGGAAGAGAGCGCAGATCAAGCGTGGCAGCGGGTTCGGGTTCCCGATGATGACGAGCGCACCGGTTGGGTGAAGGGCGGCAACACGGAAGCGATCAATTAATCCGAGCCGCTTTTTGGGCGGACAGACGCTCTCGGGGTGTGGGGAAGAATCGATAATTGATCATTAACTTTTCTTCTCCCGACTCCCCCCTCGGATCAGTTAGATGCCAATCCTGGAATGATCAAAAATACAAAGTCTCGGGATAGATCGCCAAAAAAAATCTTCGGTACGATCTAATTTCGACCCCGAACTCTCATCTGTATGTTTTTTACTTGTATCAAGATTGACAAATTTTTGACAAGTCGCACGTTCGTGTGTCGTTCATTTGTGTGACTGGCAAATGATTCCAATGAAATTTGTGCAAATTCTCGCCTCAAAAATGATATTCCGATCGTTCAATCCTCCCACGAAAATCACGGTCTTTTCCAAACCTTAACCTGACCGTCCCAGTCGCCGCTGAGAATGGTTTGACCGTCGGGAGAAATACCGATCGCCGTGACGTAACCCGTATGTCCCCGCAAATTTCCCCGCATCTCCCCGGTGCTCAAATCCCAAATTTTCACCGTCCGGTCCCAACTGCCGCTGACCAAAGTTTTGTTGTCCGATGCGATCGCCACGGACCACACCCCGTCCCCGTGTCCGGCGAGACGGCGGATCGGCTGTCCCGTCCCCAACTGCCACAGGGCGATCGTCCCGTCCGCACTGCCGCTGGCGAGAATTTCCCCGTCCGGACTCACCGCCAACGACAACACCGATAACTCGTGTCCCTCCAAGGTGCGGATCGCCTCCCCGGTTTGCAAATTCCACAGGCGAACTGTGCTGTCCCGGCTTCCCGTCGCCAAAATTTGACCGTCGGAACCGATCGCGATCGCCCCCACCAGTTGAGAATGTCCCGCCAGCGATCGCAACAGTTGCCCCGTTTCCACGTCCCACACCTTCACCGTCCCATCCCAACCCCCACTCGCCAGGGTTTGGCCGTCGGGACTCAACGCGATCGCCAACACCGCGTTGGAATGCCCTTCGAGGGTCTGTTTTGGGGAAAATGTCCCCGTTTCCAGCCCCGACGGCAGATCCCAAATTTTGATCGCCCCGTCGTCCCCCGCCGTCGCCAATATATTTCCGTCCCGACTCACCGCGATCGCATTCACCGCCCCGGAATGGGCCGGAAACGACGCCCTCAACCCCCCCGTCCCCAAATTCCACAGGGAGACGCTTCCATCGCTGCCGCCGCTGATGCCGTAGGAAGCCGTTACCGCGATCGTCATCACCTGTCCCGACTCCTCCCGCAGACTCGCCGCCAAAGCAAACCCCCCGTCAGAAGAGACATTTTCAGCCGGAGAAATCGGAAGGGATGCCGTCACGGTGGGCGTTTCTTCCTCCGTCCTTTCCGGCGTTGCCGTGGGCACCGATGGCAACGTCGCCGTTTTTCGCCAATCCAAAAAGCGATTAATTTCGATCGCGGCGGCCGCGATACTATCCGGATCGAGTCCGAACTGGACGATGCCGTTGATGCCGATCAGGTTCCCCCGTTCGTCCAACACCGGGCCCCCGCTCATGCCACTACGGACCAGGTTCGTATAAACTAAACTGTAACCCTGACTCCCTTGTTGGCGGTGCGTCACCTCCCCGGCGGTGCTCAAAAACAACCGCTGTCGCAAACTGCCCCCCGATCGCGGCCACCCCGCCACGTAGACTTTGGAGCCCACACCCACGCGATCGGAGTCGGCAAAGGTCCCCACCCGATACCGCTGCGAACTGGTGAAGGGGACGATCGCCAAATCCAACTCCGGTATCCGTTCGATTAAACTGTAGTAGACGAAATGTCGCTCTCCGTCCGGCGTCACCACCTCGTAATCCCCGACCCGGTTGACGACGTGCCAGTTGGTGAGGACGTAGTAAGTATTGCCGGATTTTTCGACGATCGCCCCCGATCCGCCCCGGGGCCCGTCGATGCGGACGGTAATTTCTCCCGCGATCGCGTTAATTTCGCCGGGGGTGAGGGCGGCGGTGTCAGTTTCGGCCAAAGTCGGCGTCGCGAAGCCGTTTTGGGAGATACTCAGTAACAGCAGTCCCGTCCCCTGCAAGGTGATAGCCAGAAGGGTGGGGAGGATAGGTTTGAGGTTCATCAATGGTTTGTCGGGATGGGGCGCGCGCACTACATTTCTTCGCGTCGGAACTCCTCCAAAACCCGCATCAGATCCCCCACGACGGCGGACGGAATCAGGCTGGCTAGGGGCACCCCCGTTTTTCCTCCCCCCAACTCGACGGAGATACTTTGGAGGACACCAACGACTTGACGTTCTTCGACATCCCCATTTTCCAACATCGGATACAGTTGTTCGGCGATGGTAGTGTGAAGGTGGGCGTCGGCGAGGTACAAATGCCACTTGGCGATATCGATATAGACATTTTCGCCGATGCTGGCGGCTAGTTTTTCGATCGCGACAGTGTTGCTGGAACTGGACATCTTGAAACTCCCGTGAGTGAGGACTATTATCCGATTTTGTTGGATTCTAGCTTAACATCGGGCGATCGTCCTTTCCCTCAATCTTGGGTGGGGGATGGGAAGGAATCATCGCATCAGCCGATCCGAGGGATGGGAACCCAGATTTCTCCCTTCGATTATAATATGATTTTGTAGGATGCGTTAGCGAAGCGTAACGCATCGCCCCATCATTTCAATCACTCAAAAAACATGACCCTCACCCCCCTAGAACCCCCAGCCAGATTACAACCCCAAGGAGAGCGACGGGTGGTTTTTCGTGGCATCGATTGGGAGGGCTATTTGCAAATATTGGAAATCTTACCCCAATCTCGGGGATCTCGCTTGATCTATGATAACGGAATACTTGAAATCACCATGCCCTTGGAAGATCATGAATTTGCCCGCTGTTTGATCGAGCGATTTATTGTCATTTTAGTCGAATTATTGGGGCTACCCATGAAGACGATGGGATCGACCACCATGAATTATCCAAAATTCAAAAAAGGGGTGGAACAAGACAACGCTTATTACTTTCAAAATCAGCCCTTGGTGAAGGGACGCAATGTAGATTTTTCCCAAGATCCGCCGCCGGATTTGGTGGTAGAAGTGGATATTACAAACACGGATATCGCCAAAAATCAGTTTTACGCGAGTTTGGGCGTGCCGGAATTGTGGCGATTTGACGGACAGGTGTGGCGGATTTATCAGTTGCTGTCCGGGGTGTATCGGGAATGCGATCGCAGCCCCACGTTTCCCCAAGTTCCGAAGGAATGGCTTTACGATTTTCTGACCACAGCCAGAGAGGATGAAGTCGGGGCGATGCGGGCTTTGAGACGGCGTTGGCAAACCCTCTATCCGGAGTCTTCGGACCGGTGAGAGAGAGAAAAGCGATTGTGTAATAAAGCCAACTCTGTTCTCGGATTTTCTGGGCTTCTTTAACCCGAATTTCTCCAGACATGAATGGGATAAAAGACGATCGCTTTTCGTCAATGATAGTCCCCAACCCCCCATTTAAAGAAACTGAGGGGTCAGAACCGGGGTGTCAGAAACGGGGTTTTTCCCTCATTCTTTGCTGGGGGACGGGGCCGAATAATCGGCGATCGCAAAAATGTAAATGGCGTGAATCAACAACAGGGAAGCCCAACCGCCCGTCACCCACACCGCCCAGGGCCAGGTGGCTTTGGCGAGATTGTGAAAAAACCACAGTCCCGAATTGCAGGCGGCGAAAATGGCGACGTGGACGGCAAAATTCATGCGATCGTCCAGACGGCGGAAGGCGGGGTCTTTGCGATCGGGTTCGCGGGGCCAACGGGGAGGCATTGAATTGATATCCTCAACACTTGTTCAACCCCCTATTTTAGTGGCAATTGGGGCGAATTGTTTGCCCATTCTAATTATTATCATCCACCAGAACCGCGTTTGAATTGGGCCGGATCTGGGAACCGTACCGCCGCGTCCAGATTTTCGTCAGTTCCGCCCCCAACAGAAAAATTTGGGCGGAGTAGAAGATCCACAGCAGGAGGACGATAAAAGAACTCGCCGCCCCGTAAGCCGAGGCGACTCCGGCGTTACCCAAATACAACCCGATCAACGTCCGGCCGATAATGAATAAAACGGCGGTGATCGCCGCCCCGACTCCCACATCCGCCCAGGCAATTTTAACGTCCGGCAAGACCCGATAAATTTGTCCGAATAACAGGGTGATTAGAATAAAAGTGATGACATTATCGGTGATAGACCACACAAGAGTTGGCACGGGAATAACCTGTCCCAACCAATCATTAATTCCGGAAAGAACCGAACTGACGATCAGAGAAAGTAGCAGGATAAAACCGATTCCCAATACCATGAAAATGGCGAGGATGCGGCTGCGGATGAATCCCCAGATGCCCTGTCCGGGTTTCAATTCGACTCCCCAAATGATATTTAACGCCTGTTTAAGTTGGGCGAAAATTGTGGTGGCTGCAAAAATCAGTGTGGCGATACCAATCAGGGTCGCAATGATGCTGGAACTGGGTTCAAATTGACTTTGAATGACATTCTGAATCACTTCGGCCCCCTGTTCGCCCATCACCTTCGTGATTTTGTCCACGACTTCTTCTCGGGCGGTCGCTTCGCCGACAATAAAACCGGCGATCGCGATAATTATCACCAACAGGGGGGCGAGGGAAAAGACCATGTAATAGGCGAGGGCTGCCGCCAGGATGGGAACTTTGTCTTCTTGCCAAGCGGCCAGAGTTTCTTGGAGGATACTTTTGATGGTAGTTAGGTTCACGGCCGGAGTCCCGGTAAACAGCGGTAATGGCGGGCGATCGCCCCACTCTTCTGGAGTGCTAGAATGGCTCGTATCTGAGACTATAGCAGTTTTCCAGATTCCGCAACTGTCAATTGATAGAGTTTCCTGAAAATTGCCCGGGAGAGCGATCGCTTGAAATCATCTGTCGGGGATGGGGACAACAATTGATGACACCGCCATCAATTTTTTTACCAATCATTGAATTATGGTCTATAATAGGTCGAAATTTTGGATTCGAGATGCGATCGCCCCGATGAATACCAAACCAGCCAAAACGGTCATCGATCTATTTTCCGGCGCCGGGGGGATGTCCTGCGGCTTGGAAATGGCGGGTTTCGAGTGTTTGTTGGGTGTGGATTTCGACAAGGCAGCGATTCAAACCTTTCAAGCCAACCATCCGAATGCAAAAACCATTTGCGGGGATTTGTTGGAAATTTCGACATCTGAAATTCGGGAATTGATCGGCGATCGCAAAGTTGACTTGATCTGCGGCGGCCCCCCCTGCCAGGGATTTTCCACCATCGGTGCCAACGATCGCAACGACAAACGCAACTTCCTGTTTCGGGAATTTCTCCGAGTCGTAGATGACCTAAAACCCGATTATATTATCGTCGAAAACGTCACCGGATTGCTATCCAGAAATAACGAAAATACCCTAAAAGCCATCCTCGGCAGTTTCATCGATTTGGGATATGCGATCGATGTGCGGGTACTCTCCGCCCACCATTACGGAGTCCCCGAAAAGCGGAGACGGACAATCTTTCTGGGCAATCGTTTCGGCGTCAAAAATCTCTATCCAAACCTGCAATTTCAAGACAACGAAGCCGATTTACAATTCCTGCCCCCCGCCCGAACCGTCGGCTGGGCGTTCGAGAATTGGTTGGAAGATAACGGAGAATGTCACAATCACGATATCGAAAAAGCAAAAATTTCTAATCCCCTAGAACGCCGCAGACTCCGCCACATTCCGGAAGGGAAAGAAATCCGCTACGAACGCGATCAAACCGCCTATTTACCCCCCGAACTGTGGTTCGATGTGGACTGGAAAACGCTGCGGGAAGAACGGTTTCGGGAAGCCAAACTGAAACGCCTCGATCGCGATCGCTGTTCTAACACCATCAACACCAGCCGCACCACCTACTATCATCCCACAGAAGACCGCTATTTGACCCCCCGGGAGGCGGCGGCGATTCAATCGTTCCCCCCCCATTTTATCTTTAAAGGCACCCTAACCCAGCAGTGGCGACAAATCGGAAATGCCGTTCCACCCCTGTTGGCGAAGGCGTTGGGGGAGGCAATTTTAAAGTTGGATGACTCTCGGAAAGACTGCGATCGCATCGGCAAAATCCGAGATATTAAAGACATTCGCGCCCAAGCCTTTAATTATCGAAATAATGACTCTAAATCTCCGGAATTCGTTCAACTGAGTTTGTTTTAAACAAGTCAAAAATACCATAATAAAAATTGCCAATTCATTGTCAATATAGCTTGCAATGAAACAATTAAACCCATACCGCCAGTTGATTCAGAAGGTGCTGGCGGAACACAGTCGATACAAACTGTCTTACGGGGATCTCGAACAGTTTACAATCTACGATACCGAGAACGACCCCGATCAACTGACGACGGTGGCTTGAACGGCGATCGCGGCGTATTTAGTTGTTTAACTCATAGCGTAGCACAGGCATCTTGCCTGTGAATAGCGTAGCACAGGCATCTTGCCTGTGAATAGCGTAGCACAGGCATC
>NZ_JAJENU010000226.1:0-4407 GCF_035615495.1 Lyngbya sp. CCY1209 | reverse complement strand
GAGCCGTGTGAGGTGAAAGTCTCATGCACGGTTCTGAATGGGAGGGGGAGAAGGTGACTTCTCTCTCGACCCCTAATGCTCAATTAGACGGTTCAAGTCCGCTGGGCTCCATTCTCCAAGGAACCCCATTCAGAATCCGGCTCCCGATCCGGCGCGATCGCCGGACCGAGGTTTTTCTCAGGTTTCCTCTCTCCTTCGAGAGTGGCCAAATTCTGAAGAAAGTCGCTATGATCTCGAAGATGGACAGAACGTTCGGGTTGTGTCCGAGGCCCTGGGAAACTGATGTTTGACAAGGCCGAAGAGGTGAGTATGATCCAGTAAGGAGCCATTCATTTCAACCTCCCCCATATCGCAACTTATATTTAAACAACGATCGGCTGTGCCATCTTCAAAAGCCCAGAAAATTGACCTGAATGATGAGTATCCCTGTCCCTGTCGGCGGCGGGGGAAACTCGTCCCGATTACCCTGACAGATGCCTTCGGCTGCGATCGCTGTCAGCAAATTTTCGTCGTTGACGAAAGCGGGTACTCCCTGGAACAACTCTCCACCCACTATCCCTACAAACAGGTGTGGCGGTGGACCGGCCACCAGTGGAACCGGGCCACCCCCGGCCTGCGATCGCACTACCTGCCCCTCGCCCTGGGGATGCTGCTGGTGCCCCTGGTGATTTGGTTGCCCCTGGCGATGTACTCCCCCGGACCCAACATCTTGCTTTGGGCGATGGTGGCCGTTATGCTGGCGATGTTGCCCGCACTCATGGTTTGGCTCGCTTACAGGCGTTAAGCTCAATGATCATCGACGATTTCAGCGCTTCCCCCGCCCCCATCAATCCGGTTCGTCGGGCTTACTCCGCCAGCCTCGAACTGGCACAAGTCTCGGGAGAGGCTCGAAGTCGGGCGCTGCGGGTGATGGCCGACGCCCTGCGGCGCAGACAGAACGACATTCTGGAAGCCAACACCCTGGATCTGGAAGCCAGCCGGGAAATGGGGGTTCCGGAACTGATCGGAGAGTGGCTGAAACTGACGCCGAAACGCCTGGAAACCACCGTCGAGATCCTGAAACGGCTGGGCGACCTCCCCGACCCCATCGGGCGGGTGATGAGCGCCCCCTACCAACTCGAACAGTGCCAGGGCTACCGCCAATTCATCCCCCTGGGCACGATCGCCCTCATTTACGAAGCCTTTCCCGAACTGGGGGCGATCGCGGCTGGATTTTGCCTGAAAACGGCGAACAGCTTGATTTTGATGGGGGGCAGCGAGGCCAACTATTCCAACCAGACCCTCGCCGAAACCCTCCAGTCGGCCCTGGAAGACGTGGGGATGCCGCCGGGATGTCTGGAGGCCATCCCCGCCGACTCCGACCACCCCATCTCCAACCTGGTCACCCAAGACCGCCACATCAATCTCGTCATCCCCTACGGACGCCCCCAACTCATCCAACAGGTCGTCAACCAGGCCACCGTCCCGGTACTCAAATCGGCGATGGGGAATTGTTACCTCTACTGGTCTGCCACAGCCAACGTCGATCTAGCCCGGTGGATGATCCTCGAAAGCCATCGGAGCGAACCCGACCCGGTGAACGCGATCGAAAAAGTCCTCATCGACCCCAACCAAAAGACCTCCTCCCTAGTGCGGCTGTGGAACAGTCTGCGGGAGGAGGGGTTTGAACTGCGCGGCGACCGGCAACTGGTTGAGGACTTTCCCGAACTGACCTTGGCCGAATTCGCCGAATGGTCCAATCCCTACCTGAGCAAAACCGTCGCGTTCCGATTTGTCGAAAACCTCGAAGATGCGATCGCCTGGATGAACCAGTACAGCAGCAACCACGCCAACTGCCTCGCCACCGAATCCTACAGCGAAAGCCGTCAATTCGCCCAAAACGCCAACAGCGCCCTCTCCTTCATCAACACATCCCCCCGATTTTCGCGCCATCAAAACCGGGGGGATGCCATTTTTTTGGGAATGTCGAATCAGAAAGGATACCGACGCGGACTGATCAGCCTGGAAACCCTCACCACCCTCAAACACGTCGTCCAAGGCAACGGTAAGGTATGACAATGAACAATTAATAATTAACAATTATTAATTATTAATGATCAATGATCAATTCTTCTCACTCTGCCGCCACCAGTTTGACATTTTTCGCCAAACCCAGGATTTGCAACAGTCGGATCGTCATCCAAGTCAGGTCAATTTCCCACCATTTCAAGCCGTGGCGGGCCGAATATTGGTAAGCGTGGTGGTTGTTGTGCCAGCCTTCGCCGTAGGTGACGAGGGCCACCCACCAGCAGTTTTTCGAGTGGTCTTTGGCATCGTAGGTCTCATAGCCAAACTTGTGGGTGGCGCTGTTGACAAACCAGGTGCAGTGGAAGACGGCGACGATGCGGAAAAAGATTCCCCACACCACGAACGGCCAGCCACCGAGCAGGTAGAGGACGATACCCAAAGCAATCTGAATCGGAACAAAATAGTTTTGTAAGAACTGGTAAACCGGATCTTGATTGATGTCTTTGGTGAAACGGGGAACATCGGAATCGGCGGGGATATCCCAGAGCATCCAGCCCATGTGACTCCACCAGAAACCCTTATTGGAATCGTGGGGATCTAGGGGTTGGTCCGAGTACAGGTGGTGGATGCGGTGCAACCCGACCCACTGGATCGGCCCCCCCTGGCAAGCCAAGGAGCCGCAGAACGCGAAAAAGTATTCCAGCCACTTGGGCGTTTCAAAGCTGCGGTGCGTGATCAGGCGGTGGAATCCCAATGTAATTCCCAAGCCACCCGTGACCCAGTGCAGAAAAATGGCCACACCGATCGCGGCCCAGCTAAAATTACTCGGCAGCAGCACGAACAGCGCGCCGATATGGAGAAATGCCATAAAGCCGATGGTGACCCAGTCGGGCTTGAGTTTGGTTTCGGTTGCAATCGTCATGAATATCAGGTTGATTAACGGACGAGTCCCATTGGCGTCATAATATGCAGCGCCCACATCGAGCATGAGTCAGGTGATGAAACACAGCACTGAGCAGCTACATCAAGCGCAACAGGCACTATCCCCGATTTTTTCTGGAATTGACGCGCAGGTCAAGCACAATCTCGGTCGAGTTTTGGATGCTTTCCGTCGATATCGGGTAGGAACCCATCATTTTGCCGGTGTTTCGGGCTACGGACACGACGATCTGGGTCGTCAGACTTGCGATCGCGTATTTGCCGACGTTATGGGGGCCCAAGCGGCTGCGGTACGAGTGCAGTTCGTTTCCGGAACTCACGCGATCGCCTCGGCCCTGTTCGGTTGCCTGCGCCCGGGAGATGAGATGCTGGCCGTGGCCGGTTCTCCCTACGACACCCTCGAAGAGGTGATCGGTTTGCGCGGAAACGGTCAGGGTTCCCTAATAGAGTTTGGCATAGATTATCGCGAATTGGGTTTATCTGCGGATGGAGATCTGGATTGGCCGGCCTTGGAAACAGCCATTTCTCCCCGCACCCGCCTGGTGTTGATCCAGCGTTCCTGCGGATATTCGTGGCGATCGAGTCTTTCCATCGCCGATATCGAAAAGATCGTCCGCATCGTCAAACGGCAAAATCCCGACACGATCTGTTTCGTCGATAACTGCTATGGCGAATTCGTCGAAGACCGGGAACCCCCGGCTGTCGGGGCGGATTTGATCGCCGGTTCCCTGATCAAAAATCCCGGCGGCACTATTATGACGGCGGGGGGCTACGTCGCCGGACGCGCAGATCTCGTCGAAGCGGCCGCCTGTCGCCTCACTGCCCCCGGTATCGGCAGCAGCGGGGGGGCCACCTTCGATCAGAACCGATTGCTGTTCCAGGGCCTATTTCTCGCCCCTCAGATGGTGGGGGAAGCCCTGAAGGGAAATCACCTGACGGCCTCCGTTTTCGACCAACTCGGCTACCGGGTCAACCCCGCACCGATGGTCCCGAGGCGAGATCTGATCCAGGCGATCGAATTGCGATCGCCGGAACGCCTGATCGCCTTCTGTCGGGCAATTCAGCAATATTCCCCCATCGGATCTTACCTAGACCCGGTGCCGGCGGAAATGCCGGGATACGAAAGCCAGTTGGTGATGGCGGGGGGGACTTTTATTGATGGGAGTACGTCGGAATTTTCGGCTGACGGACCGCTGCGGGAACCTTATATTGTGTTCTGTCAGGGGGGGACGCACTGGACCCATATTGCGATCGCACTCGAAGCCGCAATTGATGCGATCGGACCGAAGGATTAGAAACCGGGTTTTTATGAACATTTGGCATGGGGATCGAAAAATTGTCTCGAAAAACCCGGTTTCTTCGGTGCGACAGTTTGAGTAGTTTGAGTAGTAGACCGTTTCGGCTAAAATGAGGCAAAATTCAAAATGTAGCACAGGCATCTTGCCTGTGGATTCAGATCGG
>NZ_JAJENU010000225.1:0-10162 GCF_035615495.1 Lyngbya sp. CCY1209 | reverse complement strand
TCGCCGGCACCATTGCCGCCCAGGGCGATAATGGCGTGGGAGTCACCGGAGTCAGTTGGGACGCCCAAATTATGGCGCTCAAATTCCTGAACGATTTTGGTTCGGGAACGACGTTTGATGCCATTCAAGCGGTGGAATATGCCACGATGATGGGCGCCGACCTGACCAACAACAGTTGGGGCGGGGGCGGCTATTCCCAAGGTCTCAAAGATGCGATCGACGCGGCCGGCGATGCCGGACAACTGTTCATGGCGGCGGCGGGCAATTCGAGTTCGGACAACGATGGATTCCCCCACTATCCTTCCAGCTACGATTCCGACAATATCATCGCCGTGGCCGCCACCGACCATAACGATAACTTGGCGGGGTTCTCCAGTTACGGAGCCACTAGCGTGGATTTAGCCGCTCCCGGAGTCAATATCCTCAGCAGCGTTCCCGGCGACGGATACGCCAGTTACAGCGGCACCTCGATGGCGACTCCCCAGGTTTCCGGCGTTGCCAGTTTGATTGGGTCCCAAAATCCCAGCTTGTCCTCCGACGAAGTGAAAGAGATTATTCTCAACACGGTCGATGAAATTCCGGGACTCGATGGAACCGTCGCGACGGGCGGGCGTCTGAATGCCTACAACGCGGTTTTGGAAGCGGGTTCGGTTCCCCACATCGTCGAGCTCGAAGACGGGGAAAATGTCACCGACATCGACTTTGGAAACTGGCAACCCAGCAGCATTTCCGGTCACAAGTGGCACGACCTCAACGAAGACGGCGAGTGGAGTGACGACGAACCGCCGTTGGCCGGTTGGACGATTTACATCGACGGCAACGAGAATGGCGAGTTGGACGGGGGAGAAACCTCTGCCGTCACCGATGGAGAAGGGTTCTATTCCTTCAACGATCTGATTCCCGACGATTATACGATCGCGGAAGTGCAGCAGGAGGGATGGGCCCAAACCGCCCCGGAGGACGGCATCCACGCGATCGCCCTGGAACCGGGTACGGACGTCTCGGATGTCAACTTCGGCAACAAAGCCATGCCGGGGAGTATTTCGGGTCACAAGTGGCACGACCTGAATGAAGACGGCGGCAAGGATGACGGCGAACCGGGTTTGCAAGGCTGGACGATTTATATCGACGAAAACGATAACGGCGAATTCGACCCCGAAGAACCCTCCACCGTCACCGACGCCAATGGGGATTACACCTTCACCGATGTCGAACCCGGCACCTATGAAGTGGCGGAGGTGATGCAAGACGGATGGCAGCAAACCTATCCCGGCAGCCTCAAAAATACCGGGTTTGAAACGGGAGATCTGACCGGTTGGGAAACGGAAGGAAGTACGTCTGTGGAGACGGATGCCTTCGGTTCCAACCCCACCGAGGGAACCTACCAAGCCCTGATTACCAATGGCAGCGGTTCCCAAAGTGATGCCGACCTGGAAACCTTCCTGAATTTGGCAACGGGCACCCTGGACGGTTTGGGCAACGGCGATGCCACGGAAGGTTCCGCCATCAAACAAACCCTGACGGTGAAGGCGGGAGATGAAATCAGCTTCGATTACAACTTCCTCACCGACGAAGGTTTTGAATCGTCCTTCAATGACTTCGCCTTTGTCTCCGTGGAGTCCGAGGGCGACACGGTGGCCAATACTTTCACCCCCCTGGTACCCTCCGGAACGAGTTTCGTCGATGAAACCGGATGGGGAACCTACACCTACACCTTCACCGCCGACGGCACTTATACCGTCGGGGTGGGAGCGGTCGATGTGGGAGATACTGTCGTCGATTCCGGCCTGTTGCTGGATAACTTCTCCTTCACCGGGACTGCCCCCGGCAGCCATACGGTGGATGTCGCCCCTGGCGAAGAAATCCTCGACATCGACTTCGGCAACGTCCTCGGCGGCGGCGGTGGTTCCGTTCTTTTTGAAGAGGACTTCGCCGACAATTCGGCGGGGTGGACCCTCGATGACGAATGGGAAATCGGCGCGGCGACGGCATCGAGCGGCGAGCGCTACGGCAATCCCGACCCCGATACGGACCACAGTCCCACCGATGACAACGGCGTGGCGGGGGTCGTCATCGGCGGCAATGCCAGCCAGACGGTTCACGATGCTTATTACCTCACCAGTCCGGTTGTTGATACCGACGTTTCGGAAAATGTCTTCCTGGAGTTCCAGCGCTTTCTCAACAGTGACTACGAACCCTACATGGCGAACAGCGTCGAGGTGTTCGACGGCGACAGTTGGGAGGTGCTGTGGGAAACTGGGGCGGAACCGGGTGTGACTGACAGTGAATGGACCGAGCAGGTCTTCGATATTACCGACTACAAGAATTCTAACTTCCAGGTGCGGTTCGGATTCGATGTGGGAGACGATCGCGTTTATCCGGTCAGTTCTTGGAACCTCGACGACGTGAAAATCTACACCGAAGAAGCCGGGGAACCGCCCGAAACGGCGATCGGGGAAACGGGGACGATTTCGGATCTGACCCACAATATTCAGACGATTTCCTTGACTCAGGAGTATGAAAACCCGGTCGTTTTGGCGCAACCCGCCTCTCGGAACGGGGGACAGACCGTGGCGGTTCGCATCGACAATATCACGGCGGACAGCTTCGATATCTTCCTGCAGGAACCGGACGGCTACGACGGCACCCACGTCCCCGAATCGGTGAGTTACATCGTCCTGGAAGCGGGAGAGTGGGAACTCGCGGACGGCACCCGTCTGGAAGTGGGTCGTTTCGACAGCGATGCCGAGGTTCCCGGCGGTGTCCCCGTCACCTTCGGCGGTGGCTTTGAGGAGACTCCGGTCGTCTTCAGCCAAGTTCAGACCGCCAACGATCCCGAGTTCGTGCGGACTCGCCACCTGGAAGACGGTGCGGGCGGTTTCACGGTGGCTTTGGAAGAGCAGGAAGCCCCCCTGACTCCCGGTCACGGCGAGGAAACTATCGGTTGGTTGGCGATCGCACCCGGTGCGGGAGACTGGAGCGGTCAGACCTATGAAGCGGGGAATACCGGAGATGCGGTGACTCACAATTGGTACTCCCAATCCTTCGGGGCCGGCTTTGTGGAAGCGCCGAAATTCTTGGCTTCTTTGGCGACTTACGACGGCGCCGACCCCGCCGGGTTGCGCTACGACGACCTGACCGGTACGGGGGTGTCCGTGATGGTGGAGGAAGACGTGACGGCCGACTCCGAAATGAACCATACCAGCGAAGTGGTCAACTTCTTGGCCATCGAGGGGGATGGGTTGCTGAGTGCGACGCCGGCTTCGACTTCTTTGGCGACCATTGCCCCCGCCGATGAGGCGATTTCGGACGCACTCATTTCGCAGTTTGAAATGGTGCCCGGAGAAATTGCCGGATTTGCCCTGCCCACGACGGATGAGGTGAATCTGTTCTAATACCGAAATATCGGCGATTCTCAAGTTGCCTATGGCCCGCTCAAACTTGAATTTTTGGGGACGTTCTCCGGAACGTCTCCTTTTTTTTGTGTGGTCAACATTAACGCCGATCGCCCGGGACTCGTAATGGCCTCGACCCGGCGATCGCGAACCTTCCAAACGAACGATATAAACTGGCCGAATCGGTGTCATTTTTTGACCACTTGATTTGAATTCCAACATGGAATGAAAACCGCAAGTTCCGAAACAGAACAGGGGAGATTCATGTTTGACGCGGATTGTTTTGAAGAAACTCTCAACTTCGACTGGTATCAAAATAACGAATACAATTGGAATTCAGATCGGAGCGGAGCGGGCGCCATTGAAACGGTCGCGGATGAACCCGAACCGGAGATCGATTTTGGCGATCGCGCCGCCCGGTTTTGGCAACCCATCGGGAGTCCTTCTGCTGACGAAATTCTGCTCTTTCAACATGACGGACTCGACTTGGGCACCGACGAGATTGCCTCTGCGGAAGCCGAAAAAATGACCGATTTCGACATCTTGACGGGGGAAGCGATCGCCCGTTCCGGCGACGGCGACACCCGCAATTCTGCCGACGGTCAAACCGCGATTAAAACGGCCACCGCCCCCGACCTCACCCGCCGGGGACGCCCGAAACGGCAGGGGGAAGCCGGCAGCTATTTTGCCGACCCCGCGCCGGCTCCCTCTGGAGTGAGAAGTGAGGGATGAGAAGTGAGAAATTTTTCTCTCTTCTCTCTTCTCTCTCCCATTGCCGGCGGTTTATTTATGTTTCGACCCTCTGTCCCGAGTGGTATCGGAGGGGCGATTTCGGGGAGGATTTCGGGAATAAAAAAAGCTGGAGATCAGCAGGCATAAAATGCCCAGATTGATCGAGACATCAGCTAAGTTGAAAATCGGGAATTGAATCAGGCGAAAATCCAAAAAATCGACCACGTGGCCGGCCAGGAAGCGATCGATGCCGTTGCCCAGCGCCCCCCCCAAAATCAAACCGTAGCCGATCTGTTCCCAGCGGTCGAAGCGGGGCCCGAACCGGGCTGCCGCCATCAATCCCAAACTGACCGCCAGGGACAGCCACCGCAGCCAGTAGACGCCGTTGCTGAACAGGCTGAATGCGGCTCCCGTATTGACCACATAGGTAAAGTGGAACACCCCCGGCCAGATGGGCAGGGTTTCGGGGGGGGTCGTCAATTCAAAAGTTTGTACGACCCAAAATTTGGTCAGGTGATCGATGGCCAAACTAACGGCGGCGGCTATCCAGAAAATCGAGTTTTTTTTAAATCCCATCAGGATGTCTGAATTTGAAAATCAGCTTCAATGCAAATCAATAAAACATCAATCCTCGCAGGACGTAGGACAGAACCGTAACCGCGCAGGCGACGGCCAACTGACCCGCCAGGGGGGCGATGGAGTAGCTGTTGACGGCCTCCATCAGGGGGACGATGCGATCGCCGGCCTCTTGAATCAAATAGGTTGCCACCAAATAGAGGATGCCGACGCTGTGGATGGTCGCCAAGCCGCACAGACAACTGAATGCCAGCAATTCTAACTTGGGGGGATTGCGAAAGGCCAGCAGGCCGCAGACCCATCCGCCGGGGACGAACCCCAGCAGGTAGCCGAAGGTCGGTTCGGCCAGGTAGCCGAAGCCACCCCCCTGGGAAAAGACGGGTAAGACGGTCAGACCCAGGGCGAGATAGGCGATTTGGGACATGGCCGCGGCATTTTTTCCCCCCATGCAGCCGACGAGGAGAACCGCCCCGATTTGGTAGGTGACGCCGAGGGAGTGGACTTGAACATTTTGCGGGTCCCAAAGGGAAGCCGGATCGGTGACGAAGGCCTCCAGGAAGGTGCCGCCGATGGTCAACAGGACGCCGATGATGGCCCACAAAAATTCAACGGGAGGTATCAAGTTTCACGGGGGGGTGCGACTGAGGTTTGAGTGGGGTGCGAGGATTCGGAGGCAGTCCCCCGCTGTCCGGGAACCGGGGCTTCTCCGCCCTGTAGTCCCAGGGACTCCAACATGGCGCGATCGCGATCGGGGGGCTGTCCCATCGTGGTCAGGTAGTGGCCGATGAGCATGGCGTTGATCCCCGATTTCAATCCTAACGCCTGGAGTTCTCCCATCACGGCTTCCCGTCCCCCGGCATAGCGTAAAATTTGTTCGGGGAGGATGAGGCGGAAGATGGCGATCGCCTTGAGGGCATCGTAGGGGTCGAGGCGGGGGCGATCGCCCAAAGGAGTTCCCTCCCGGGGATTGAGGAGGTTGATGGGGACGGACTCCACTTCCAACTCCCGCAGCGACAGGGCCAGGTCAACCCGGTCTGCCCAGCTTTCTCCCATACCGATAATTCCCCCCGTACAGGCTTGGATGCCGGCTGCCTTCAGGTTTTTCACCGTTTCGACGCGATCGCTCCAGGTGTGGGTGGTGACGATATTGGAATAAAAGTTTTCGGAGGATTCCAGATTGTGATTGTAGCGGGTGACTCCGGCTTCGGCGAGGGCTTCGGCCTGTTCCCGGGTGATCTCACCGAGGGCACAGCAGGGTTTGATGGAGGTTTCGGCTTGGATGCGCCGCACCGTCTCCAATATTTCTGCAAATTCCGAGGATTTGGGGCTGTTGTACTTGATGCCCCGTCCCTGGGATACCAAACAGAACCGTTTGGCGCCGGCGGCTTCTGCGGATTTGGCCTGGGCCAGAATTTCTTCGGGGGATTTCAACCCGTAGACGGGGGAGTTTTCCCCGGGGTGGTGAGCGGACTGGGAACAGAAACTGCAATTTTCCGAGCAGTTCCCGGACTTGATATTGACGATGCTGCACAGATCGACGGTGTTGCCGCAACAGGCTTGGCGCACCCGGTCGGCGGCTTCGCACAGCATCAGGATGTTGTCGGTCCCCTCGATCTCGGTCAGGGCGATCGCTTCTGGACGGCCGATGCGATCGCCGGCGATGATGCGATCGGCGAGGGAGTCGAGCCACTGCCGCAGCGATTCCGGACGGGGGGCGGGGAGTTGAGATTGACGGTTGGTTGATGGCGGTGCTTGAACCACGTTGAAACCTTGAACTGCTTGACGATCCTGAATTTTGCTATCTTACCACTATTGCGATCGCCCCCTCAATCCGTCGGCACCGGAGGCCGGCCGGCAAAAACCAAAAATTTTCTCAACAAGCGGAAAGGCCTTCGATCCCGTTTTGGGAGAAATGAAGCCCAAAAAAATTGATTTTCAGACCAATCCTCATCTCCGCGCAGTCCGCGCCAACAACATCTTTCAACTCATTCTCAATTGCTGACAACCGTTAACCTTCCCTTTACCTTGAACTGTTAATAAGGCGATATCCTCTAGGTTAGCTATTGTCGTCATTGTCAAACTATCTGAGCGATATGCTGTTCTCTCGACCTTCCCATTTATTCTCGAAACTGTTTGCGATCGCCCTGACCGCCGGGTTGGCTGCTTGTGGCGGAACCGAAACCGGCGACCCCGATGTCGCCGATACCAATGCGGGCGGGCCTTCTGCGGAACTGATCGCCCTCAACCAGCAGGTCGATATCGTCGGCGCTGGGGCATCCTTCCCCGCCCCCCTCTACCAGCGTTGGTTCCAAGAAATCAGCCAGGGCGTCCCGAACCTGCAAATTGACTATCAGTCGGTGGGGAGTGGTGCAGGGGTCGAACGCTTTACCCAGGGGCTCGTCAACTTTGGGGCCAGCGACGTGGCGATGAAAGACGATGAAATCGCCAAGGTCGAACGGGGGGTCTATATGCTGCCGATGACCGCCGGAAGCATCGTTTTGGCCTACAATTTGGATGGGGTCGAAAACTTGCAGTTGCCCCGGGATGTATACATAGACATTTTCTTGGGTAACATCACCAATTGGAACGACCCCAGAATTGCCGAGGCCAATCCCGGTGTGGAGCTTCCAGATCAGCCCATCACCGTTGTCTACCGTTCCGACGGCAGCGGCACCACCGGCGTTTTCACCATGCACCTGAGCGCCATCAGCGACGAGTGGGCCAATCAGGTGGGTGAAGGGA
This sequence comes from Lyngbya sp. CCY1209, assembly GCF_035615495.1. GTDB lineage: Bacteria > Cyanobacteriota > Cyanobacteriia > Cyanobacteriales > Microcoleaceae > Limnospira. Next base: position 2,717 of record NZ_JAJENU010000225.1, on the reverse strand, counting down.
AAACCGTCGAATGGCCCACCGGCATCGGCGGCGCCAAAAACGACGGGGTGACGGCCCAAATCAACCAGACCCCCGGCGCGATCGGTTACGTCGAATATGGGTTCGCCCAAAATGCCGGCCTGAACATGGCCGCCCTGGAAAACCAGGAGGGCAACTTCATCCCACCCACCAGCGAAGCCGCCTCCAAAACCTTAGCAGCCGTGACCCTCCCCGACGATTTGCGGGCGTTCATCTCCGACCCCGAAGGAGCTGATTCTTATCCCATCGTGACGTACACTTGGTTACTGACCTACCAGCAATATCCCGATCCGGAAGTCGCCCGAGCCGTCGAAGCGATGATTCAGTACGGTTTGACGGAAGGTCAAAAAGTGAGTCCGCAACTCGGCTACATCGCCCTGCCGCCCAACGTCGTCCAAAAAGTGGCGGAGAAAGCCGATCAGATCAGCCCGGATTTCACCATCAACGTTAATTAATCGGCGCATCTGATCTCAATTTCCGGAGTATTTTCTGGGATGTATCAAGACACCTAGAAATTGGGGAAGCTGGGAACGCCACTCTCACTTCCCCAGCATTGAAAGTAACCGTTCGATTCCCGATAACCGAATGGCAACTCTGCCGATCGCCCACCGTCGGGACATCTCCTGACCGTCAACTCGAATGCACGCCCACTGCGAATTATGGTTTCACCACCCACCCAAATCCCCCAAGGAATCCCCCAGTCGCGATCGAAACTTGAAAAAAATCTCGACACCGGCTTCATCTGGCTGACCCGCCTTTTTGCCTGGGGAATTATTGCACTGCTAATTCTGATCGCCCTGCCGATCGCCCAACAGAGCTGGCCGGCATTCCAAAGATTCGGCCTGGGATTTTTGTTCAACAGCGCCTGGGACCCCGTGAACGAAAATTACGGCGCCCTGCCCATGATTTACGGGACGCTGATGAGTTCTCTGATCGCCCTGGTCATCGCCATTCCCCTGGGGGTGGGGACGGCGATCTTTCTGAGCGAAGATTTTATTCCCCTAGCCGTGCGGACGCCCCTGACGTTTTTGGTCGAACTGTTGGCCGCTATTCCCAGCGTGGTCTTCGGCCTGTGGGGAATTTTCGTACTCATCCCCTTCCTGCGGCCGGTCCAGATGTTTTTGTTCAAAAACTTCGGCTGGATTCCCTTTTTCAGCACCTCCCCCATCGGCCCCGGGATGTTCCCGGCGGGGGTGGTTTTGGCGATCATGGTCTTGCCGATCATCACGGCCATTTCCCGGGACTCCCTGGCCAGCTTGCCCCCAGACCTGCGCCAAGCCTCCCTCGGCCTGGGCGCCACCCGCTGGGTGACGATCTTCCGAGTCCTGATCCCCGCTGCCTTCTCCGGCATCATCGGGGGAACCATGCTCGGTTTGGGTCGGGCGATGGGAGAGACGATGGCGGCGACGATGATCATCGGCAACTCCAACAAAATCAGCGTTTCTCTGTTCGCCCCCGGCAACACGATCGCCTCCCTGCTCGCCAACCAGTTTCCGGAAGCCTCGGGGCTACAAGTCTCCGCCCTCATGTATGCGGGAATGGTTCTGTTTATTCTGACCCTGCTCGTCAATGTGGCGGCCCAGTGGATCGTCAACCAAGTTCAGGCGAAATATCAATAAGTTCCTCCTGGAACCATTCGTTCTCAAAAATTGTCGCTCCGTTTCCTGTCGTGATTCTCAGTTGACTTGTCTCGAACCATGTCAAATGCCGTTGCCAAAGCCAAAGCTGGAAGTCTGATTCGCAATCCCAAAAGCTTCCAATCTCTATTCGGTACCGTGATGACGGGTATAGCGGGGGCCTGTCTGGGCATCGCCCTGGTGCCCCTGTTCGCCGTTTTGATCTATGTGCTCTTCAAAGGGGCGGCCCGTCTCAATATCGATCTATTTACCCAACTTCCCCCCACCGCCGGACAGACCGAGGGGGGCATCGCCAGCGCGATTTTGGGGACGATCATGGTGGTGGCGATCGCCACATTGATCGCCCTCCCCTTCGGCGTCCTGGCCGCGATTTTCTTATCGGAGTTCAGTTCGGGCCCGGTCCCCCAGTGGATTCGGTTCGCCACCAACGTTTTGAGCGGCGTTCCGTCCATCATCGCCGGGGTGTTTGCCTACAGTTTGATCGTATTGGCCACGGGAACCTTTTCCGTGATGGCCGGTGCGATCGCCCTGGCGGTGTTGATGCTGCCCACCATCGTCCGAACGACAGATGAAGCGTTGCAGATCGTGCCGCAGGATGTCCGCTGGGCGTCCGTGGGCGTGGGAGCCTCCAACTACCAGACGGCCCTGAAAGTGGTGCTCCCCGCCGCCCTCCCCGCCATCCTGACGGGCGTGACCTTGGCGATCGCCCGGGCCGCCGGAGAAACAGCCCCGCTGCTGTTCACGGTGATTTATACCAACAACTGGCCGAAGGGTCCGTTCGCGCCGACCCTGCCCTCCCTGGCCTATCTGGTTTACGAGTTCGCCCGCGGCTTCGACAAGGTGCTGCAAGAGTTCGCCTGGGCGGCTTCCCTGGTGTTGGTGTTCTTGGTCTTGATCACGAGCGTCATCGCCCGCTGGGCGACCCGCCAGAAAACCTATTAAAGCATCGTGTTTCTCGATCGCGGGTCTTATTGACTCCGCAAAATTACCATGGTTTATTAGTTAATGCCGATATCAATGGTGCAGCTAATATCCTCAAATAGCAACAACTTTAGGATTTTC
>NZ_JAJENU010000224.1:0-4152 GCF_035615495.1 Lyngbya sp. CCY1209 | reverse complement strand
AAATTCCCCAATCATCTTTAGATGATTTGAGCTATTAGCTTGGGAATTGATTCCCAAGCGGTCTGGATGTCTCACCCCCCGCTCCCCCTGCTCCCCCCGCTCCCCCCGCTCCCCCTGCTCCCCCTGCTCCCCCCGCTCCCCCCGCTCCCCCCGCTCCCCCTGCTCCCCCCGCTCCCGACTCCCGACTCCCTAATACCGACTCCCTAATACCGACTCCCGACTCCCCAATTTAGTGTGCGGAACCGTTGCCGTGATAGTCGTCAGTGTCGTAGAAACCGTTCTTAGTTCCGAAGAACAGGCAGGCGACGCTGAAAACGACGGTCAATCCGACCAAAATTAATTTGATGTCCATAGTTGAGGCGATCCTCCAGATGAATTCATTACCACTCAATCGGATTGTAGACGCTTCCGAGTTGGCGCGTCCATCTCCCGAAGTGGCGCCCGATCTGTTGGGTTGCACGTTGGTGCGGCGGATGCCGGACGGAAGCGAGATCCGGGGTGCGATCGCGGAGGTGGAAGCCTATGAGGCGGGCGATCCGGCCTGTCACGGTTATCGGAAGCGGACGCTCCGCAATGCGGCGATGTTCGGGGAGGCTGGCCGCAGTTACGTTTATTTAATATATGGGATGTATCATTGTTTGAATATCGTGACCGATCGCCCCGGGATGGCCAGCGCGGTATTGCTGCGGGCACTGCACCTGACGAGTCCCCCCGAGGAAATGATCCCGACTTCCACCCGCCGGGAAAAACCCCACCGCCTCGCCGCCGGCCCCGGAAAACTGTGTCGGGTGCTGCAAATCGATCGCAGCTTCGACGGCTTGCCATTGTCTCCCGAGTCTTCTCTGTGGCTGGAACGCCGCGATCAAAATTTCGACGCCGAAATCGTCCAAACCACCCGCATCGGCATTTCCAAAGGCACCGATCTCCCCTGGCGGTGGTATTTGGCCGACTCCCCGGCCGTCTCGAAAAAATAGGGTGTAGGGTGTAGGGTATAGGGAGGTCAGGGCGCAAGCCTTGCGCCCCTACAATCTCAAATCTAAAATTGCTCAATGGCATTCAAACGCTGGGCTTTCAAAGCTATCTTGTTCCTGTTGGGAGCGTGGCTCATCTTCGATCTCGTCACCCGGGTGGTGGCGGAATACCTGTGGTTTGACGAAGTGGGCTATCTGTCGGTGTTCGGGCGGCGGCTGCTGACCCAAGGGACGCTGTGGATAGTCGGCTGCGGGACGAGTGCGGCGTTTTTGTTCTGGAACCTCAACCTCGCCAACGAACTCCGCTACGAGCCCTTCCCCCGCTCCCAACACCGTTTCCAGGATTCTCTGTTTGAACCGATACCGCCGGAAACCCCGCCCGCGTTGAATTTGAGCTGGCTCCTATTTTTAGTTCTGGGGCCGGCTTTGTTGCTGGCGATGGTTTTGCTGTACTACAGCCGGGAATTTTTTGCCGATTTGAGTTGGGATCTCGATCGCTCCCCGGCTTTCAAAGATCTCCCAAATCGATTTGAGTTCGATGGCTTCTGGGAAATATTGCTGCAACAACCGATCGAGTGGTGGCAAGTTGCGATCGCCCTGATTCTGGTCGTGGCCATCGTGATTCGCCCGCAACTGTCCCTGAATGCGATCGCCCTGTTTTTCAGCGTCGGGTTCGGCTGGATTCTCTCCCAGCACTGGATCGAAGTCCTGGCCTTCTTCAACCCCACGCCGTTCAACATCAGCGAAGATCTCTTCAACCGAGAAATCAGCTTTTATATTTTCACCCTCCCCGTCATTCACCTGCTGGAGTTTTGGCTGTTCGGCCTATTTTTGTGTGGCTTAATTTCTTGCAGCCTGATCTACCTGCTGTCGGGCAACAGCCTCAGCCAGGGGCGGTTTCCCGGTTTTTCCCAACCCCAACAGCGTCACCTGCACGGGTTGGCGGGGATCTTCATGCTGTGCATGACCCTGCGATACTGGCTCAACCGCTACGAGTTGCTTTATTCCGAGCGGGGGGTGGTGTTCGGGGCGGGTTACACCGACATCATGGCCCAGGAACCGGCCTATCGCCTCCTGTCGCTGCTGTCGCTGGGGTTCGCGCTGTTTTTATTTTGGCAGGCGTTTTTCTCCGTGCGGGCGATCGCACCTTATATCGAGTATGGCTTGAAAACTCTGGGTTGGCGTCGCAGGAGGCGGCGTCCCCGCCGGCGGGCTAAATTGTTCGCCGACAGCTATTCCCTGCGGACGATCCTGGCTTGGTATCTGGTGATCGCTGTTATGGTGGGATGGACCTTACCCGCGATCGTGCAGCGGTTGGTGGTTCAACCCAACGAGTTAGAGCGGGAAGAACCCTACATCGAGCGCAGCATCAAGTTTACCCGACAGGCGTTCAATTTGGACGCGATCGAAGTCCGCACCTTCGACCCCGACGCCGAACTGACCTACGCCAACTTGCAGGACAACGACCTGACCATCAACAATATCCGCCTCTGGGACAAGCGGCCCCTGCTGCAAACCAACCGCCAACTCCAGCAAATTCGCCCCTACTACGCCTTTTTGGATGCGTCCATCGATCGCTACACCATCCTCAAACCCCCGGAAAGGCGGACTCCGGGCGATCGCACGGAAAAACAGCAGGTGATCCTCGCGGCTCGGGAGTTGCAATACAGTTCGGTACCCGAAAAAGCCCAAACCTGGGTCAACAAACACCTGGTCTACACCCACGGCTACGGATTCACCCTGTCCCCCGTCAACACCGCCGCCGAGGGGGGACTGCCGAGATACTACGTCAAAAATATCGGTCCGGCCGCACGCTTCAACCCCGATACTACCCTGGAAGTCGCCCCCCGGATTCGGGACAGCATCCCCATCGGGCAACCCCGCATCTACTACGGCCAACTGACGGACATCCCCGTGATGACCTCGACGCGGGTGCGGGAGTTCGACTTTCCCTCCGGGGACGAGAACGTTTACAACATCTACGACGGCGACGGCGGCATCCCCCTCAATTCCGTTTGGCGGCGGCTGTTGTTTGCCAAGTATCTGCGAAATTGGCAGATGATTTTTACCCGCAATTTTCTGCCTGATACTAAAATTCTGTTCCGTCGCCACATCCCTGAACGGGTGCAAGCGATCGCGCCATTTTTACGGTATGATGGCAGCCCCTACCTGGTCGCCGCCGACGCCGATTTGGGGCGGGATCGTTCCCGGGAATCGCCTCCGGAGGGAAAATATCTCTACTGGATTTTGGATGCCTACACCACCAGCACCCGCTACCCCTACTCCGACCCGGAGGGAACCGAATTTAACTACATCCGGAATTCGGTCAAAGTGGTCATCGATGCCTACAACGGTTCCGTCAAATTTTACTATCTCAGTGAACCGCAAGATCCCATTTTGACGACCCTGCGACGGATCTTTCCCGATTTGTTCGTCCCCATCGAACAGATGCCGAGATCCCTTTACGGACACATCCGATATCCCCTAGATCTGTTCGGCATCCAGTCGGAGCGACTGCTCACCTACCATATGCAAGATCCCCAGGTGTTCTACAACCGAGAAGATCTGTGGCGGGTTCCGACGGAAATCTACGGCAACACAACGCAATCGGTGGAACCCTATTATTTGATCATGCGGTTGCCGACGGAAGAGACGGCGGAGTTTATCTTGTTGCAGCCCTTTACCCCGGCGAGTCGGATCAATTTGATCGCCTGGTTGGCGGCGCGATCGGATGTGCCGCAGTACGGGAAATTACTGCTCTACCAGTTCCCGAAACAGCGTCTGGTGTTCGGCCCGGAACAGGTGGAAGCCCTGATCAACCAGGAACCGGAAATTTCGGAGCAGATCTCCCTGTGGAACCGCCAGGGTTCGCGGGTGATTCAGGGCAATCTGTTGGTGATTCCCATCGAACAGTCTTTGTTGTATGTGGAACCGATTTATTTGGAAGCCACAGAGAACAGTTTACCGACGTTGGTGCGGGTGATCGTCGCTTACGAAAACCGCATCGTGATGCGATCGACGTTGGATGAATCCCTGCGGGCCGTGTTTGAGGCCGACCCCCTGACAACTCCGGTTGTGGCCCCGCCGACGGAAGTGGATATCCCGTAACCAATCCCCGCGAAGACAGCGACGGGGCTTTCTAGCCCTAACCTGTTACTCTGTCTCGCAGAGAGCAAGACAG
>NZ_JAJENU010000223.1:0-6181 GCF_035615495.1 Lyngbya sp. CCY1209 | reverse complement strand
TCTTGCTCTCTGCGAGACAGAGTAACAGGTTAGGGCTAGAAAGCCCCGTCGCTGTCTTCGCGGGGATTGGTTACCCTCAAACCGAACGATCCGGAATCCGTCACCAGCAAGCTCCAGCGCCTATTCAACATTCGGACGGGTGCGAGTGATGTCCTATTTGAAAGTGAAGATGATGCCGGCACTTATATCGACTTCAATCAATTTCTGAATGGAATTCCCGCCGAAAGTACCACCCCCGCCCAAACGACGCCATCCATGCCGTCCGCGTCGCCGAGGGCCCAACCCGGCACGGCATGGTAACTCGATCTCGTTGATGTTGAGGACTCTACCGTGAGACGACCCCGAATCGGTTGGGCCGGCGCGATCGCGATCTGTTCTCTCCTGTGCGTCCTGGGGGGCACAGACATCCCGAAATCCCCCCTCAACGCCGCCCAACCCCCCGTAGCGCCCGAACTCCCCTCCGAACCCGAACTGCGCGAAATGGCCCGTCAAATTGCCGTGCGGGTTTACTCCGGGCGGATGTGGGGGACGGGAATTATCATCCGCGAACGGGGCGGCATTTACACCGTGATCACCAACGACCACGTTCTCTTCCCCGGCGGGGGCCAAAATTACCGCGTCGAAACCCCCGACGGCCGCATCCACGCCGCCGAAATGGTCAAGTCGGCATCCTGGGGGGACAATGATTTGGGAGTGGTACAGTTCCGCAGCAGCGATCGCCCCTACACCGTTGCCGCGATCGCCCAAACTCCCGCCACCGTGGGAGAAACGGTCATCGCCGCCGGATTTCCCCTGGAGGCCGACCGATCGCAAAACCGAGGATTTATCATCACCCAAGGGCAAGTGTCCCGGTGGATGGAACAGCCCTTCGTGGGAGGCTACCAACTCGGATACACCAACGATATTTTTTCGGGGATGAGCGGCGGACCGCTGTTGAACGACCGGGGGGAAGTGGTGGGAGTGAACGGAATGCACAAATATCCCCTGTGGGGCACTTACCAGTTTGCGGACGGGTCCTCCCCCCCGGAAACCGTAGCGGCCCAACTCGTCCGCTACAGTTGGGCGATTCCCATTCAGACGGTTCTCCGACTCACTCCGGAATAGGGAGCGGGGGCAGGGGAGGCAGGGGAGGAAAATTCTATCTGTGTTCTTCCTCCGCTTCCTCCGCCCCTCCACCCCCTCCGCTTCTCTGAATTCCTGGTATCGACCCATCCTATAGAACATTAGCTAATATTGTCCGTTAGAGACGAGAACCCATGAAAGTGCGATCGCTCCCTCAAAATCTGTTGCTGTCGGCGGGAATTGTCCTGTCCGGGTGGCTCGGTGCCACCCCCGTTGCGGCCGAACTCTCCCCCGACGAGGTCAACTCCATCGCCAGCCAAACCACCGTCCTCATCGCCCCGGAACTGCGCCCGGAATTGCTGGAAGCCTTGGAGAATAACTACCGCAACCCCCTCGCCAGCCAGAACAACCCGGACGGCGTGTGGCACCCGGGATCGGGGGTGATCATCGCCCGGGAGGGCAACCGCTACTACGTCCTGACGGTGAGCCACAATTTCAAACAACGGGATCTCGATGCCGGCCGGTCCTACGGCATCCGCACCGGCGACGGACGGGTTCATGTGGTGCAGCAGCCCGACGACGGCCGCGGCTGTCCCCTGCGGGGGTCCGCGTCCCCCGGAAATTTGATCCGGTTCGGCTGCTACTCCATCAGCTTGCCGACGCGGGTGGCGGGTTCAGACCTGGCGGTGGTGGCCTTTGAGAGCGATCGCGACTATCCCATTGCGCCCTCCGCCCCCGACCGCTCCGTCAACGTGGGGGATGTGGTCTACGTCTCCGGCTGGCCGGACCCCGAAAAAGAGCGGGATGCGGCTACGGGTCGCTGTCTGGGGAAAGCCACCCGCCGCCAGCGTCGCCTCACCTGGGGTCCGGTGACCGGGATCGTCGAACCCGACACCAGCGAAAATGGTTACAGCCTGTTTTACCTGGATAATACCCGCCCGGGGATGAGCGGCGGGCCGGTGTTCGATGGCGAAGGCCGGGTGGTGGGGGTTCACGGCCGAGGTTCGGGGGGGAAAGCCCAACTGGTGAATCAATACTGTTCCGTCAGCAACGCCCCCAACGCCCAAGCCTTTGAATCCGGGGATTTCGCCCTCGATGGTCGGGGGGCGGGGCGGGCCGACCCGGAGAGCCTGCGAACCCGGTTCAGCAGCGGCCAGGATTTTAATAATTTTATGGGTTTGATTCGCAATACGGGTTTGGATTTAGCCTTCAATCTCGGTTTGCCCCGCCCCGAGGTCATCCGAGCTGCCTTGACTCCGATCCCCCAAAGTCGCAATACTGGAACCGTCGATTTTGCGATCGCGGCGGTGGCGACGGGCAGTTTTGACGATCCCAAGGATGTCATCACCAATATTTATGACACCTACGGATCTTTTGAAGGACTCGGGCCGCGGCTGCGGGATACCCCCTCGGGGGGGTGCGACAGCTTGCTCCTCGGCGAACCGTGTTTTTAGGTGATCGCGATCGGAACCGTCGGGATTTTTAAACAATGTAACGTCCCCAAAAGTCAAATCACGGACGAACTGTCTGCCAGAGAGTCATTTGATCGGCGATCGCAACCCTTTCCCATCAATAAGAATTGTCGAGTTGACCCAACCGATGAGAGTCGCGAAAACCGTCCGTAACCGTATCGACCTATCAGGTCGGCAAGCCCCGCGTTATAGCAGTGCGCGCTCGTATAGTTACAAAACCTATAAAAGGGAGTCGGTCGTCGGTCGTAGGGAGTAGGGAGAACTCAAAGACTCTTTGAATCGAGGTTTTGAAGTTTTCGAGGTTCCCCCAATTTGTTAACACACGATCGCTCATTGCTATAGCCGGTTAAATTGACAGATGAAGCCGAAAAATACGGAGTGCAATCATTCGTGTAAACGGCTGATGAAGGTTTTTTTTGTTATACTCAAAACCAGTGATTCTTCCTCGGGCGTTTTTGACTTTCTATGGCTTCTATCCTGATCGTAGATGACGAACCCAATAATTTTGACGTCATCGAAACCCTATTATCAGACCGCGATGACGACCTCCACTATGCCTCGAATGGGAAAAGTGCGATCGCGTCCCTGGACTTGTTCGCCCCGGATCTGATTTTGCTCGACGTGATGATGCCGGAGCTCAACGGGGTGGAAGTCTGCCAGCAAATCAAAGCCATGCCCAAATGGACCGCCACCCCCATCGTCATGGTGACAGCCCTGAGCAGCAAAGAAGATCTCGCCCGCTGCCTGGAAGCCGGCGCCGACGACTTTATCAGCAAACCCATCAACCGCCTCGAACTTCGCGCCCGGGTGCAATCGATGTTGCGAATCAAATCCCAATACGACGAACTGCAAACCCTGCTCAAATCCCGGGAAGATATGGTCAACATGATGGTTCACGACCTGCGAAATCCCCTCATGGGGATCTTGTTCGGCTTGTACGTCGTCGAACGGGGCGACCTGCCCCTCAAATTGAAAGACAAAGTGTCCAGAAGTCTCATCGCCGCCCAGCGGTTGCAGGCGTTGATCGACGATCTGATCCTGATGGGAAAAATGGAACAAAGTCAGATCCAACTCCACCGGACGAAAGTCGATCTCGGCGGCGCTCTCGGGTCCGCGATCGAACGTTTCACGCCGATCGCCGCTCAAAAAAATATCGAACTGATCGGGCGACTTCCGGAGCCGGGAAGCGTCGTCAATGCGGACGACACCTTGTTCCAACGGGTGTTGGATAACCTGCTTTCAAACGCGATCAAGTTTTCGCCCAGCAGCAGCGAAATCGTCCTCGCTGCCGAACTGACCGCGGCCGGAGAGGCCCAAATTCAAGTCGCGGATGCCGGTCCAGGAGTGGCGGAGGAATTGAAGGAGAGCATTTTCAAAAAATACGAGACGGGGACGCGCATGGCTGAAGTCTCCCAAATCGGTCTGGGGTTGGCATTCTGCAAGATGGTGGTCGAAGCCCACGGCGGCCAAATTGGTGTCCGCCCCAACCAACCACGAGGCACCATTTTTGAGATCCGCCTGCCGGCAATGTCCCTTTAAAAACTGAGTTTTGAGGCAACCAAAGGTAAGGAAAACTCGAAGGTGCTGCCCCGGCCCAACTCGCTGGTGACGGAGATTTCGCCCCCCTGCAGTTCCACCAGACGGCGGGTGATTGCCAGACCGATACCCGTGCCGCCGGAGTTGCGCGATCGCGACCGGTCGGCCCGCCAAAACCGCTCGAAAACGTGGGGCAAATCCGCCTCGGAAATGCCGATGCCGGTGTCGCTGACGGCCACCCAGAGGCGATCGCCCCGACTCCAAACCTTGACGGAAATCGTCCCCCGTTCCGTATAGCGGACCGCATTTCCCAACAGATTCACCAGGATTTGTTCGGTGCGATCGATATCCGCAAAAACCGGGGGTAAATCTTCCGGACACTCCAGTTGCAAGGTCGGTCCGTCTTCTAACAGTTGGTCAGAAAATCGCTGCACCAACGATTCCAACAGGGGCCGAATGTTGACGGCTTGGGGGTGGATGGGCAAATATCCCGACTCGACTTTGGAGAGTTCTTGCAGGTTGTTGACCAACCGTTCGAGGCGTTTGGTTTCCTTCGTCAACTGCTGGTAAATCTCCGGCGACGGCGCAATTCTCCCCTCCGCCATTTCCTCCAAATAGCCCCGGACGACGGTGATCGGCGTCCGCAATTCGTGGGTGAGATCGCTAATTAATTCCCGCCGTTTTTGTTCCACATCTTGCAGGCTGCCCGCCATCTGATTGAAACTCATCGCCAGTTGGTTGAGTTCCGGAATTTCACTGGGCGACATCCGTTCTGAGAGGTTCCCCTTGGCGAATTTTTGCGTGATTTCTTCCATTTGCGTCAGGGGTTGGGTGATGCGTTTTGTCACCCAATAGCTGAGGCCTACGGCCGCGGTCGAACCCGCCAAAACTGACCAAAACGTGCTGCGGTTCCAGGCGATTTCAAACCCTTCGATCAGCCGGGTGCGAACGTACTGCAACCGAAAGCCCGGACCCTCGAGCTGTTCCAGGCGACGGACGAAGAAACGGGGGGAGGAAATTTTGCCGATGATGACCAAGGAAGACACCCCGATCAGCATGACCAGCAAGTGGGATAAAAACAGGCGCGATCGCAAATCCACTTTTGCCATTAGTTACGGCTATCTCCGATTCACGCTTTGATTGTATCATTGTCTTTTGGAGTTGCGGGCGATCGCGACATTTTTCCAACCGCTCAACTGATCAAAGGACAATTTTTGCACGGACAATGCCACGACCTACCGTTATCATACCGGGCTATTTTGCGACGGCGGACGATTACCGCGAAATGGAACGCGCTTTACAAAACCGGGGCATCCAGACGCGGATCGTCCCCCTGCGAAAACGAGACTGGTGGCCGACTTTCGGCGGGCGATCGATGATTCCAATTTTGCAGAAAATTAACCAAACTGTCCAGCAAGTTCGGCTCGAATACAGTTCCGACAAAATCAATTTGGTCGGCCACTCGGCGGGGGGCTGGATCGCCCGCATTTACTTGGGCGAAAAACCTTACACCATCCACAATGATGTTTCCGAGGATGCGATCGGGTTTTGGAATGCCCGATCGCAAGTCGAAACCCTGGTGACGTTGGGGACGCCTCACGTCAGCCGGGAACGGTGGACTCGGAAAAATTTGGATTTTGTCAAAGACAATTATCCCGGGGCATTTTATCCCGATATTTCCTATGTCTGCGCGGCGGGAAAGGCGATTTTCGGTGCCCGCAAGCCGGGAAGTTTGCTGGCGTTCAACAGCTATCAAATTACGATCGGTGTCGGCCAAACCTGGGGGGACGGCATCACCCCCGTCGAAGCCGCCCATCTGGAGGGGGCCGACAACATCACGTTGGATGAGGTTTGGCATTCTCCGCGATCGCCCGGAAAGTGGTACGGTTCTGTCGAGGTCGTCCCGAGTTGGGCCGATACGTTGAAATAATATCAGATTGGGTGTGGGGGCGAGGCGGAGGAGGCCGAGGGGCAGACGGGCAAAGATGGGAAGAATCTAAAATCTAAAATTCCCTACACCCTACACCCAGTCCGGTAGGGTGGGTTAGGCGCGACAGTAATTTTTCTGAAAAACCGACAACTTTTCATTCGCGCCGTAACCCACCATTTCC
>NZ_JAJENU010000222.1:0-2546 GCF_035615495.1 Lyngbya sp. CCY1209 | reverse complement strand
TGTGATACCAAACTTCGGAACATACAGACAGTTATAAGGCTGGTCAGGGGTGCGTCCCTTATATCCATCCAAGGGGATGAAAGCCTTACCGGGAGGTTATTTCAGGTATTTCAGCCCGATTTCATTCCCGAACGAATCGCACTACCGAATCTAGACTACCGCAGAGGGGGACACAATATGGCCGGGTGGGGAAAAACGGTGACAATCCTTAACAATTTTGGGGATGTGGGGTGTGGGGAAAGTGAAAAGTGAAAAGTGAAAAGTGAAAAGTGAAAAATTCCCTATTCCCCAGTCGCGATCGCGGATGAACCCGATTTCACAGATAACACGGGTGACTGATGCTGGCTTGCTTCTTCCCGACTCCCGACTCCCGACTCCCTATTCCCCGTATACGCGGCGCAAGTTTAACTTGAAACCGGGTACTATCGCTTCGCCGGACAACTCGTCGGGATTTTCTAATATTTCCACCGGCGATTCCGGGCGGTAAATTTCGACTTTGCGATGTTTCGGATCGAGCAACCATCCCAATTTCGCGCCGTTGTCCATGTATTCGCGCATTTTTTCTCGCAGCGATTTTAAGGTGTCAGAATCCGATCGCAACTCGACGACAAAATCGGGGCAGATATTGGCGAATGTCCCTTTTTGTTCCGGCGTGAGGGCATCCCAGGATTCCGGACTGATCCAACAGGCATCGGGAGAACGGGTCGCGCCGTTGGGTAAAATCAAGGCGGTGGAGGAGTCGAAAGCCTCCCCCGGACGTCCGTTTTCTTCGTACCAGCGATCAAGTTGTCCGGTAATGCTGCGGTTGCGTTTTCCCGTTTCCCAACCGGTCGGCGGATTCACGATCAACTCTCCTTCTGCCGTTCTTTCCAGTTGCAAATCTCGGTTGACTGCGGCGAGGGCCGCGAACTGTTCTTGGGTGACATAAAGTTTAATCGTTTTTGGTAATTCAAGGGAGAGCGTTTCGGTGTCCGGTTTGGGGGGTGTCCGTACCATTTTGACCTCCTGCGCGATCGCGCCGATCCGAATTGATAGCAGGCAACAGGCAATAGGCAACAGGCAATAGGGAAGAAAAGCGCCTACCGTCTGAGTTTCAGGGTGGTTCGATGTCCTAGCTACCCGGGCGACTGCTATATATTCTAAACCGCCAGGACTCTGAGGAGATCCCAACACTCCGCCAATCTCCCAATTGTGGGCAGTTCGCCGAAAGCTGATGGCCGATCGCTAGAGTCGGGTTGGGTGCGTTCCCCACTACAATTGATGACACCCCGATCTCATCCCGATCGCCCCTTTCTCCTCAAAACGGGCGGAACCACTCAGAAACTCGCGGAAAAAACAGTAACATTGATTACTAATTTTCAACCATCGAGTGGAGAATCATGGACAATTTGTGGCTTTGGCAATCGCACCCGATCGCTATTTTGATCGGCGTGATGGTTCTTTGGGCGATCGCGATCCTCGCCTTTCCCCGTCCCGCCGCCGCCGGGGTGAAACGCTATCTCGACGGAAACGCGGCGGACGTGAAAATTCCGAAAACTGAGATCGTCCACATTCTCGGCGGCGGCGGCCCGGATGTCGATCCGGCTTTCCAGTGGGCGATCGACCGGGTGCGGGGGGGCAAATATTGCGATCGCACCGTGGATGTGGTCATCATCCGGGATTCCGGGGAAGACGGCTACAACGAACCGATTTTCGACATGGCGGGGGTGGATTCGGTGGAAACCTTACTCGTCACCCGTCCGGAAGACGCCAACCATCCGGATGTGGTCGAGAGTGTCCGCAATGCCGAGATGATTTTCTTTGCGGGGGGCGACCAGTGCCGCTACCTCCGTAATTATTTGGATACCGATTTATATGATGCCATCAAGTCTGCCCTCGATCGCGGCGCGGCGATCGGCGGGACCAGTGCGGGGGCGATGATCCAAAGCCGTTTCGTCTTCACCGCCTGCGGCCAGAGTATCGACAGCGAATCGGCGTTGGACGATCCCTATCGGGATATCGAACTCGACGACCGCGTATTTGACTGGCGATATTTGGAAAATACAATTGTTGACACTCATTTTGCCGATCGCGATCGCATGGGCCGTTTGATGACATTCGTCGCCCGGGCCCGGCAAGATGGTCTGGCGGCAAAGGTGTTGGGAATCGGCATCGACGAGGGAACGTCTTTGACCATCGATGAAACGGGACTCGCGGAAGTCATGGGACAGGGCTCGGTCTATTTCGTATCGGGAAGTCATTCCCCGGAAGTCTGCGAACCCGGGACACCCCTGACATTCTCCGATTTTCAACTCTGGAAACGCCGGGACGGCGAAACCTTCGACCTGAAAAACCGACCGGACGAAGGCGACTATTCAATTAGCGTCAATGACGGCAGACTCTCGGACGATCCCTATTAATTTGACACTCCCCGCCCGATTTTAGAAACCGGGTTTCTACCCAAATTTTGGAGTTGAACCCGATATCTTGTTAAAGCGCTGCTAGAGGGCAATAGGCAATAGGCAACAGGCAATAGGAAACTGAAATGACCTTTACATCGATGTTTC
>NZ_JAJENU010000221.1:0-4175 GCF_035615495.1 Lyngbya sp. CCY1209 | reverse complement strand
AGCTGACTCGCCGAAAGAGAAAGTCTGGATAGTGATATTCAGAATCCCCGTCACTTTAGTGCGGGGAGTACGTCAAGACCCCACCGATTCTATCAGCACGATCGCATTTCCGCCGATTGTCCCCGGCAATACTAGCCCTTCTGTGGCCGAACCCACTCCGGAAGCTGACAACCTGACGGGAACCCCAGAAGCCGACGAACTGTTCGCTTTGGCGGGCAACGATAACGTCAATTTGGGCCTCGGGAACGACGAAGCCAACGGCAACGAAGGCAACGATGTCATCGATGCGGGGGCGGGTAACGATATCGTTCAAGGTGGCAAGGATGATGACCAAATCCTCGGCGGTGCCGACGATGACGAACTGTTCGGCAACCAAGGAAATGACGCCGTTTCCGGTGACGAGGGGGACGACTGGCTCAATGGCAACCAAGGAAACGACGTTCTCGACGGCGCCGACGGCAATGATGAGGTTTACGGTGGCCAGGGGGATGACCAGGCCAAAGGTGGCGAGGGCGACGATATCGTTTTCGGTGGCCAGGGGTCTGACCTGATGGAGGGTAACGAGGGCAATGATGTCCTCTATGGCAACCAAGAGGCGGATACGATTTCCGGTAATGCCGGTAATGATACAGTCTATGGCGGTCAAGGGGATGACATCCTCGACGGTGGCGAGGGTTCCGACGTGCTCTCGGGTGATGAGGGCAACGACATCCTCGACGGCGGGGAAGGCGACGACCAACTCGACGGCGGCAATGGGGATGATATCCTCGTCGGGGCACAAGGTGCCGACCTGCTGACCGGGGGGAATGGGAGCGATCGCTTCGTCCTCGTCCCTGGTTACGGCCCGGATACCATTACCGATTTTACCAGTGGTGAGGATATTATTGTCCTCGACGGCGGCATGAGTTTCGAGCAACTCACCATCACTTCCGTCAACGGCCAGACTCAGATTGCTTTGGGTTCTGATGTTCTGGCGGAATTGGTGGGCGTGGATGCCGGGATTATCGGTGCGGATGATTTTAGTACGTCTGTGTTCTAAAGTCGGTTAATTTTTCAGTGTAAAATGCGATCGCTCCGACCGTTTCAATCGTGGGGGGCGATCGCTTTTTGTCGGTCAAAAATTATCCCGATACCACTACCCTTCCTCAACGGCCGTCACCCCGGCGTTTTGGGGGCTAGAAGGCGTCAAAAACCGAGATTTTAGCAAAAAGCCCAGATAGACAAAACCGGCGATCGCGGCCGCACCGATACCGATGGGGCTCGGAACCCAAAAAACCGCTTCCAGGCGGTTAATTTCCCCGGGTTTGAGGGTCCAGACGAGGACTTTTCCATTGTCGCGGGTGGCGACGGATTCCCCTTCCACGGCTGTCTCCGGGACGATCGCCCGTCCCCCCCAGGGGGTGGCGAGGGTGAATTCAAACTCCAGCAGGTTTCCCGTCCCGACGATCGCATTTTCATCGGTGGAAATCAAAGCGAGCGATCGCAAATCCAATTCCAAACTCAGGTGGTTGCGGAGGGCGAAAATTAAGTTATTTTGCGTCAACCCCAAGTCCGAAGAAAACTGGGGCAATTCCCCTTCCGGGAGGTCGAGTTTTTGCCGGGAAGAGGGGGCGATGGGGTTGAAAAATGCGGTGAATTTGTTTTGCAAATCCGCCCCGTTGTAAAATGGGATGGTGACTTCGATCTCCCGTTCCGACAGCCGTCTAGCCTTGCCGTTGAGGGGTTTTGCGCGACGGTTGAGACTCGGCAACCACTCCTTCGCCACATCCTGCCCGAAACGGGTCATCTGTTCCCCGAGTATGATGTGCCCGACGATTTGTCCGTGGGTCTGATCCCTGAACTCGATCCCCACCTGCGATCGCACGCATCCCCCGAGGAGGAGGGAAACCATGCCGACGACAATCAAAACTCGCAATTTTTTCAGCATTCAACCTTGCCTGACCACGACATCGGAGGCCGCCGCACTCGCGCAAAGACCGCCACCCCCGCCGCTTTCGATCAAAACCGATCACCGCACCGTTGTCAATTCGCCCAAATGGGGAGAGCGGCGATCGCAATCTTTTGATAATTGATAATTGATAATTGATAATTGATCATGTCAGTTCTTCCCGACCCCCTCCATTCTGGGGAGTCGGGACTCGGGAGTCGGGAATAAGGAATAATATACAGGGACGGAGGCTTCCTCCGCTTCCCATCCCCAATCAACGTTCTCATCGGAATCAATATGGCTCGAACACCTCAAAACCCGAATTTTTCCCCCCAACCCGCCGAAGGCGCTCCCGATACGGAAGCCCTGGTGGGGATGCTGCGTCGCAAGGAGGGCTCCTGGGTGGAGTGGGGGCAAGGCTGCGCCGCCCTGCAAAAATCCGGCTACAATTCCCAGCAGATCTTCGAGGAAACCGGGTTTGAACCCATCCAGCAAAATCAGGTGATCGTCGCCGCCCAGGTGTACGCTTCGATGGACAAGGGCGGGGCATCGGAGGCCGTGAAATCCCACTTCTGGCAAAAAGGCAGCGATATCCTCTACGAACTCCGCATCCTCACCCAACCCCAGCGCATCGACGCCGCCCAATTGATCCTCGACAATCATTTAGACGCGGACGAGGCGAAAATCGTCGCCCGGGCGATCAAAGATTTTTCCCGGCTGGGTTCGGTTCCCGAGGGATTTTCCCGGGACCCGGGGGATGTCGTCGCCTGCCAGTGCTGGAAACTGGCCCGCCAAAATAACGACCTCCAGGAGCGATCGCGCCTCATCGCCCGGGGCCTCAAATTTGCCACTTCCCCCGGCGCCCGCACCCGACTCGAACAACTCCTCACCGATTTTACCGTCGTCTCCCAAAAACCGGCACCCCGCCTCCCCGTGTACCGCCTCGAAGCCCAGGAAGACCTCCCCTGCATCCTCCCCGTGGTGGGCCGATTTCCCCTCGCCGTCGAGGATCTCAAAGCCGTCCCCTTAACCGAAGCCGCCGAACCCTTCCGGATTGTGCAGTTTTCCGGACTCGGTGCCTGGGTTCCCCTCCCCGGGTGGCAGGTGATCCTCGCCTCAGAAGATCCGGTAGCGATTTTGTGTCGGAGCGATCGCCTGCCGAGTCCCCTCCCGGGTGCGGTTGAAGAGGTTCTGGTGGTCGTCGATCGCGCCGGGAGAATTTGGGAAGGCGACAGCTATTTTCTGGTGGAAGAAAACGGCCAACTCGAATTGCGGTGGTTTGAAAACGAACCGGAAGAAACCCTCCTGGGCCGGGTGGTTTTGATCCTGCGTCCGAAACGCATCGTCGATGAAAATCAGATGACCGACGTGTGGCAAATTGAGGAGTAGGGAATCGGGAGTCGGACCATAATAGAAGTTGTCGCAATTTTGAGAAATCCCCCATGTCCCATTCCCCCCTCGCCAACCTCCAAAAGCGCTTTTTTGCCTGGGGGATGGCCCGCGCAAATACCGGCACCCGCTCGGTGAAGCTCGACGCCTGCCATACCCACGACAACCTGGGCGAGTTGAAACAAACCTTATTCGGCCGAGTGCACGGCACCGTCCTCGAAATCGGCCCCGGTGCGGGGGCGAACTTCGCCCATTTTCCCCCGGATATCCGCTGGATCGGCATCGAACCGAACCCCCATATGCACGGCTATTTGAAAGAAGAAGCCGATCGCCGGGGATTCGGGGCGATCGCACTGTACGAAGGCGGGGCCGAACGCATACCCCTGGACGATGCCAGCGTCGATTGTGTCGTGGGCACCCACGTTTTCTGCTCGGTGGACGACCCCCAACAGAGCCTGCGGGAAATTTGGCGGGTTCTCAAACCCGGAGGCGAGTTGATCTTCCTGGAACACGTCGCCGCCGAATCCGGCAGTTGGAACCGGCAGGTACAGGATGCCGTCGCCCCGATTTGGAAGCGGGTGTTCGACAACTGCCACCCCAACCGAGAAACCGAAACGGCCCTGCGAACAGCCGGTTTCGAGATCGCAGAGGGACTGAATTTTCGGCTGAAATTTCCGATCATCGCCCCCCACGCCGCTGGAGTGGCCAAGAAGGCGGGTGTGGGGTGTGGGGTGTAGGGTGTAGGGAGTGGGGAGTCGGGAGTGGGGAGTCGGGAGGGAGCGGGGGGAGCGGTGGGTGAGACATCCAGACCGCTTGGGAATCAATTCCCGAGGGCGCAAGCCAGGGGCCCCAACCCGAT
>NZ_JAJENU010000220.1:0-40218 GCF_035615495.1 Lyngbya sp. CCY1209 | reverse complement strand
GCACCGCTTGGGAATCAATTCCCCGAGGGCGCAAGCCTTGCGCCCCTACCAGCAAAAATCATCTGAAGATGATTGGGGAGGTTGTCCGGATCTGATATCAACTTGCCTCCCCTGCCTCCCCTGCCTCCTCTGCCTCCTCTGCCTCCTGGAGCCCCCTACTCCCTACTCCCCACTCCCTACTCCCTTCATCGACATTTGGGACAGCAGCCAGTTGGCCATCGTCGCCCGCCGGGTTTGTCTGGGGCCGAAGGTGCCGATTTTGTAGCCTTTGAAGCCGAGTTGCTCTTTGAGGAGCTGTTTGTTTTCTTTGGGGATGGAGCGGGTGAGTTTGACGGTGGCGGGGCGAGAGTCGATGAAGTCGGGGGGTTCGGGGTAGGTTTCCCGCCAGTCGGGATCGACTTGGGTGGCGTCCCAGCGATCGCTTTCCGTATTATAACGGTAGCCCAGATGGTGCCAGACGAGTTCGTTGACGGTGCGATCGTCGAGGTCTTCGTTGAGGATGGCCCAGATGGTTTCGGTGTTGAGGGGTGGCAGTTCGGACATGGAATTCGATTGAATGCTATTTTCGGGGGCGTTGATTTTTTCATCATACATACAGCCATGTCACCCCCACGGATTCATTGTAGGCGATCGCGTTTCCGGTGTCAATCCTGTTGTTGATCACTCCAAACCCCTTACCTTATCATGGGGTTACAGCCGTTGATTTTTAGTCAATTATTATGTCCCCTTAACATACCCACATCATAGCCATAAAATAAAAGGCGATCGCGAGAAACAAAAAAACAATAATTATGAAACTTTACTTAGAATCAACCTTTTATTTATCAAACCTGGATCTTTATTATTCCAAGTTGGACAACTTGCAAGTTACCGGAATCGACACCGATATCAAAATTGACGGAGGTCTCGATCTATCTGAAGAAGAATTGGATGAAAGAATGGCATTGGGAGACTACCCGGAACCCATTCAGGTTGGCCGAATGCAAGCCCATAGATTCGATTTGTATTACGACCAAGGAGAAGTCATAATTGTCGCCGATTGTCTGACATCTGACTTATCGTACTTCGCATCGTTCTGTCTATTGGAGGAAGGTCGGGAAGCCATAGAATACAAGCGCCACTTATTTTATATAAATAGCGTCTTCATTGAACCGAAATACCGGGGAAGAGATTACGGATTGCAGGCATTGGCGATGTTTTTACAGGGTTTCGCCTGGGGCGAGGCCGTCGGTTGCCATCCAGTGCCAACTGACGACTTATCCGGCAAGTACCCGAAAGAGAAAGGACAATCGCTTCTACGAAAATATTGGTCAAAAGTTGGATTAGAATCCTACAGCGAAAAGCACAATATTCTCTGGACTCCAAACTGGGAGATGCCGCGTTGGTTAAGACAAAAAATTTTTCAAGAGCGGGAATGGTATTAAAGCCAAGATTATTTCGCAGGAAACAACCAGAGAAAATCACCCCAAAAACCTATGCAGTAAGGGTATCGCCGATCGCACCCTCTTCAAAATGCTATACTGTCCTCCATACCCTGGACGGGCAGGTGAGGCGTTCCTACGTCCTCTGGCAAGAATATATCCCCCCGCTAATTGCCATCGAATGTGTCGGAGGATGGTTCGGAAGAACGCGATCGCGGGGCATTAACCCAGAAGAATTGTAAAGTAAATACGGGTCGTCAAGGTCAAATTCAATTAGGAGGTAAAATGATTCAAGAATATATTCAAAAAGCCATGCAAGTTGCCGAGTATGAACTCCTAGAAGATGATGAAGGGTTTTATGGTACAATTCCCGGAGCGACGGGAGTTTGGGCAACGGGAAGCACCTTGGAAGCCTGCCGTCAAGAACTGATGGAAGTTTTAGAAGAGTGGATATTGATTGGCATTTCTCAGGGTCATCAACTGCCGGAGTTCGGTGGGATTAGCTTGAAAGTGGAGCCGATCGCCTGATGCCACCTTTTGGCCCGATATCCCGTCGTCAGTTGATTGCCGTATTCAAAGCCGCCGGTTTTGTTGGTCCCTATTCGGGTGGCAAACACCAGTTTATGGTGCGGGATGGCTTGCGAGTTCGGATTCCCAATCCTCATCAAGGAGAAATTGGCAAGAATCTGTTGAAACGGATTTTAAAACAAGCGTGTATTTCACAAGATGAGTGGGAAAATTTATAGCACTTCGAGGTTGTGTTGAGAGAATTGCGATCGCACCCTCTTCAAAATGCTATACTGTCCCCCATCCCCTGCGATGAAAAACGATTTGCCATGACCATCGCCAAATTCTCTGAACTCGGAATTACTTCCCTTCCGGATCATACCCAACTCCCCGACTCCGACGGCACCTTCGTGAAAAACTTTCAGGAGCACCCCCAGAGTATCTTACTGACTGATTCCATCCAGCCGACGCTCGATCGCCTGCACCCGGACGAACAATATGCGATCGGTCAGGATTGTGGCATTTACTGGCGACTGACGCAACCCCCGGAAAAAGGGGCCGAATGTCCCGACTGGTTTTATGTGTCCAACGTCCCCCCCACCCTGGACGGACAGGTGAGGCGTTCCTACGTCCTTTGGCAAGAATATATCCCCCCGCTAATTGCCATTGAATTCGTGTCGGGGGACGGTTCCGAAGAGCGCGATCGCACCCCTCTCTCCCAAACTTCAGAAGACCGCCAAAAACCAGGAAAATTTTGGGTGTACGAACAGATCATCCGCCCCGCTTTCTATGCCATTTATGAAGTACAAAAAGCCCGCGTTGAAGTCTATCAGTTAATTACCAATCATTACGAGTTAATGGAAGCCAACGAACGGGGTCATTATCCGATCGAGCCGATGGGTGTCGAGTTGGGAATTTGGCGGGGACGATACGGCAATTTAGACTTGCCTTGGCTGCGTTGGTGGGATAGTGAGGGGAATTTGTTATTAACCGGAGATGAACGGGCTACAATTGAACGTCAGCGGGCGGAAAATGAACGTCAGCGGGCGGAAAGAGCCGAATCGGAGTTGCAGCAGGAACGTCAACGGGCCGAACGGCTGGCGGAATTGTTGCGATCGCAGGGCATTAACCCAGAAGAATTGTAATCGAAGGTACGTCGCTAGATTTCCGGCGTCAACATTCCGACAACCCGAAACCCGATATAATCCTTACCGCTGCCGGAGGGGTGCCAGTAGCGAACAGCAGAACGGCAAAATTTGGCGAAGTCACTCCAAGAACCACCCCGCAACACATGGTAATCATCACTATTAAGTTTTACCCAAGCCTCACCATCGCGGGGTAAACCCTCATAGTTTTCGTGATAGTCATCCTCGCACCATTCCCAAACATTTCCGTGCATATCGTATAAACCAAAAGCATTGGGGGGGAAACTGCCCACCGGGGTTGTCTTTCTCCGATCCTCTCCCTTCGCCGCCTCGCCGTAGGGAAAAGTACCCCGATAATTGACCCAATCCGTCGTTATCGTTTCCCCGAAATAAAAGGGTGTCGTTGTACCGGCCCGACCGGCATATTCCCATTCGGCTTCGCTCGGCAAACGATAGTTTTTTTGGGTCAGTTGGGAGAGCTTTTTACAAAAATCTTTGACACCCGCCCAATCAACCGTTTCGACGGGGTTTTGTGTCCCCTTAAAGTGGGAGGGATTGTCTCCCATCACCGCTTGATACTGTTCCTGAGTGATGGGGTATTTGCTCATGTAAAAAGGTGCGATCGCCACCTCGACCTGATTACCGCTGCCATCATTTTCATTGCTGCCCCGCCCCGCTTCCCCTTGGGGCGACCCCATCAAAAACGTTCCTCCGGGAATGGCGACCATCTCTAAGATGGTGTCGTTGACCCGTTCCTTGAAGACTTTCGCTTCCATCTGATGGCGGTCAATGACTTGTCCCTGATGGTTGACGTTCACCACTTCAAATTGTTGGGTTTCTGTATGCAAAGCCATACATTTTGCGGATTATTTCACATTTAAATTATACCACAAGTGCCATTATTGGGAGTCAGTTTTTTTGGGAAAATTGCCCCCGTTTCAATCATCTAAAAATGCCAGGGTTAGCGTCTCCCCGTTCCGGCGGCGAGCGATCGCCAACAATCCTTCCATCACTTCACCATCCCCAAGGTTATAAATTTGGAAATCTTTGACTTCCGGACTGTTAAAGCCTGCCGCGAGGATGGTGGGTTCGCGATCCTGGCCGGTTTCATCATAATCGTAGTCCAGCATATTCGCGATCCGGTCGTCATAGTCAAGACCGGCAACCCGGGTTGCCGCGTCTAGTTCTAGCCGAATATTGGGTTCGAGGTCTGGAGTGCGCTGATAGATTAATTTCCATTCGCGCATCCAACTGATCAGGCTTGGAGAACTTTCTTCGGAACTCTCCCCCACAAAATATTGATATTGACGCAAGGCAACCGCTTCCAAATCGGCTTCGGGCTGAACCCGTTCGTAAAAAATGGTGACTCCCCAAGCATCTTGGCGAGGCGGACTGTAAAAGTCCATCAAATCTCGGGCATATTGGGGAATTTCAGGAGATAAAGACATGGTTAAACCGGGCAAATTTATCGTCAAAATTTATAAGCCATGAGTCGAATTTTTTTTATCTAAAAATGCGAAAATCACCGTCTCTCCGTTCCGGCGATGACTGATCGCCAACAGTCCTTCCACGACTTCACCATCCCCGATGGTATACACTCGGAAATCTTCAACCTCCGGACTGTCAAAAGCCGTCTGGAGTACCGTATAGGCTCGCACGTAGTCATCGGTATTGATCTTTAAGAACTTTGAGAACAGATTCTCATGCTTCTCCCCGGCGAGGGTAGCCACGGCTGTTATTTCCGCTACAAAACAGGGGTCGATGTCGCGGGCACGCTGATAGATCAGTTTCCAAGGGCGCATCCAAGCGTCAGAATGTCGATCCCATTGCTCCCCGACAAAATATTGATAGTGGTGTCGGGCCATCTTTTCCAAATCTGCTCCGGGCTGAATTTGTTCGTAAAAAATACCCACTCCTCGAGCATCTTGGCGAGGGGGACTGTAAAAGTCCATCAAATCCTGGGCATATTGGGGGATGTCAGGAGATAAAGGCATGGGTTCGTCGATCGCGTTTTGGATCGATTATAATCGATCAGACTGAGAGAAGTACGATCGCACCGACAATCATTGAAAACAGAACAGATGAAAACGGTTTTATTTTGGGATATCGACGGGACTCTTTTAAATACCAAAGGGGCAGGACGTTTGGCGATGGAGGAAGCGATCGCGGATCTGACAGGCGAGCGCGCCGATTTATCTTCTTTGAATATGGGGGGACTCACGGACTGGGATATTTGCAGCCAAATTTTGGAACAGTGCGGTTTGGAAGCGACGGCGGAGAATATCGAAAAACTCCAAAATCGCTACGTCGAACATCTCCCCGAAATGTTGCCGCGATGTCCGGGATATGTCCTGGCGGGGGTGCGAGAAATTTTGGAACAGTTGCGAGATCGGACAGATGTT
Source organism: Lyngbya sp. CCY1209 (assembly GCF_035615495.1). Lineage (GTDB taxonomy): Bacteria > Cyanobacteriota > Cyanobacteriia > Cyanobacteriales > Microcoleaceae > Limnospira. The sequence continues at coordinate 34,743 of NZ_JAJENU010000220.1, read as the reverse complement.
TTATCTGTGGTTTTGACGGGAAATATGGAAGCCGGGGGACGGGCAAAATTGGCTCACTACGGACTGGATTCTCACTTTCCTTTGGGGGCATTTTCGGGGCGATCGCGCGATCGCGTGGAGATTGCGAAACGGGCCCTGATTTTAGCCCAGCAACAATTGGGAAAAGTCTCCCCGGATCGATTATATGTTATTGGTGATACGCCCCATGATGTGCGGTGCGGGCGGGCGATCGGGGCGAGGGCGATCGCGATCGCTTCGGGACACCACAGCGTTGAGGAGTTACGGAATTGCGGCTCTTGGTCCGTGTGGAACGCACTCCCCCACCCCCGGCAGTTTTTGGAGACGGTGGGGGTGGGACTTGGGAAAGCCGTTGGTTAACCGTCTATAATTCACATCTCTTGATAGTTTTGTTTGTTGTGCCAGTGAAAGAAAGCCCTTCATCTAGAAGTTCGAGAATGCTTTGCACTGGAATACGGGTTCCGGCAATACAGGGCTTGCCGAAGTGGATTTGGGAATCGACGGTAATTTTCTCCATATGGCTAGAATCCATACGACGGGCTTTTTCAATTTTAGGACGGGATTGCAAGGAGATGAAGTTGCGATCGCGCTCCGGATCGATCTGCGTTGACAATTCAAAACCCCCGCCGGCCAGAAAATGACGCGGCGGGAGTTTCGAGGACGATCGCAATTTTTAAAGCGAACCTACAGCAGTCCGTCCGCCTTCGCCATCGAGAGCATCAGGTCAACCACCCGGCAGGAATAACCCCACTCGTTATCGTACCAGGCGACGACCTTGAAGAAGTTGGAATTCAACTCGATGCCGGCTCCGGCGTCGAAAGTGCTCGAACTCGAATCGGTGGTGAAGTCAGAGGAAACCACCGCATCTTCGGTGTATCCCAAAATCCCCTTCATCGGGCCTTCAGACGCCGCCTTCATCGCCGCGCAGATTTCCGGGTAGCTGGTGGCCTTTTCGGTGCGGAAGGTGAGGTCCACCACCGACACGTCCGGAGTCGGAACCCGGAACGCCATCCCCGTCAGGCGGCCCTTGAGTTCCGGCAGCACCAGGGTGACGGCCTTGGCCGCCCCCGTGGAAGCCGGGATGATGTTCTGTGGGGCACCGCGTCCGCCCCGCCAGTCCTTCTTACTCGGTCCGTCTACGGTGGGTTGGGTAGCGGTCATGGCGTGGACCGTGGTCATCAGACCTTCGGCCAGACCGAAGTTATCCTGGATGACTTTGGCGACGGGGGCCAGACAGTTGGTGGTGCAACTGGCATTGGAGACGATCAGATCGGAGCTGGGGTCGAAGGTCTCGTGGTTGACGCCGATGAGCAAGGTTTTCACCTTGTCGGGATCTTTGGTGGGGGCGGACAGAACCACCCGCTTGGCGCCGGCTTCCAGGTGTTTGGATGCCCCGTCGTAGGTGGTGAACAGGCCGGTGGATTCGACGACGTAATCGACGCCGAGATCCTTCCAGGGCAACTGAGCCGGGTCTTTGATGGAGGTGCAGCGGATGGAGCGTCCGTCCACGGTGATGCCGTCGTCCGTGGCTTCTACGGTGCCGTCGAAACGGCCGTGGGTGGAGTCGTACTTGAACAGGTAGGCCAGGGCGTCGGCGGGGACGAGATCGTTGATGCCGACAAACTCGATGTCCGGATGTTTGATGCCGGCGCGGGCGACCAGCCGTCCGATGCGACCGAAACCATTAATCCCTACTTTTATCGCCATAATTAAAAACTCCTCTGGGTCTACAACGATTGCCCCATTCTAAACAACCGAAACTTTAGCTACTGACTTTAGCACGGGGACGGCCGATTTTCGCCTTTTTCTTCTCATTCTTTTAAGCTTATTTGCGACCGATATAAAATAAAAAGTCCGAGAAATCAATCGGCAAATCTTAAATAAAGATTAAATCTGGTGCGGCCTGTCAGCGTTTCCTGAATTCCCGGCAAATACACAATCATCGGGTTTTGTCAACCGCCCCGAGTCTCTCCGAGAAATGACGGTTCAAATCGCGATGTACGGGCGATCTGAGCAGTTTAACCGATCCGGTTTAAACGTAAGTTAAGAAACAATAAAAAAGACTAACATGATACCCTTCCTTTCGGCCATCGGAGGTAATATTTAGATGCAACCAAAAAACAACTCAATCTGACGAGATTATGAGTAAACGCAAACGCATTGGAATTTTGACCAGCGGAGGGGATTGCCCCGGTCTCAATGCAGTGATTCGCGCCGTCGTGAGTTATGCAACATCCGAATACAATTGGGAAGTGCGGGGTATCCCCTACGCGACCCAAGGCCTGATCGATCGCAAGAGCGTGGTACTCAACCGCCACGGCATCGAGCGCCACGGCATCGACCCGCTGCTGAGTATGGGCGGGACGATCCTGGGTTCGATCAACAAGGGGGACACGGAGGCCCAGGCGGACGAGGTGATCGCCGGTTACTACGACCTGGAACTCGACGCCCTGATCGCGATCGGCGGGGACGGCAGCCTCGCCATTTTAGAAAAGCTGGCGAAAAAAGGCAACATGAACCTGGTGGGGGTTCCCAAAACCATCGACAACGACGTCGCCTGTACGGAATTGTCCGTCGGGTTCAATTCGGCCGTCAGCACGATTTTGGACTCCCTCGATCGCCTCAGCTACACGGCTGCCAGCCACGATCGCGTCATGGTGGTGGAGGTGATGGGGCGCACCACCGGACACCTGGCCCTGCACTCCGGCATCGTCGGCGGCGCGGACGCCATTTTAATCCCCGAAATCCCCTACTCGATGGGGAGTCTGTGCAAACGCATCCACCACCTGCGGACCCTGTGGGGCCGCAAATTCGCCGTCGTCGTGGTGGCGGAGGGGGCGAAAACCGCCGGGGGCGAATCCCGATATTACAAAGATGCCCTCGGAGAAGTCAGGCTGCGGGGCATCGGCGAATACATCTCCACGGAAATTGAAAAAAACCTCGGGGTGGAAGCCCGAGTCACCGTCCTCGGCCACGTCCAGCGGGGGGGTGCGCCCTCGGCCTACGACCGCCTGATCGCCACCGCCTTCGGAAAAACAGCCGTGGACGTGATCGCCGCCGAGGACTACGGCAAAATGGTAGCCTGGAAGAGCAATCACGTCACCACCATCTCCCTGGACGAGGTGTTCGAGAACAGCCCCCGCCTGGTCGATCCGGACGGATTTTGGGTGGAAACGGCGCGATCGCTCGGGATCTACGTCGGCGAGGAACCGGAAGCCCACGACACCTGTTCCACCCAGCAAAACGGGCATCACAACGCCCTGGCGATCGAAACGGCGACGACGATGCTCAACTGAGCCGTTTTTTTTGCATCTCAACCGTCAGAAGTCCGCCCGACTCCACCGCCATCGGAGTCCATTTCCACTGAAGTCAGAAGTCTATTTTCGGGTGCGGACGACCGGACATTTTCGGTTCCCCATCTCATTGTTTTCGATTTTAGAGCGATCGCTTCAAACGGCGGAGGCGATCGGAGAAACTTCGCATCACCTCCAGAGCGAATAGGGGGGTCTGCTCGATCGCGAACAAAAATCGCCGTTCGTCCATTGTGGCGAGGACGCAGTCCGTTTTCGCCACGGCCGTCGAAGCGCGGGTGCCGTCCCGGTGAACCAGGGCACCCTCCCCGAAAACATCCCCTTGTTTGAGGGTTTCGATGGATTTTCCATTCACCCAAAACTCGACCTCTCCCTCGATGATGCCGTACATGAGATCGCCCGGTTTTCCCTCTTCAAAGATTGTCTCTCCGGCGGAAACTTTTTGGTCGGGTAACTGTTGAAAAATTTTGACAGTTTGAGCCGGTTCTAACATTATAATTATTCCTCTTAAAATTGAGCCAGCCGGTCGCGACGGACGAGATGCTGTCGTGGGAATTATAGCATCGCGGGAAATGCCGTGGGATTCGGATTCGGAAATGAGATAGCGGCCCTTGGCGACGGTGGCTTCCCTATTCTAGGACAGGCGGGCGTCCACCTCCGTGGAAACCGGGCTGGGGATGATTTCGAGGATTTTCAACCCGAAGGACACGGCGAGGCGATCGCGCGGCCAACGCCGCCACGTTCCGGGCGGATGCCCCAGCCCCCAATTCCTGGCGGGCCCGTTTGAGGGTGTCATCGACGATGCCCTGATATTCCGGCATCGCGGCCGCCGCCGTCATCAGGGACGGGTTGGTGGCGGCGTCTGTGGGGGTGAAGGTTTCGATCGCTTTGATATCCCCCGTGTCGGCGACGACCACCGTCATCTCCCGCAGTTCCACCCGGTTTTTGACATTTTGAAGACAATCCAATCAGACTATCGAGTTCTCCAAAAGTCCGTTAAACAGAGATGATGATGTTTCTAAATTTAGAGAGTTAAATATTGAGAGAAAGGACTTATAACTCCCGACCGTCGGGGGTCTGACATTCACAACCGTCGTCGGCAAACCGTCATTCGAGTCGCGAATAACCGGCGGCCGGCGCGATATCGGGGAGGGAGAAGTCCCGGCCGTCCTCCGGGGGGGGCGGGCGAGAAGCGGAGATCTCGCACGGCGCCCGTCTAGGAGGAGACCAATTCGGAGAGCAGCCGGCCGAGTTCTCCCTGGGCCCGGGCGTTGCGATCGCCCATTTCTCGAATTTGCCGGCACTCGGCGGCCAGTTCCTCCACCTGCGCTTTCAAAGCATCCCAGCCGTCCTGGAGCGGTGGCAGGATCTCCCCGTACAGGTTGACCCGACCTTGAATTTCTCCCAGAGTCTGCCTCTGCTCGATCCAGTTTTGCTCTTCGGCTTCGAGTTGCTGGCGTGTCTGTTCCTGCTCCGCTTCCCGATGGGACAATTCGTCCCCGGCGGTCTGAATTTCCGATTCCAACTCGTCGGCGCGATCGCGGAGTTCTTGCAGCTCGGCTTGGGCGGCCTGCTGCTGCTGCCGGAGTCCGGCCAGGAGCGAGGGAAAATTGGCGACCCCGGTTTGACCCGCCCCCCCCAGGCGCTCCAACAGAACCGCCTGGTATTGGTTCATGTGGTCTTCCCGCTCTCCGAGGGTGCGGCGCTGCCCTTCCAGAGTTTTTTCAAGCATCTGATAGGCATCCCGTTCGTCGGCTAACTCCGCCTCTTTGGTGCCGCGATCGCCCCCCGAAGCCTGTTCGATCTGCTGCTGGAGTTCCTCGATCTCTTCCCGTTTGTACTTAAGTTCCTCCTCTTGGTCGCTGACGAGTCGGAACCACCGGTCCCACTCCTGCTGCAGGCGCTCCACCTCGGCCTTCAGTTGCTCAACGGGCATCTTTTGCAGGGCTTCCTTGTCCACCTTGACCCCCGACGGGGAGCGGTTCGCCACCGATTCGGCCAGACGTTCGAGTTGGCCGATCAGGGTCTGTCGCCCTTCGATCTGCTCCTCCAGGCGTCGAATTTGGCCGCGATCGCGCTCCAACAAGGTCTGGCGGGCGTTGCGTTCGGCCCGGGCGTTCAACAGGGCCATCTGGGCCTCCTGCCACTCAGTCCACCGACTTTTGATAGAGCGGGCCGCTTCGTCCACCTGCTCCCGGAGTTCGGACGCCCGGGCTTCCTGTTCCGACCGCGTCGCCCGGTAGGTTTCGAGGGCCGACACCCCCTCCCGCACCCGTCCGAGGGTGCCGTCGATGCGCTCTTCGAGGCTTTGGACGGAGGGCGGTTCGGAGAGGCCCTCGAGAACCGATCGGATTTCCCCGGCCTGTTCCGGACTCAATCCCTTTTGGGTTTCGAGCCCCGCCTTTTGGGCTTCGATCTCTCGCATTTGTTCCTGCAGGCGCGATCGGGTGGTTTCGATTTCCTCTCGGCCCCGCTCGATTTCAGCCCGCAGGCGCTCTTCCTCTTGCTTGGCGGTTTCGGCCCTCTGTCGCTGTTCTTCGAGGCGGTCGAGTTCCTCTTGCAGGTGATCCATCTGCTCCCGCCGAGCTTCCATTTCCATTTCTCGGCGGTTGAGTTCCTGACTCTGGTAGGTCAGGGACTCCTTCCACTGTTCGATCTCTTCTTGTTGATTTTTAAATTTATCTTGCAATCGCGAGAAATCTTCAAGAATTCTGACCAGTTTTTTGCCTTCCTCGATGCGCTGCACCTGTTTGCTGGCGTTGAGTTCCACCAAAACCAGAGTCCCGTCTTTGTAGTTGTTGGCATCGTCGGCCGGAACCCCGTCGTCTCCCGGCACGGCGCTCCAATTGTTTTCCCCCCGCTGACACGCCAGCAACTTGAGTTCAGCCCGACCGCCACCCAAACCAAAGCCACTTTTTTGCTTCTGTACTTCCGCTAAATAAAGCACGGTGATTGTCCTCGTGAGGTGTTTAAGCTTTATTCCTAGCTTCAATCATATTCCCGTTTTCGATGTTAACAGTAGATGGGGGGGCGACTTTTTTTGCGATCGCCCCCCCCTGCCGGCGATACGGGGAAGCCAGGGATTACAATGGATCGGTGTCCGAGTCTGCCGCGCCATCGAGTCCGCCGCGTCCGGACATCTTGACGCGGGACGAGAACAAGGGATGGGGTGCGACCCCGCCGACATCCCGCCGTCCGCCCCCGTGCAATCATCACTCACCATGAGACACCACCTCCGTCAGGTCTTCGCCAGTTTCGGAAACATCGCCTCAAATTTTCGTTCGGGTCTCCGGTTCCGGCGCATCCGCCGGCGCGGGTGGCGAAGGCTCTCGGGCTTTGTGCTGTCGTTCATTTTGGTTCTGGGGACCCGCGTCGAGCTGGCCGTTTCCCAGGAGTCCCCCGAGGCGATCGACTGGTCGCAACAAATTATCCAGTTCGAGAGAAATTGGGAGGAGCAGTACGAAAGTTATTTTGAGGGCGACCTGGCGGCGGTGACTTTAAACGGGGACGACATCAGCCGCATCCTGGCGCAAATGGCGCGGCGGACCCGGACTCGGGCGGCGGTGCTGTGGGTGGCGCCACAGCCGGAATTTTTGAAGTTAGCCCTGGTGACACCGGGTCAACCCCCGACGGGAAGGGTGATTCCGGGGGTGACGCGGGAGCAAATGTGGGCGGCGGCGCGGGAGTTGCGCCGGGAGCTGACCCACCCGAGCCGCCTGGGGACCCGATCTTACCTGCCATCGGCCCGACAATTGTATCGGTGGACCGTGGCCCCCTTCGAGGCGGAGTTGCAGGCCGGGGCGATCGATACGTTGCTGCTGTGTTTCGGGCCGGGGCTGCGGACGCTGCCGATCGCGGCCTTCCACGACGGGGAGCGGTTTTTGGTGGAGAAATACAGCCTGACGCGCATCCCGGCGTTCAATTTGTTCGACCGGAACCGGACCAGCCTTCAAAATGCCCGGATTTTGGCGATGGGGGCTTCGGAGTTTGAGGATCTCAACCCCCTGCCGGCGGTGCCCGTGGAGATCTCGGCGATCGTCGGGGAGCGTCCCTCCCAACCCTGGCCGGGGGAGTCGTTTTTGAACGGGCAGTTCACCCTGGAGAATCTGAAGCGGGAGGTGGCGTCGGGATCCTTCGCGATCGTCCACCTGGCGACCCACGCCGAGTTTCAGCCGGGAAAGCCGGAAAATTCGTTCATCCAGCTTTGGGACACGCGCCTGGGATTGGATCGGATCGGGGAGGTGAACTGGTCCGAGTCCCAGACGGAGTTGTTGGCGTTGAGCGCCTGCCAGACGGCGGTGGGGGATAAAAATGCGGAGTTGGGATTTGCGGGGCTGGCCCTGAAGTCGGGGGTGAGGACGGCAGTGGCGAGCTTGTGGTCCGTCAGCGATGAGGGGACGTTGGCTCTGATGAGCGATTTTTACCGGCAGCTCCGGGGGATGCCGATGAAGGCGGAGGCGCTGCGGCGAACTCAAATGGCGATGATTGCCGGGGAGGTGCGGTTGGAAGGTGGGGAACTGCTGACGTCGCGGGGAGGAGTCTCCCTTCCTCCGATTCTGGCTCAAATGGGCGATCGCGACCTGTCCCACCCCTTCTACTGGGCCGGATTTACGACGATCGGGAATCCGTGGTGATATCGGGTTCGGATTAATTTATTAAATATAGTTTTTATAACAACTATTTGAACGGACATGAGGTGAGGCGATCGCTACTCTTCGAGGGCGGACAGGTCTTCGATCACCCGCACCCGACCCCGACAGACGGCCCGCAACAGCCGGTTGACGGCGGTCCGCTCCTCTTCGCTCAGGGAGTCGTCCATGGTGGCGGCCATCAGCGCGTAGCGATCGGCGAGGGTCAGCACCCCCTTGTCCCTCACGGAGACTAAAATTTCGGAAATTGCGCCGGGGAGAAGGTTGAGGTGAGAATACATGGGAGACTTCTTGAATTCGTCCATATTTTCTATCATCCCCAAATTCGATTCAATTTCCGGTGACGGGGGCTATCTCGGGGGCGTGATTCCGGGGGGAATGACCCGTGACGGTCATGACCTCCCTTCTGTGATTTCGATCGCCGGTCGGGAGGTCGTCTATAGCGCTGTGCGCTGGGGTGTAGGGTGTAGGGTTTAGGGTGTAGGGATAGGAAAATCCCGGGTGATCAGGATTTCAACAACCAGGGGATGGAGTCCCTTGTCAAGCCCCTTGTTGTCCCCCTCGACGAAACTGTAAACAGACGAGCGATCGTCACTATAGTCACTCGATCTGAAGGAAACGCGAAGAAGATCGGGACCGGCCGCTCGAAACAAAGGCCCGACCTGTGCGGCCGGGCCCGGGTTAGGGATTATAAAGTGACCGACGACGGGCGGTCAAGTTCCGATTCGGAAGTCCCCTGGCCGTTACCGTTGGGGACGCTGCCGTTTCGGGGTTGGATGACGCCATACCCCCCGTGGTGGGAACGCTGGTAGATGACGTTGATCTCGCCCGTTTCGGCGTTTCGGAACATATAAAAGTCGTGGTCGATGAGCTGCAACTGCTCCAAGGCTTCTTGGATGCTCATCGGTGGCATGGCGAAGTATTTCGTCCGCACCACTTCTCCGGGCAGTTCGGCCGTGCGATCGCCGATCAAATCCTCGACAATGGGCTGCTCTGCGACGACTTCACCGGTTTTGGGAAGGTGATGCTGTTTGGCTTTGCGCTTTTCTTTGTACTTGCGAAGCTGACGGGCGATTTTGTCCGCCACGAGATCGATGCTGGCGTAGAGGTTCTCACTGCTCTCTTGGGCACGAATAACCGTACCGTTGGCATAAATCGTGACTTCGGCGGTTTGCTTTGGATTTATCCGGGGGTTGCGGGCAACAGATAGGTGGACGTCAACCTCGTTGGTCAACTGCTGAAAGTGATTGACTGCCTTCGCGATCTTCTGTTGCACATACTCGTGAATGGCATCGGTAATCTCAAGATTTTTACCCTGGATAACAAGCTTCATACAGCTCCCTCCCGCTCATAGTGTGGGCATAACCTCACGTTAACATTTTGCATTTTAGAAACGTGAATCGTTTAAAATCTTTTGCATCCCTTGACAATTCTTGATGGTTGTCAAGTAAAGTTTTGTCAACACCCCCTTGCTTTTTTGGGTCGTTTCCTGTAAGGGTGCTGAACTGGGTCGAATCTCCTATTTCTCGCGCATCTATACTTAGGATCTTACCATGCGAACCCCGACTTCAATCGCTTTTGTCGATCCCCGTCCGGTTGACTGCCAGTTTTACTCGTTGGGACTCGTCCCTTATCAGCCGGCCCGGGTCTGGCAGCAAGGGCTCGTTCAAGAGCGAGTTAATTGCCCGAGTTTACCGGATGTTTTCATCTTACTTGAACATCCCCCCGTTTACACGTTGGGACGGGGTGCGGACGCCCAATTTCTCAAGTTCGACCCCCGGCGGGGCGATCGCGAAGTCCACCGGGTGGAACGGGGGGGAGAAGTGACCTACCACTGTCCGGGCCAACTGGTGGGATATCCAATTTTGAACCTGCGCCGGCATCGCACTGACTTGCACTGGTATTTGCGCCAACTCGAGGAAGTCCTGATCCGTACTTTGGCTGTTTGGGGGGTAGCCGGCGATCGCATCCCCGGCCTGACGGGGGTCTGGGTGGGGGACACGAAAGTGGCGGCCATCGGCATCAAGGTCAGCCGCTGGATCTCCATGCACGGGTTCGCCCTCAACGTCTGCCCGGATTTGGCGGGATTTGAGGCGATCGTCCCCTGCGGCATTTCTGACAAAGCCGTGGGTTCCCTGGCCCAATTCGTCCCCGACATCGCGATCGCCGACGTCCGGGAGGTGCTGGCGACTCAATTCGCCGAGGTGTTCGGAGTGCGGCTCGTCCCCGCGGCGGGTGTGAGTCCATGGGAGTAGGGGGAGGGAGGGTCGGGGCGGAGGGAGCGGGAGAAGCCGAGGGAACGGAGGAAGAACACAGATAGGATTTTCCTCGTCTGCTTGACCGTTGCCTCCGGTCGCCTCCCCTGCCTCCCCGGCTTCCCCGGCTTCCCCGACCTCCGGTCGCCCCCTGCCCCTAAAACGGAATCGGGTCGTAATCGGGATCTTCGGGGTCGGGGGACGGTTGAGAGGGGGCCGTCGGGCGGTGGGATTCGTCGGCGTCGAGATCCGAGCCGGAAGTTTGGGGGCTGGGGGTGGTGCGGTTGCGAGATCCCAGGGGGACGACGTTGCTGGGGGGGGTAGCGGGCAGTTCCGCATCCTCGCCGCCGGTGCCTGGCGAGGCGCCCAAGGGATAAATCCGTCGGGCGACGAGTTCGGCTCGCTTTTCTTTGAACCCTTCCGGGCGCTCCATCACATTCATCTGCAGGCGACCTTCGATCACCACAGAATCGCCGACGTGATATTTCTGGTTCATTTCCTCGGCCAGATTGCCCCAGCCGATCACCCTCAAAGTGGCGGGGGGATCGTTCGGGCGGCTGGTGGTGAACTGGATCAACATCTCGGCGATGGGCAATTGATTGTCCGCCGTGTAGCGAAGCTGGGGTTCCCGAACGATCTCGGCCATCAAAATGCAGTTATTCATTGTCGATTTTTTGTGATCTCCATCGTTGATATTGGGGGCGAGAGTCGAGAGCCGGGGTTCATCTGGGGAAACCCGTCGCGCCGTCCGGGTTTCCGAATCAGCCGACGTCCCGGTTGCCATCTGTTCCGGGGCGCTTTCGGGTCGGGCGACCGCCCCCCGGTCTATCTCAATACTCGTCGTCGCGGTTCACGCCCTGAGATTGGTTGACAAACTCTTGGACGAGATTTCGATATTCCCGCAAGGTGGCATCCACCCAATCTCGGTCGTCGCTGTTGGCGTAGATGTGAACCAGGGGTTCCCCCGCGTCCGGGAGAATCAAAACCCAGTTGTCATCTTGGTAGTTCACCAACTTGACCCCATCGATCAATTCTAAGTTTTCCGGGGCGTGAGTTTCCACCAGGTGCCGCATCAGGGATCCCTTGACCGTCCAAGGGCAGCGGACGGTGTAGCGGCGGTGAATCACCCGGGGCAGGTCGGCGCGAATTTGGCCGAGCGATCGCTCCTGGGTGGTGAGGATCTCGATAATTTTGGCGATCGAAAACATCCCGTCGAAGCCGGGATGCATCTGGGGGAAGATGAACCCCATATCCCCGCTGCCGCCCAAGACGACGTTGGAATTGGTCTGGCAGGCTTCCATCAGGGCCGTGGGGCTGGCTTTGGTGCGGATCACCCGGGCATCGTGGCGGCGGGCGATCTGCTCCACCGCGGCCGAGGCCTGCACCGGCACCACCACCGAACTTCTGGGGTAGGCCGTCAGCACCATCGTCACCATGATGGCGGTCAACTCTTCGCCCCGGATCGGGCTGCCGCTCTCATCTACCAGGATAAACTGTTCGCCGTTGGCGTAGACCTGGACGCCGAAATTCGCCCGCAGGGCCTCCACCACCCGGCCGAGCTGGTCGAGCAAATTTTCGCGATCGCCCGTCGAGAGGGCGGTTTGATTCAAACTGGCGTTGAGGACCACGGCGTCGCAGCCGAATTTTTCCAGCAGCCGGGGCAGGATCGCCCCGGCGACGGCGTAGACGTAATCGATCACCACCTTGGCATTGCTGTGGCGCAGAGCTTCGATGTCGAGCTGCTTTTGAAAGCTATTGTTGTAGGCGTCGAGGACTTGGACTTCGGCCGGGTAGGTCATGTTGCCAATTTCGGGAATTTGCGCCCGCCGCAGGTCTTCTTTAAAATAAGCCCCCTCGATCTTTTTCTCCTTGGCTTTGGTGATGTTGATGCCCTGGTCGTCGATAAATTCGATCAAAATTTGGTCGGCGCGGTCTGGGGAGAGGCGGACGTGGATGCCGCCGACGACGGGGAGGTTGGGGATGACGGTGCGGACGACGGGGATGGCGGTGTCTTCCAGGTTGAGGACGTTGACGCCGACGGACATGAGGCCGGAGATGAGCGATCGCGTCACCATGCGGGCGATGCGGCGCTGGTCCCGGGAGACGGCGACGGTGGCGCCGTGTTTGAGTGTCGATCCGTAGGCGGCGCCGAGTTTGACGGCAAATTCGGGGGTGATGTCGATGTTGGCCAGTCCCAGAACCCCCCGCTGGCCGAACAGGTTGCGCTTGGCGGTGTTGCCCCAAATTAAATTGATGTTGAGGGTGGCGCCGGACTCGATTTTTTTGCTCGGCCAGACCCGGACGCCGGGGCTGATTTGGGCCTCTTCCCCGACGGTGGACAGGGAACCGACCACGGCCCCCTCCAAGACGTGGGCGCGGCGATCGACCCGGGTCCCCCGGGAGATGACGCAGGCCCGCAGGTGGACGTCTTCCCCAATGATCGCGCCGTTCCAGACGATGGGGCGTTTGAGGTTGGCGTCGGCACCAATGGTGACGTTATCGCCGATGACGGTCCCGGCCTCGATGTGTGCCCGGGGTCCGATGCGACAGTTGCGGCCGATGAGCACGGGGGTTTCGACCCGGGCGTAGTCGTCGATGTAGGTGTTTTCCCCCACCCACAGCCCGGGCGATCGCTCTTCGTAGGCGAAATCCAGTTTGACTTTCCCCTTCAGGGCGTCGTACTGGGATTCCCGGTAGGCTTCCAGGTGGCCGACGTCGCACCAGTAACCCTCGGCGATGTAGCCGTACATGGGGATGTCTTTTTCCAGCAGCAGGGGGTAGAGGTCTTTGGAAAAGTCCGATTCGCGATCGGGGGGCAGGTACTCGAGCACCTCTGGCTCTAAAATATAAGTCCCGGTGTTAACGGTATCGGAGAAAATTTCGCTGGTGGAGGGTTTCTCCAAAAACCGTTTGATGCGCCGATTTTCGTCCGTAATCACCACCCCGAATTCCAGGGGGTTGGGGACGCGGGTTAAAACTAATGTCGCTTTGGATTGTTTGCGGCGGTGGAACTCGACGGCTTCGGTGAGGTCGAAGTCCGTGATGCTGTCGCCGCTGATCACCAGGAAGGTGCTCTCGAGGAGTTCGGCGATGTTTTTGACGCACCCGGCCGTCCCGAGGGGCTGATCTTCTTCGACGGCGTAGGTCATCTGGACGCCGAAATCGCTGCCGTCGTGGAAATATTCCCGCATCACGTCGGGTAAGTAGTGAAGGGTGGCGATGACTTCCGTGAAGTGGTGGCGCCGAAGTAGGTTGATGATGTGTTCGGCAATGGGGCGGTTGAGGATCGGCACCATCGGTTTGGGCAAATCACAGGTGAGTGGTCTGAGTCGGGTTCCTGAACCGCCAGCCATCAGCACTGCTCGCATATTTCCTCCTGGCTTGTTTGCGCTTGTATGAAATTTGGACGCTCTCGCTTACAAGGATACCCTGGGGGTGAGAGGGAATGGGGAAGAGGGAATGGGGAAGAGGGAATGGGGAAGAGGGAATCAAAATTTCCTTTTCATGAGGGTTTCAAGGTGGGCATCCTGAATGAAACTGTAAACAGACGATCGCGCACTGCTATACCTGAAAGCTGAAAACTGAAAGCTCATCTTACCCTCACCCGACACGCGGATGGGAGGAAATGTCTCCGGTGTCGTGGCGACTGCTGACTAAAAGGGGGGCATTTGGCGACGGGCGATCGCGGTCCGACTGCCCAATTTGAAAAAAAAAATGAAGGGCGATCGTCGCAGATACCGACGGCTTTTAAGATTGTTTTTATTTTCTGAGATTGGATATTCAATATCGTAAAATTTTATAAAAATTGACAAAAACTAAATAAAAATAGATCTATATTGTATGTAATTTTACCCTTTTCCTGGGAGTCAGTTGATATAACGAATTCAATTTCGACGCGCATTTGGAGGCGAGTATGAACTATAGCTTTAATTTGGTCGGCGTTTCTCCAATCCTGTCCTTTTTTTACCAGCAACAACAGCTTCAGGAGCGGCAGACTCGCGGCATCGAGTACGTGGGCAACCGCCAGTGTAAGTTGGACAGGTTTATCGAGTCGGTGGAGACGGCGGCTTCCAATCAGGGCTGGAATTGCGATCGCGCCGTGGATGCGGTGATCCAGTTCTGGATGAACAACTCGGAGAGCATCCAATATTGGAAGACGCGGTTGGAGGATGCGGGCCAGGAAAATTTGCTGGTGGCCCGGGTGGCCGATTTGCCCTCCCTGCGGACGACGTTTGAATCGCTGCTGGAGGAGTAGCCGTTCCCCGGTGCCTCGGAGCGTGATATAACGGTGCATACGGCGCTCGAAAGCGGGCGCGGTGGTTGTTTCTCAACTCAGATCGGATGTCTCGTTCTAAAGCGCTGCAATATTACGTCATCACCCGTCTGATGCTGGCACCCCTGATGTTGTGGACGATCGCATCGGTGGTGTTTTTGCTGTTGCGGGCGACGCCGGGGGATCCGGTGGATGCGATCCTCGGCCCCCGGGCGCCGGAGAGCGCCAAGGAGGCGCTGCGATCGCAGTTGGGGTTGGACGGTTCGCTGTTCCGACAATATATCAGTTACATGGGAGATCTGCTCCGCTTCGATTTGGGAACCTCCCTCACGACTCAGGGGCAGTCGGTGTGGCAGATCATCGGCGACCATTTTCCGGCCACGGTGGAGTTGGCGGTGTTCAGCATGGCGGTGGCGGTGGCGGTGGGGACGACCGTGGGGGCGATCGCGGCCTCCCGCCCCAATACGATTTGGGACACGGCGGGGCGGCTGTTCGGTATCGTCACCTATTCGGTGCCGGCGTTTTGGGCGGGGATGGTGTTGCAGTTGATCTTTGCGGTGCAGTTGGGTTGGTTTCCCCTCGGAACTCGGTTTCCGGTGGCGGACGCCCCCCCGCCGACGTTCACGGGACTTTACACGGTGGACAGCATCCTGAGCGGGAATTTGGGGGCGTTCTGGACGACACTTTATTATTTATGTCTCCCCTGTCTGACGCTGGGGATTTTGCTCAGTGGCATTTTCGAGCGGATCGTGCGGGTGAATTTGAGACAAACCCTGCAGGCGGACTATGTGGAAGCGGCCCGGGCGCGGGGGGTTCCGGAACTGCGGATTTTGCTGGCCCATGCTTTGAAAAATGCCATGATCCCGGCGATCACGGTGTTGGGACTGACGTTCGCGGCCCTGCTGGGGGGGGCGATTTTGACGGAGGTGACGTTTTCCTGGCCGGGGCTGGCGAATCGGTTATATGAGGCGATCCGGCTGCGGGATTACCCGACGGTGCAGGGGATCGTGGTGTTTTTTGCGACGGTGGTGGTGGTGGCGAGTTTGGCGATCGACATTTTGAACGCCTGTATCGACCCCCGCATCCGCTACTGAGCTCCGGCATCCGTCGTGACCGGCGACCCTGCCCTCCGATCGGGGGGGGTTTTTTTGTGGCGATCGCCGGATTTTGGCCCGCCACGGGCGAAATTTGCCCGGAAAAAGCGTTTGGCAATTCTGCTTAGTTATTAATACTTAGTAAAGTCGTGTTGCGGGTCGGGGGAATTTCAAAGCAAAGCGGATACGTTTCTTAATATTTTTTAACAAAACAAGTGCCGATAGCGTTGTATAACAAATATCTGAAGGGGAGAGAAGGAAAACAAATGTTAATTTATGAAGTTTGATTAACATTTGATTACAAAAAATTAAATCCCTCTCATAAACCGTGTACAATCTCTTAAGATTCCTAAAGTGTCGGATTGAGTTATCCAACCGACGGATATGACACCCGACTGCTGGGGGATCGGCAGGCTAATGTTCATACCATTGCCTGTGTTCTACCTCTGAGGGGTCTTGGGAGAGGACGCCGACGAAGCGATTTGAACCGTTCGTCGCGTGTCGAATCCAAACCGAACTTAAGCAAGTCAACAAGTAGGAGATAAGTCCATGTTTGATGCCTTCACCAAGGTAGTTTCTCAGGCCGACACCCGCGGCGAAATGCTCAGTGCCGCTCAAATCGACGCCCTGAACGCGATGGTTGCCGAAAGCAACAAGCGTTTGGATGCCGTCAACCGCATCACCGGCAACGCTTCCACCATTGTTGCTAACGCAGCTCGCTCTCTGTTCTCCGAGCAGCCCCAACTGATTGCTCCCGGCGGTAACGCTTACACCAGCCGTCGCATGGCTGCCTGCCTGCGTGACATGGAAATCATCCTGCGCTATGTCACCTACGCCATCTTCGCCGGCGATGCCAGCGTTCTGGAAGATCGTTGCCTGAACGGCCTGCGCGAAACCTACTTGGCTCTGGGCGTCCCCGGTGCCTCCGTCGCCACCGGCGTCGAAAAAATGAAGGAAGCCGCCCTGGGAATCGTCAACGATCCCGCCGGCATCACCCCCGGAGATTGCAGCGCCCTGGCGTCTGAAATCGCGGGCTACTTTGATCGCGCCGCTGCGGCTGTTGCCTAAGCTGGCGACCGAATCGCACATAACAATTCGCACCCTTGAAGTCATCATTTTTGTTGGCTTCCCTTATCTAACCAAACTTTTTGTAAACCACTAGGGAGATAACTGGAGAATGAAAACCCCCCTAACCGAAGCCGTTTCCATCGCCGATTCCCAAGGCCGTTTCCTGAGCAGCACCGAAATCCAAGTGGCTTTCGGCCGTTTTCGCCAAGCCAAAGCCGGTCTGGAAGCTGCCAAAGCCCTGACCACCAAAGCTGACAGCCTGATCAGCGGTGCGGCTCAAGCCGTTTACAACAAGTTCCCCTACACCACCCAAATGCAGGGACCGAACTACGCGGCGGACCAGCGCGGCAAGGACAAGTGCTCCCGTGACATCGGCTACTACCTGCGGATGGTGACTTACTGCCTGATCGCTGGCGGCACCGGCCCCATGGATGAGTACCTGATTGCCGGCATCGATGAAATCAACCGGACGTTCGAGCTGTCTCCGAGCTGGTACATCGAAGCCCTCAAGCACATCAAAGCCAACCACGGTCTGTCTGGCGACGCTGCGGTTGAAGCCAACTCCTACCTCGACTACGCGATCAACGCCCTGAGCTAGATCCGCTTTCCGGTGCCCGGAACGGTAAATAGCTGTTAGCAATTGGGTTAGCAGTTATTTAGCAGTCCGGGCATCTTTTGTTCGGTCGCTTTGAATACCGAACCGGATTAAAAACCGTTTTTTCGTCTCATTTTGAGAACTTTAAATATCGGGAGAAGATTCATATGGTTGGCTTAATTGAAGGCAGTCGCCTAGGAATCCGAGCCTTTGAAGAATCCGAACGGGTGGAATTGCGTTCCAACTTCACGGAATCTGACGTGCAGGCGGTCATTTTGGCGGCTTACCGGCAGGTGATGGGGAACGAGCACCTCATGCGGCGGGAGCGCCTGACGAGTGCGGAGTCGCTGTTGCGTCAGGGAGAAATTACCGTCCGGGATTTCGTGCGGGCGATCGCGCTATCAGAACTGTACCGGAAGAAGTTTTTCTACGGCAACAGCCAAACTCGGTTCATCGAACTGAACTACAAGCACCTGCTCGGCCGCGCACCGCTCGACGAGTCCGAGATCGCGTTCCACGTCGATCTTTACAACGATGAGGGCTTCGAGGCGGAAATCAGTTCCTACGTCGATTCCCCGGAATATTCCGAAAGCTTCGGCGACAGCGTGGTTCCCTACTACCGGGGATTTTCCACCACCGGCCGGGGCCAGAGAACCACCGGATTCAACCGGATGTTCCAACTGTATCGCGGTTATGCCAATAGCGATCGCGCCCAAAACCAGAAGCAAGCCCGCCTGACTTGGGACATCGCCCGCAATACGTCCTCGCCCATTGAGGCACCGGGGGGCAAACAGACCCTGACGGGGACCAACGGCGGCGATCGCGGACAACTTTACCGGGTGGTGGTGGTGCAAAAACCCACACGGTCGGGACCGCAAATGCGTCGGGCGACGGCGGAATACACCGTACCCTACGAGCAACTATCGGCACAGTTGCAGCGGGTCAACCGTATGGGCGGCCGGGTCATCAGCGTGACCCCTGCTTAGAACAGCAAGTTGTTAACTGTCAACCAGTCAACAATCATAGCAGAAATCCCGTCCGATCGGAAACATCCACGCCGCCAGCAATTCCCAAGTCAGTTGTCAACACAGGAGGATTTGAGTGGCCATCACACAAGAAGCGTCCCGGCTGGGGACCACAGCCTTCCAGGAGAGTTCCCGGGTGGAGCTGCGTCCCAACTGGACCCGAGAAAATGCCCAAGAAGTGATCCGCGCGGTTTACCGCCAGGTCTTGGGCAACGATTACCTGATGAAATCCGAGCGCCTGATCAGTGCGGAGTCGCTGCTGTGCGACGGCAGCATCACGGTCCGGGAGTTCGTTCGCTGCGTCGCGAAATCGGAACTTTACAAGAAAAAGTTCTTCTACCCCAACTTCCAGACCCGGGTCATCGAGCTCAACTACAAGCACTTGCTCGGCCGCGCCCCCTACGACGAGTCCGAGGTGATTTTCCACCTCGACCTGTACCAAAACAAGGGCTACGACGCCGACATCGATTCTTATATCGATTCTCCGGAATATCTGGAGAGCTTCGGCGAAAGTATTGTCCCCTACTACCGGGGCTTTGAAACCCAGCGGGGTCAAAAAACCGTCGGGTTCCCCCGGATGTTCCGCCTCTACCGGGGCTACGCCAACAGCGATCGCTCCCAGGCGGAAGGGCAGATGTCCCGTCTGGCCCAGGAACTCGGTGGCAACCGGGCTTCCACGGTCGTGGCGCCCTCCGGCGGTACGACCGGCTGGTCCTACAAGCCCTCCGGCCAGAGTGTCAACCCCAGCACGGGTTTCAGCCAGGGCGGCGTCCTGCAAGGGGGACGCACCTACCGGGTGGAAGTGGCCGGAATTGTCCAGCGTCGGTATCCCAAAGTCCGCCGCAGCAGCAAGGCTTTCATCGTTCCTTACGACCAGCTTTCGGAACAGCTCAAGCAAATTCAGCGCCAGGGCGGTAAGGTCGCCAGCATCACGCCCATCTAACCGGGTCTAACTCGGTTGATTTTTAGATGTTAGATTGTTTGCGATCTAACATCTAAAATTGAGGATTGAAACGGAAAACACTGATCGTTTTGGGAGATTAATAAGCACAATGTTGGGTTACATCAGTGCCGGAAAAATGGGCAGCAGCCCCTCGGGTGCACGCTTCTTCCGATATGAAGTGGTGGGAATGCGCCAGAATAACGAAACTGAAAAGACGGAGTATCCGATTCGATCCAGCGCCAGTCAATTTTTGATCGTCCCTTACAATCGGATGAATCAAGAAATGCAGCGGATTACCCGCATGGGTGGTAAAATTGTCAGCATCGAGCCGATGACTACCAACCCGGAGTCGGAAGGCGAATAGTTTAGACCACCGATTGCAATCTCCATGCAGGATTCCGAACCGAAAACCCCGACCGGAAATGCTCCGGCCGGGGGCGAAGCTTGGACACTCGAACAGGCGATCGCGGCCCTCAACGATGCCGAACCCAACCGCCGCTACTACGCTGCCTGGTGGCTGGGGCGATTTCGCGTGGACGACCCCCGGGCGATCGCGGCCCTGATCGATGCCCTCGACGACGAGTCTGACCGCACCGAAGATGGGGGCTACCCCCTGCGGCGGAACGCGGCCCGCGCCCTGGGAAAATTGGGCGACCGCCGCGCCGTCGAACCCCTGATTAAAAGCTTGGATTGTTCCGATTTCTACGTCCGGGAGGCGGCAGCCCAGGCGTTGGAGGCCCTGGGCGATGGCGGTTGCGTCCCCGCTTTGCAGAAATTGCTGGCCGGCGGCATGGAAGATACGGAAGCGATTCCGGGAAAACCTCACCTGCTCGAACCCTACGACGCGGTCATCGAGGCGATCGGGATGTTGGGGGCGACGGAGGCGATTCCGGATATCGAACCCTTCACCCATCACCCCTTCCCACGGATCCAATATGCAGCCAGGCGGGCGATGTACCAACTAACGGGGGAGGCGGTTTATGGCGATCGCCTGATCGAAGCGTTGCGGGGAGATGACCTGCCACTGCGGCGCTGCGCCCTGATGGATTTGGGGGCGATCGGATATTTGCGAGCCGCCGAACCCATCGCCGCCACCCTGGCCGAAAATAGCCTCAAGTTGATCGCCCTGCAAGGACTTCTCGAACACCACCTCCGCCAAACGGACGAAACCTCCCTCTCCGAGGAGGCCGTTCACTTGATGGACTTGATGGATTCTTTGCTCTGATGAAAACGACCCAGGAATTAATTTTAGCCGTCGAAGAGGCCGACTCCGCTCCCAAATTGGTCCGGGCCGTGGCGGAACTCGCCGCCACCGAGTCCGTGGAAGCCATCCCCACCCTGATTCGCGTCCTCGGTTTCAACAACCCCGGGGCGGCGGTGGCGGCGGTGGACGGGTTGATGGCGGTGGGTGAACCCGCCGTCGTCCCCCTGCTGGAAAAGCTGGATGGCTACAATTACGGGGCCCGGGCCTGGGCGGTGCGGGCGCTGTCGGGGATCGGCGACCCCCGGGGACTGGATGTTTTGCTGGAGGCGGCGGCCAGGGATTTCGCCCTCAGCGTGCGACGGGCGGCGGCCCGGGGGTTGGGTGCGATCCGCTGGGAAGATTTGCCCCCGGAGGCGATCGCGCCTGCGAAGGTGAGGACGCTGAAAACCCTGCTGTCGGTGTCGGAAGACCCGGAATGGATCGTCCGCTATGCGGCGGTTGTCGGCTTGGAGGGGTTGGCGACTTCGGAGGCGGAAAAACCGGATTGGTTCCAATCGGTTTGGGAACGGTTGGACGGGATGAGCGATCGAGATGAGACGTTGGCTGTATCTGCCCGGGCGAGGTGGGCGAAACAGAAGTTAGCCGCCTAATTGTTGGGACGTTGATT
Organism: Lyngbya sp. CCY1209; assembly: GCF_035615495.1. Lineage (GTDB taxonomy): Bacteria > Cyanobacteriota > Cyanobacteriia > Cyanobacteriales > Microcoleaceae > Limnospira. The sequence goes on along the minus strand of NZ_JAJENU010000220.1, from coordinate 13,641 downwards.
TTTTAGTCATGCGTATAGCCATGTTACCCCCACGGACTTATTATAGGCGATCGCACTGTCCCCTGTCAACCCCCTATTTTTTGGGGGAATTTTGATTGCGTTTGAAGGTCAATTTTACCGCGCCGCGATCGCGATCGTCTCCGCACAAACTGACTTTGCCTTCGCCATCAATCGTGATAAATAACTCCACTTGATCGAGTTGCAGGGGCGACTTTTGAGCATTTCCCGAAGCCTGCTGCATTTGAAACGCCTGCTGTTCTGCCTGCACAAAAACATCGCCAATTACCAATAAAAATTGGCTCATATTTTGCTGCATGGTTTGGGCGGAAACGGCGGTTTTCCGAGTCCGTTTTTCTGGGGGATCGTCTGCGGCGGTCGGAGTGGGGGGGGAATCTTGGGTGATCATCCAGATGCTATTCGGAATTTGGATAATTTCTGACATGGGATAATAGCGGCGAATCGATTCCGGATTCAGTGGGCCGGAGTCATTATATCAGATCCGGGTTTTGACCGGACAGACTCCTGGGCGATCGGGTGTCGGGTGCGGGTAGGGGTGGAGGGAAAAGGGTAAAACGCTTTACAAATCGTTTTAAGATCGCCCGTTATCCGGGATTTTACGGATGGAGATTAAAGGGATTTCCCCGATCGCCACAGCCGTCCCAGATCGACGCGAGTCAAAAGCCAAAACGTCCGTCCGGCGGTCGATTTCCTTCTGACATCCATCCAGATCGACCCGGGATTTTTCGTTGTTTTGGCTCTCGATTGGAGCGAGATGGGGCGCGGGGAATCCGGCCAGCGATCGGGGCGGGGGAGAGTTTCCCGCACCGACTTTCTTTGACACTCCAAATTTTCCGAGAGATAATGGAGATAGTCAAGTTAACCCCCCTTTTATTAATTGGGCAAAAGGTGAATCATGTGGAAGTTTGTCATCACGGCTTTAGTGACCCTGGAATTCGTTCTGCTGAGTTCATTCCTTTCCCCGGCCGAGGCGATCGTTAACGATACGGAAAACTATATTTGGGATTACGCATCCGTGGGAAGCAGCGAAGTGGTCTGCAAGCGGGTGGTCTTCCATCCCGAAGCGCGGAAGCTGGCCCCGGGCGAACTTCCCGCCCTCCCCGCCAAGCTGCGGTCTGAGATCGTCGATCGCAACTATTGTAATGGAACTCCACCCCTAACGAGAAGGGGCTAACCTCCCGGTTCCGGCCAGGAATGACTGCAAAAACGGCACCCGATCGCGCACAGAGGTCGGGTGCTATCATTTTTCACAAAACCGCGCTGTGCAGGTCTTCGGGAGCGAGGTGGGAGTGGATTACCTGACCGTCCTTAAACCAGGCGATGCGGCGGGTTTGGCGGGCGACATCGGGTTCGTGAGTGACCATCACCACCGTCATGCCGCTGTCGTTGAGTTCGGTGAAGATATCCATCACTTCCTGGGTGGTTTTGGAGTCCAGGGCGCCGGTGGGTTCGTCGGCGAGGAGGAGGACGGGGCGGTTGACGATCGCTCTGGCGATAGCGACACGCTGCTGCTGCCCCCCGGAGAGCTGGTTGGGCTTGTTGTGGAGGCGATTTTCCAACCCCACCCGTCTGAGGGCTTCTGTGGCGCGATCGCGGCGTTCTGAGCCGGCAATTCCGGCATAGAGCATCGGTAACATGACATTATCGAGGGCACTCATTTGGGAGAGTAGGTGGAATTGCTGAAACACGAAGCCGATCTTCAAATTGCGAATTTTCGCCAGATCCGCTTCGGACATTTTCGCTACATTTACGCCGTCGAGGTAATAGGAACCGGAACTGGGGCGGTCCAGACAGCCGATGATGTTCATGGCGGTAGATTTTCCGGAACCCGAGGCCCCCATAATGGAGCAGTATTCCCCCGGCTCCACGGTCAGGCTGACCCCGTTGAGGGCGCGAACCTCGACGTCACCCATCCCGTAAACCTTCGTAACGGCTTCCAGATGGACGATCGCCCGCTGCGATCGCGGTTGGGGTTGATTGGGGGCGAGAGATGGAACAGTTGTCATGGCGGTCGAAATAATTGAGATTTCCAATATCTACTTACATCTTAACGACCGACCATTCGGGCGAGCCGGGAAACCGGGAGTCCGGAACAATTATTAATTGTTAATTGTTAATTATTAATAGTTAATTATTTCCCCGGCTCAACCGGTGGATGATGCGGCCGGTCAATTCGGCTTCTTCGACATCTTTGGCGATATAGTCGTCGGCGCCGGCGGCGAAGGCGCCGTTGATGGAATCGAGCTCGCGATGGGCGGAAAGGAACAAAATCGGGAGGCCGTGCCATCGAAAATCCTGGCGCACGACCCGACACAAATCGGAACCGCTGTATCCCGGCATTTCCAAATCGAGTATCAGCAAATCCGGTTGGCAGCGGTTGAGGGTTTCCCAGAATTTTTGTGGCACGTCGAGGGCGATGACATCGATATTGTGGGGTCGGAGCAAGCCAGACAGGCGGGTGGCGGTGAGGGGGTCGTCGTCCACGACCAAAACTCTGCCGCGGGAAGAATGGAGATTTTGGGACAAAACCGCGCCGATCGCCTCTAAAATTTGACGGGCGGACAGGGGTTTGTGGAGAAAGGTACATCCCCCCAGGCGGGTGGCTTCCACCCGTTCCGTGAGGCTATCTCGGGAGGTCAACACCAAGACGGAAATGGGGGGTTTGCGATCGCAGAGTTCCCGCAGCAGGGTCATGCCGTCTTCGCCGGGAGCGGCGATGCCGAGATCGAGTAAAATCACATCGGGGGACAGTTCGGCGATGGTCTGGTGGGCGACGTTTAAATCGGGGGCGACCTCCACCCGCCACCCCGACACGGTGCCTTCGGCTTGCAACTGTTCGGCCAAAACGCGATCGCGGTCTACGATCAAAATAACGGGCGACCGTCCATCGGCGGGGGAGGGGCGGTGGGGATCTCGGTCCAACTCCCGGTGTAACTGTTCGATCCAGTGTCTCACCTGTCGCCACCGGCCGGGGTCCGCCAGATCTTCCGACTGGAGCCAGTTTTCCAAATTTCGCGCCCGATCCGAACCCGCCGGACGGTCGAACAATCCCAAAGATCCGGCGAGTTTGTGGGCCAGCAGTTCGGCTTGCCGGCGGATTTGCGGGCGCTCGGGTGAGGCGATGAGAGCCTCGATCAGGTGTTCGAGTTCCGCGGCTTGTCGGAGGAAGCGATCGCGATATTGCCGCCAAATTTTGTCCGTGATGGCTTTGGCTTTCTGTTCGTTATTTTGCGGGGGTTCGGGTTCGGAAACTGGCGCTTCTGTTTGGATGTCATAACTTGGCGGTTGCAGGCGATATCCCAGGCCGTGGACTGTTTCGACGGGGTTGTTGGCTCCCGCCGCCTTGAGTTTCTGCCGCAGACATTTGATGTGGGTGGAAACCGTCCACTCGCCGGGGGCCTCGGCGAAATCCCAGAGGCGATCGAGGAGGGCCCGCTTGCTAAAAATTTGTCGGGGATTGAGGAGAAACAGCTCCAGCAGACAGTATTCTTTGGGCGTCAGGTGCAAGACTTCACCGTTGCAAATCATTTTGCTCCCGGCGAGGTCGCAGGTGAGATTTTCCCAATGCAAAATCGATGTGGTCGCCGGCGTATTTCGTCGCAACAATGCCCGGATGCGGGCCATCAGTTCGGGGGGGTCGAAGGGTTTGACGACGTAATCATCGGCACCGGCATCCAACCCCAAGACGCGATCGCTGCTGCTATCTTTGGCGGTGAGTAATAAAATCGGGCATTGACACCCCCGCGATCGCAACGTCCGACAGAGGCTGATGCCGTCGAGTTTGGGCAGGATGATATCGAGCAAGATCAGGTCGTAGTCGAACGCCTCGGCCAATTCCAGTCCCCCCCGTCCGTCGGTCGCGACGTTGACGGTGTAGTGGTGTTCCTTGAGGATTTCGGCCAAAGCGGAACCGGTGGGTAAATCGTCCTCAACCACGAGAATTTTCATAATAACGGTTGAGTGAAGGAGATGCACTTCATATTGTTACACTCTCACGGCGATCGCGGCGCGAATTCCGCCCAAATATCGGTCAGGGTGGGAAACCGCGTCTTCTCCCCGAAGCTGGCGGGACTGACTGGGTTTTCGTAGGTGAAATGGCGGTAGTTCAAACAGAAGCGATCCCAGGGCGCCATTTGCACCCGAAAGACGGCGATGAAAAAGTTTGCCAGCCATGGGGAGAGGGGGATCGAGAAATAGATTGATTTACCATAGTAGGCGCAGGTTTGGGCGATCGCACCATTTAACGTCAGCGGTTGATTTCCCAACACCAGCCACTCCGGTTGCCGGGATGGCGGCGGATTCTTGACTAAATAACCCACAACTTTGGCGATATCGGCCGCATGGATGAAGTGAAAGCTGGCGTCGGCTTTAAAGAAGCGGATCAGATCGACCCACTTCGCCACCTCCGGCAACCCCGAGGAGAGGTGGGAATAGGGTTTGTCGGCGTCTCCCCCCAAAACCAACGTCGGAAACAGGACTCGCAGGGGGGGCAACTCGGATTGTCGTGCGGCAATTTCCTGCAAACAATCGTACTTGGAACGGATGTAATCGGTGCCGATTTCTCGGGCTTCCGGCAACAATTGATTGTGGCGGTCGAGGACGCTGGCGGTCGAGAAATAAATCACCTGTTCGCACCGGGTGCGATCGAGGGATTCTAGCAACCGGTGGATGCCGTCCACATTCACCTGAAAAACTTCCGGCTTCCCGCCCCAGGAAGTCGCCGCCAGAATGGCGATATCGACGGTTTTCAACAGATCCGCAAATTGACCGATATCCCGCAAATCGGCTTCCAAAATATGGATGCCCGGGCGAATTTTTTCGTCGAATCCGAATTTTTCCCGGTTCCGCACCAAAAAATAAAGTTCGTCGTCGGTATTTTTAATCAGCGTCTCGGCGATATAGTGACCGACGCAGCCGCTTCCTCCCGTGACAAAAATGCGCTTGGTCATTCTCGAACCTTCCCCCCACTCCCAAATCTGAGTTATATATACCAGGCAAAAGGCACTCATGCAAAAGGCGAGGGTCAATTTCTGCCCCCCACTCCCGAGAACTGGGGAGCGACAAAAAAGCACCGCCCTTGAAGCGAGAGCGGTGGATAGGGGGTGTTATGGGTGTTATCTGTGAATATAAGAATACCAGGTCAAACGGGACATCCGATCGCAGGGTTGTGATGGTTTCCAAATTGGCACGGACCGGCCCCGGTTCCCCGGGATGTCCCCGGCGATTTCCTCGGGGGGCGATCGCAACACCGTCTCAGGAGTTAGAATCGGGAACATCGAGCGTCCGGTCATTATGGATTTCAGCTTCAGTTTTTTTGACCTATTCTGGATCTTCATTCTGATCGCCTCCTTCCAACCGATCCTCCAAAAGCGGGGCATCGAAGCGCGGCGGGTGCAGGCGATCCGGGATTTCGAGCAAAAGCGCCAAACGCGGACAATTTTATTGATTCACCGCCAGGAATCGATTAGTTTATTCGGAATTCCCCTCTCCCGTTACATCAGCATCGAGGATTCCGAACAGGTGTTGCGGGCGATTCGCCTCACGCCGCCGGATGTCCCCATCGATTTGATCCTGCACACCCCCGGCGGGTTGGTGCTGGCCACCGAACAGATCGCCCGGGCCCTGATCCGCCACCAGGCGAAGGTGACGGTATTCATCCCCCACTACGCCATGAGTGGCGGGACGATGCTGGCGTTGGCGTCGGACGAAATCGTGATGGACGAGAACGCGGTTTTGGGGCCGGTGGACCCGCAACTGGGGAATTTTCCGGCCGCCAGCATTTTGAAGGTGATCGAGGAGAAACCCATCGGGGATATCGACGATCAGACTTTAATTTTGGCCGATATTTCCCGGAAGGCGATCGCCCAGGTGCAGCGGTTCGTCCGGGATTTATTGGAAGATAATATTCCCCAACAGAAGATCGAACCGGAACGCATCGAGGGGGTAATAGATGCCCTGACCACGGGCCGCATCACCCACGACTGTCCGATTTCCGTCGAGGACGCCCGGGAATTGGGGTTGCCGGTGACGGTGGGACTGCCGAAATCGATCTATTATCTGATGGATTTGTATCCCCAACCCCAGGGAAAACGGCCGACGGTGCAGTATATTCCCCTGCCCTACAGTCGCCCGAATTCGGAGGGGAATAATTCCGGACCAAACTGAAGGGTTCCCCGGTTCAAGTTTTGGCGTTCCGCAGCAGATTGAAGGCTCGTTTGCGGAGAAAACCGGGCAGCAGGGAGAGGGCGAGCCCCGTCCAGGCTTTGGGGAAGGAGGCCGATTGTCCGGTGACGATGTACACCCGCCCGGTTTCGACATCTCCGGTTTCTACCAGCAGCAGTCCCAGCGCCAATCGGGCTTGGGCGAGGCGCGATCGCCGGATATTTTCCAGGTTTTCGGAGTCGAATTGGAAGTTTTCCAAGTAGGTGATTTTGTCGCGCAAATAGGGGAGGGCGCGATCGAGGCCCTGCTGTCCGGCGTGGACGCGGTATTCCATCAATTTTTCGGGGAGATAATAGCCCCGCTTTCCGGCCAGGGCGAGACGCACCAACAGGTCATTATCTTCGCAGTTTTGAATGTCGGGGCGCATATATCCCACATCAAGGAGGGACTGACGGCGGAAGAGGGTGCAGCCGATTTGAAAACTTTGCTTGACGAAGGTGACTTCGAGGAGGTTTTCGACGACGCCTTCGGGGAGGTGGGTCCTCCCCCAATTGCGGGAGTTGGTTTCGGTGGCGGCGCGATCGCGATTATTTTCAATATCGATGATCCAGTGGTCGGTTCCCACGAAATCGACGTCGGGATTTCGGTCTAAAATGGTGGCGGTTTTTTCCAGGAATTCTGGGGTGAGGCGATCGTCGTCGTCGAATTTGATGAAGTAGTCCCCCGTGGCGGCTTCAAACCCCGATCGCATATTGTTGCTTTTGCCGATATTTTGTTGGTGGCGGACGTAGCGGATGCGGGGGTCGTCGTAGCGGGACATCCTCTCCACGGTGCCATCGGTCGATCCGTCGTCGCAGACGATCAACTCGAAGTCCTGGTGTGTCTGTTCGAGGACGCTGGCGATCGCGATCGGCAATAGGTCGATGCGGTTGTAGGTGGGGATGCAAACGCTAATTTTGGTCATGGATTCTGGGTCGGGGTTTCTTGTCGTGACGAGGCCGAAAACTCTCGTCGATCAACTGGACAAAGAGTCCGGAAAATCGGGCGCGATCGCTCTCCTATTTTACCACAAGTTGCCCGATCTGCTTTCTAATTTGATCAGCAACCCATCGAGGGCAGACGACATCATTTGCCAACGTGTAAATCCCCCGATCTGATGGAATTCCCACCCCTAAGCTCGACCGGATTTTGATTGACGTTTATGAAGTTTTTAGTCACAATCTTTTCAAGAATTAATTGTAGGTACTATGAAAATTTTAATGATTTCTTCCACATTTCCCTATCCCCCCACGAAAGGCGGGACACAGGTGCGGACATTTAACCTGCTCAAATATCTCAGTCAACGGCACCCGATCACGGTTGTAACACAGCGCACCCCCGATGTCACGGATGAGGAGGTTGAAGGGCTGCGGCAGTGCGTCGATCGCCTGCAGGTGTTTCCGCGCCCCCAGCCCGACGGGGCGACCGGGGGGGCGATCGGAAAAGTCGGACGGTTCGGTAAATTTTTGTTGCAAGGAACCCCGCCCGGAGTCCTGTCCGCCTACTCTCGGGCCCTGCAAAGCTGGATCGACGAAGCCGTCGGCGACGGCACCTGCGAGGCCATCACCTGCGAACACAGCGTCAACGAGATCTACGTCCGGCCCGAGTGGAAACAACGCTTCAAAACCGTCGTCAACGTCCACAGTTCCGTTTACGGGACCTGCAAGCAGCAGCTCGAAACCGGCACCGCCGAGAAACCCCTGCGCGATCGCATCAACCTGCCCCTCCTGTACCGCTACGAGCGACAATATTGCTCCAAATTCGATCGCATCGTCGCCACCACCCCGGAAGATAGCGTCCAACTGCAGGAATTCAACCCCGACGCCCGCATCGAAGTCATCCCCAACGGCGTGGACTTCGGGGAGTTCCCCTGCCGAACCGCCGATCCGGGGGGACACCACCTCACCTTTATCGGGGCGATGGACAATATCGCCAATATCGACGCGGCTCGCTTTTTGACCCTGGAGGTGTTGCCCGAGATCCAACGGCGCTATCCTGATAGCAGTTTATCCTTGGTAGGGGCCCGGCCCGTGCCGGAAGTTTCGGAACTCGCCGATCGCCCGGGGGTGAACGTGACCGGGCGTGTCCCTTCAATGGCAGAATATTTACATCAAGCTACCGTGTGTGTGATACCGATGCGAACGGGATTTGGGATCAAAAATAAAACCCTAGAGGCGATGGCCGCCGGGGTGCCGGTGGTGGCCAGCGATCGCGGGTTGGAGGGGTTAGCCGTCGATGGCGAAGGTGTCCCCCTGCGGGCGCTGCGGGCCAACCGGGTGGACGAGTACGTTGCGGCGATCACGCGATTGTTTGAAGATGCCGAGCTGAGGGGACAACTGGCCGAAAACGGGCGATCGCTGGTCGAAACTGAATATACTTGGGAACGGGCGGGCCGGCGCTACGAACAAATCCTGATCGGCTGAAGGGTTGTCAGAAGTTTGGCCAAACGCCAATCTTGAAGTTTACGATAGCGCGCAATAGGCGGAGAACTGACCGACACTATGGACGAACACTTTCGGGAACCCAATCAAAAACCAGACCCTTTCCCCTCCCGAGGCGCGACTCCTCGCAAATTGCCGTGGGTGCGTTCCGCGAGAAAGAGCCGGCGACCGACCCCCTCCCCCCTGTCCCTGCTGGTGAAAAAGTGGATCGCGGACGGGGTGGCATTTACCCTGTTGTTTGGCGGTTCGGCGTTGCTGGGGGTGAGCGCTTGGTTCAGCTACAAACTGATCCTGAATCCGGACGTGGGGATCTGGTTGAACCAATTTCTCCCGGAATCCACCCAAATTGCCCTGCCGCGCACCGATGCGATCCGCACCCTCGACGAAATCCGAGAGGACTTGAAAGCGGAAAAGCAATTTTTTGCCGAACCCCTGCCCCTGCCGAGCCGCGATCGCGATCGGGAGATGGGCGATGGCTTTTTTGAAGACAATCCCTACCTCAAACCCCTGCAGCCGCTGCTCCTCCCCTCCGAGTCCCTCGTCCAACGCCCTGGCGACATCCTGATCCCGGTGATGCAAACCCGGGAATCGACCCACGCCCACCCCTGCCCCACGGGTTGCAAGGAAATCGTGGAGTTGCGGGTCTACAAATCCGTGCAGATGCCCTACCAACGGCTGGGAACCCCCCAATATTACCGCCTCGTCTACCAACTGCCCGTGCAAGGTCCGGCCGAATCCTTCGTGATCGCGTCGCTGATCGGCACCCGGGCTAACCAGCAGGGCGCCAACAAACCCGTCCCCCTCACCAAAATCAGCCAATTCACCGGCAAGATGCCGCCATCGGGGATCTGGTTCAACCTCAACGGCACCCGGACGGTGGGCGATCGCGAGGTTCCCTACGGCCAAATCGTCCACTACAATCCCGAACACTACCACCTCAGTTCCATGCTGGACTGGAAAAGCGAAGCCGGACAGCAACCCCTGTGGGAGGACGTGACGGGGGGGAGCGAGCCGGAACTGCTGATCGAACGGACCATCGGTTTGGAACCCCATTTCAGCATCTACGAACTCAAACCCCGGCAGTTCGTCCCCAACCCCGTCCAGTTGGCCAGCATCCCCCTGGATGAAGAAGTGGTCGATCACTACAACTACCGAAAAGCCCTCCGACTCGCCCGCAGCGGCCTGTGGTCCCCGGCTTTGAATCTGATCGAACCCCTGCAAAAAAATGTCGGGAAAGGGGGCAACTACCCCAAAAAATGGCCCGCGATCGCCCAGGCCCAACTGGATTTGATCCGGTTCCACGCCCAAATCACCGACGCCCAGGCCACCGCCGCCTGGGCCAGCCCCAGCCAAAAAGTCCTCGCCGGGTTGATCGACGGACGCTGGAGCGAGGCCTTGAATGAGGTCAAAACCGACCGCCTCAACCAAACCGAATTGGTGACGCTGTTACAAGCCGACGGCGGGCGTCTGAAAACTCGCATCCAAGCGGCCCTCCAGGAAAACCCCGAGGAACCGGATTTGCAGGCCTGGGGTGCGTTAATTGTGGCGGCTCAACAGGGGCGTCAGGAGGCGATCGCTTGGCTGGAAACGGAATCCCGAGCCTCCCAGGACAACAAAACTCGGATTCGCGAACTGTTGGACAATTAACAATTAATAATTGATGAGTGCTGAGTTTCATAGCCGATCATTTTCGTCTGTCCGAGAGAAGGTCGGATTTTATATCGAAGATATCGAGACACCGGTTGGGCGGAGTATCAGCCTGACCATTACTTGGCTGATCCTGATCTCCTCCGCCATCTTTGTGGTGCAAACGTACCCCATTTCCGACGAGTTGCGATCGGCGTTGGAAATTTTGGATTCGGCGATTTTGATCGGTTTCGCGATCGAATATGTCGTCCGGTTTTGGTCGGCTAAGAATCGCGCCAAATTTTTCTTCAGCATTTTTTCGTTCGTCGATTTGATCGCCATCCTGCCCGTATTTCTCGGTTTTTTAAACCTCAGTTATATCCGAATTTTCAGATGGTTTAGAATTCTGCGCCTCGTCCGTTTTATTAACTTCAAAATATCCATTGTCAAAATTCGTAACGAAGACAGCATCATCCTCGCCCGTATTATCATCACCCTGCTGACAATTATTTTCGTCTTTTCCGGGTTGATTTACCAGGTCGAACACCCCGTCAATCCCAAAATATTTAGAACCTTTCTCGACGCCCTCTATTTCTCCATCGTCACCATGACCACCGTGGGTTTCGGGGATGTCACCCCCCTCTCGGAAATGGGGCGATTTCTGACCATTCTGATGATTTTGACCGGCATCGCCCTCATCCCCTGGCAGGTGGGGGACTTGATTAAACACCTGGTCAAAACTTCCAATCAGGTGGAAACGACCTGTCCCGGGTGCGGTTGGGCCAGCCACGATCGCGACGCCCGGTTTTGCAAGCACTGCGGCACAGCTTTAGATTAATTGATAATTGATAATTGATAATTAATAATTTTTTCGGTGCGCGTCGTTATAATAACCAAGACGGGCGATCCGCGCGGCGCACCGATCGCTCTTGATGTTACCTCGCGAATCCACGACTAGAATGACTGCAACTCCCCTACAATCCAACTCCCCGGCCGGCCAGAACCCCGCCCTCGACCCCACTCTCGGGCGGTTCGGGCAATTTGGGGGAAAATATGTTCCCGAAACCCTGATGCCCGCCCTGGCGGAACTGGAGGCGGCATTTAAACATTATGTCGGCGATCGCGACTTCCAGGCCGAACTGCAAGACCTGCTGCGGGATTACGTCGGACGCCCGAGTCCCCTCTATTTTGCCGAACGATTGAGCGATCGCTACGCCCGACCCGACGGCACCGGCCCCAAAATTTACCTGAAACGGGAAGATCTCAACCACACCGGCGCCCACAAAATCAACAACGCCCTCGCCCAGGCCCTCCTCGCCCGCAAAATGGGCAAACAGCGGATCATCGCCGAAACGGGAGCCGGCCAGCACGGCGTCGCCACCGCCACGGTATGCGCCCGCTACGGCCTCGAATGCGTCATCTACATGGGCGTCCAGGACATGGAACGCCAAGCCCTGAACGTCTTCCGGATGCGCCTGCTGGGGGCGACGGTGCAGCCCGTGGAGGCGGGAACCGGCACCCTCAAGGACGCCACCTCGGAAGCCATCCGCGACTGGGTGACGAACGTGGAAACCACCCACTACATCCTCGGTTCCGTCGCCGGACCCCACCCCTACCCGATGATGGTGCGGGACTTCCACGGTGTCATCGGCCAGGAAACCCGCGCCCAGTGCATCGAAAAATGGGGCGGTTTGCCGGATATCCTCATCGCCTGCGTCGGCGGCGGTTCCAACGCGATGGGGCTGTTTCACGAGTTCGTCAACGAGCCCTCGGTGCGCTTGATTGGCGTGGAGGCGGCGGGTTCGGGAATTGAATCCGGGAAACACGCGGCGACCCTGACCCACGGGCGGGTTGGTGTCCTGCACGGGGCGATGAGTTATTTACTACAAGATGAGGACGGCCAAATTGTTGAGGCCCACTCTATTAGTGCCGGGTTGGATTACCCCGGCGTCGGACCCGAACACAGTTATTTGAAAGATCTCGGACGGGCGGAATATTACAGCGTCACGGACCAAGAAGCGGTGGATGCGTTTCAGCGTTTGTCGCAGTTGGAGGGGATTATTCCGGCCTTGGAAACCTCCCACGCGATCGCCTATTTGGAAACGCTGTGCCCCCAACTCGAAGGCAGTCCCAACATCGTCCTCAACTGTTCCGGACGGGGTGACAAAGACGTGCAGACCGTGGCTAAATTTCTGGATTCCGAAATTTAGGATTTGCCGGGGGAAGTCTACTGTCGGTGGGTGAGAATACGGGAATTGTAGGGGCGAATGGCATTCGCCCTCTCTGAAATTTCGCAATTCCCCCGCTTCTCGCAAACTGAATATTCCCAATTTTGTCAAATCAAGAATGAAACAGAAATTAATCGCGATCGCCCTATTATCATTGGGAGCGATCGCTGGCTGTGATGTAACGGGAGAGGTCAATTTTATGGCAAATTCCGACAATTCCCCGATCCCGACAATGGCGGCAACCGCCGCGCCGGATATTTCGGCTTTGGAACAAACGGTTCACGCACAAGTCAACGAGTACCGCCAATCTCAAGGATTACCCCCCTTGAAACTCGACTCCCGCATCAGCCAGGAGGCGCGTCGCCACTCCCAGAATATGGCATCGGGACAGGTTCCGTTCAGCCACGAGGGGTCAAAACAACGATATCAGGCGATCGGACAACAGATCTCCTATCGCCAAATCGCGGAAAATGTGGCGTACAATTCCGGCTACGCCAATCCGGGAAAACAGGCGGTGGAGGGGTGGATCGACAGTCCAGGCCACGAGGAGAATATGACGGGGGATTACGACCTGACCGGGATCGGAATTGCCAGAAACGACAAGGGAGAGTATTATTTTACCCAGATTTTTGTCCGTCCCCGGTAATTTTGAACCACTCCAGGCACAGAGGGCACAGAGAGGGGATTTGGGGGTGAAATGAAACCGGTTTTCTGTGAGAGTTCCTATTTCTCAACCTGAAGAGTTCCCCCCAGAATTGGGGGGCTAGGGGGGCGAGTGAAAAGAAACCGGGTTTCTAGTTGTCGGTGAAATTGAACCAGAGTGAAACTCAAGACTAGACTATCAATGTTAGGTTTTGTGCCTCAACCCAACCCACGGCTATTTTATAGCGCTGCTAGAGGGGAATAGGCAACAGGCAATAGGCAATAGGGAACTGAAATGACCTTGAAATTGAGGTTTCAAGGTTTCTAGCCCGATTTAAACTGTTAATACACGATCGCGATACTTGCGATAATAATTCTATCATATTCCGGAGCGGTTTTCCACTCTTCAAAGCCCCCCTTCTTAAGGGTTCGGCCGTTTAAAGCCCCCCTTCTTAAGGGTTCGGCCGTTTAAAGCCCCCCTTCTT
>NZ_JAJENU010000219.1:0-258 GCF_035615495.1 Lyngbya sp. CCY1209 | reverse complement strand
CATGGGTTTCAGCCGCCTAACCCACCCTACGCGAAAGCACATTTTTAGCCGTGTCGGTCCACTACAGGCAAGATGCCTGTGCTACGCGAAGAGCGTGAGTGTAGCACGAATTGCCGTTCGGTTTACCGGAATAAAGTGTTCGGTTATCCGAACTTGACAACTTTTAAAAAATCTGTATTAAAGCGCCGGCTGAGTTACAGGAGTCAATATCCGGTGCGATCGCGCTTCTGTTGGGACAGCTTCACCCGCCGCATCACA
>NZ_JAJENU010000218.1:0-21373 GCF_035615495.1 Lyngbya sp. CCY1209 | reverse complement strand
CTCTTAAAGGCATAGTCAATGTGCCTCTACCAACTCCTTTAAGAGAAAATCCTAAAGTTGTTGCTACTTTTGTAAATTCGAGAAGTGTTGACGGTTGCCAAGGCTTCCATCAGACTGCGGACGGCCGCGACCATCGCCACTTCGTTATCGAGGCGGTTGATGGCGGAACCGACGCCCACGCCGGCGGCACCGGCAGCGATCGCCAGAGGGGCCGTGACGCTGGAAATGCCGGAGGCGCACAACACCGGCACCGAGACGGCGCGGGAAATTTCCCGGGCTGCAGCCAATGTGGGGGCCGCCTTTTCGATCAATCCCAGGGTTCCGGGGTGGGCGGGGGCGGCGCTGGTGCCGCCTTCGGTTTGGATGATATCGGCGCCGGCTTCCACCAAATCCATCGCCAACTGTACCTGTTGGTCCAGTTCCAAAATGTGGGGGACCGTCACCGACAAAGTGATTTCGGGGAGGAGCGATCGCGTCTGCCCAGTCAACTGCAACACTTCCGGCCCTTCAAAGCGTCGTCCTTGGGCGTAGAAGGCATCGAAATTCCCGATTTCGATCAAATCGGCACCCGCCTCGACGCAGGGCGCGAACTTCTCGGGTTCCACCGCAGAGACGCAGATGGGCAGATGGGTCAGACCCCGCACCGACCGCACCAATTCCGGGTCGGCAGCGATATCGACGAAGGTGGCGCCGCCCCGGGTCGCCGCTCTCACCACCATCGCGACGTTCTCGCGATCGAAATTCATCAGGCCGCTAATAACTTTCAGCCCCCGGCCGCAGTTGAATGCCTGCTGTAGAGTGGAATTGATCATCTTGATTGTTTGGACTCGATTTCGTTTCGTATGGATTATTGTGCCACGGAGTCGGACTCGAAACAGCGGGGCTGGCGAAATTTGTAAATATCCGCGATCGCCCGTACCCAACTGTCTACCACGGATTCGAGTAGGCGATCGCCCTTTTGGGCCGTCGCCACCGTCGCGTCCCCGAGCACGCCGCTGCGGGTCAGATCCCGCGTCACCCAGGCGAAGGGCAGTTTTCCCTCCATACTCAACAGACTCTCCTCCGGCAAGCCGTGGGGAAACTCCCGCACCGCCCGGTCCGTCCGCACCTGTTCGGGCAAAATCGAAAGCATGACGCTGGTTTCGATGTCTCCGGCGTGAATTCCCAACTCCAACTCCTCCGGAGAAAATAGTTCTTTGGCGACGTGGGGCGCCCGCCAGGTGAACAGGGGAAACACCATGAAATCGTCGTGCTGCTGGTGCAGGTCCCGGGCCACCAGATCCAAAATTTGGGGCTGTCCCCCGTGGGCGTTGAGAAACACCAACTTGCGGAACCCGGCCCGGTAGATACTTTCGCCCACCTCCGTCAATACAGCCATCAGGGTTTGGGAGGTGAGGGTGACGGTTCCGGGAAAGTGCCAGTGTTCGTTGGATTTGCCGTAGTACAGCGTCGAGAGGGCGTAGGCAGGGATGGCCCGGTCGAGCTGGGCGAGGGCTTTTCCGGCGACAGCCGTAGCGATCGCGGAATCAACGATCAGCGGCAGGTGGGGGCCGTGCTGTTCGACGGAACCGATGGGTTGGATGATGACGGTATTTTCTTTGTCCGGCATCTCGGCAATTTCCGTCCAGGTGAGGTAGGGAAAAAAGCGATCGGGGGGAATAAAATTGTGCATGGTCGTCTCCGGTAGCAGGTTGTCTGCTGACTATGATCGACCAAACTTAGGGAATGGGGAATGGGGAATTTTTGACTTTTGAGTGTCCCCGACCCCCAATAATTGTCAATTGTCGGCGGTCAATTGTCAATTATAGCCGATCGCCCGCAGTTCAAACTCAACTCCGGTTGGTTCTCAAAACGCTGTGCGGTCGCCCCCAAGCCGGCCAGGAGGAGAATCAAGCCGACAGACAGAACGACGGAAAGCAGAATTTCCGTATCCCGCCATTGAGATCGTTTCTTCATCGTTGACCTCCGATTTGTGCAATTGGCGGTTTCGGGTCTGGTTTGAGTTGACACCGGAGGCAACAGAACCGCAGCGAACTTATCCTGTTACCGGTCGGAGAGATTCGGGTGCTCTCCCCCCTCAAACCATCAACCGCTTGTTACGTCTGTTGGTTCGTCCCGGCCACCTCTCCATCCGCAGACTTTCCAAAAAAGAGCGGGGCGTCCGGAGCCGGGGGCGGGGAGATTCCCGGGCCTCCGGCGGACTGCCGTCCGGAATTCTATGTCAGAATTAATCTATTGGGGATTTAATTGTGAGTTCAGAAAATCTTCAATTGAGGTCAAAATCTTCGGGGATTGTCAGCCCGTCAGAGCAATTCAACGGCATCATTTGCCGCCATCGACTCTTCTCCGAAATTAATTCTGAATTTTTATATAAAACTGTAAAATTTTATGAATATCGGCGACAAATCCCAACCCATCCGCCCGAACGGCGATCGCACGTCAAACCCTCAACCCCAAATGGCAATGATCGGTCAACTCTTAGATAGAAGGTATCGAATCGTACAAATTTTGAGTTCCGGGGCCTTCGGACAAACCTACCTGGCCGCAGATACCCGCCGTCCGGGCCATCCCCAATGTGTCGTCAAACAACTGCGTCCCCCCAGCAACAATTCCACGATCCTCAAAACCGCCCTGCGCCTGTTTCGCCAGGAGGCGGAAATCCTGGAAAAACTCGGGCGCCACGATCGCATCCCCCTGCTGCTGGCCTATTTCGAGGAAAACAACCACTTTTACCTGGTCGAAGAGTTCATCGAAGGCAATCCCCTCGCCAAAGAACTGATCCCCGGCCACCCCTGGAGCGAAGAACAAGCGGTGGCGCTGTTGGAAGAAATCCTGGAAATTTTGGCCTTCGTCCACAAAAACGGCGTCATCCACCGCGACGTCAACCCCTCCAACTTGATCCGGCGCAAATCCGACCAAGCCCTGGTGTTGATCGACTTCGGTTCGGTGAAGGCCGTCAGCAGCCAACTGGCGGAGGGCAACGGCCAGACGATGCGAACCATCGCCACCGGGACCCCCTCCTATATGCCGATCGAACAGTTCCAGGGCAACCCCCAATTCAACAGCGACATTTACGCGGCCGGGATGATCGGCATCCAGGCGCTGACGGGTTTGGAAGCCTCCGACCTGCCCAAACTCCAAGATCCCAGCCTCTCGGCGGCGGGGGAGATCGCCTGGCGGCACCGGGCGCGGACCAGTACCGACCTCGCCAATATTTTGGACAAGATGGTTCATCATTATTACGGCAAGCGGTACAATTCCGCCACCGATGCGATCGCCGACCTGGAAAAATTGCGGGGGCGCACCGGCTTTTCCCGGCCTCGACCCCACCATTCGGCCCCCCGCGCTGGGGGCTATCCCGGGGGAATTTCCTGGGGGCGCCTGTGGACGGTCGTCGGGGTCGTCGCCACGGGACTGGTGGGGATCATGGTGCTGTTTGGATTGATCCGGGTCCTCAACCGCCCCGACCCCGTCAAAGCCGAAGCCGCCCTGAAACGGGGGAGCGAACGCCTGGAAAAAGGCGATCCGGACGGCGCCGTCAAAGCCTTCGATCGCTCCCTGCAATTCGACCCCAACAACAGCCAAGCCTTCCACAAGCGGGCGAACGCCTATTACGATTTACAAGAATACGACCAGGCGATCGCGGACTACACCCGGGCGATCGAACTCGACCCCGACAACGCCGACAGCTACTACAATCGGGCGCTGACTTACTATCAAACGGGGGAGATCTCCAAAGCGATCGACGACCTCACCCAGGCGATCCGCCTCAATCCCCAGGACACCGATGCCTACTACAAGCGGGGACTCGCCCACTACGAACGGGAAGATTACGACGCGGCGATCCAGGATTATTCGGAGGTGATCCGCCGCCAGCCGAAACAGGCGGAAGCCTACCGATCGCGGGGGACGGCCCGGGTGAAGGCGGGGAACTTGCAGGCGGGACTCGCGGACTACACCGAGGCGATCCGCCTGTCCCCGGAATCCTTCGCCGCCTACTACGATCGCGGCCGGGCCCGATTTCACCTCGGGGACTACCAAGGGGCCCTGGCCGACTACGACCGCGCCATCGCCCTGGAACCGGACAATCCCGCCGCCTACGGCAACCGCTGCAGCACTTACATCAACTTGGCGAATTACGACGCGGCGATCGCCGATTGTACTCAAGCCATCGAATTGCAGCCGAGTGCCCTGGATTACAACAACCGCTGTATCGCCCAACTTAACTTACAAAATTACGACGCCGCCATCGCCGACTGCGGGAGAGCGATCGCGATGAATCCCGACGATTACAAAGCCTACAGCAACCGGGGATTAGTCCACTCCGAAGCGGCGGATTACGAGGCCGCGATCGAGGATTACACCCAGGCCATCACCCTCAACCCCAACGACGCCGAATCCTACAGCAACCGCGCCCAGGCTTACGCCGAACTTGGGGACGAAAATCAAGCGATCGCCGACTACGCCCAAGCCATCCGCCTCAAACCCGACTTCGCCGGCGCCTACTACGGACGGGGATTGGTCCGTGCCCAATTGGGGGATAAAAATGGCGCGATCGACGATTTCCAACAAGCCGGACAACTGTTTTTGGAACAGGGCTTGACGGGGGGATATCGGGATGCCCAATATCAAATGCAACGCTTGCAGTAGGCGATGACAGACCGCTATTGATGAATTAACTGGTGACCCGATCAATATTATTGGTCAACCCTATCATTCAACCGGCGCAAGCACAGAGGCTTGCTCCTACGGATTGATGTCAAAATCCGACAAATTTCCCCTCTGTGTTCCTCTGTGCCTGGAGTGGTTCAAAATTTCCGGCTTTCCCACGTATTTTCGGATTGTTATATCTAGCCCGTCAGCGAGTCGCGCCGGATTGGACAAATGTAACAGTTTTGGGTGCGATCGCCCGCAGTTGGGAACTCACCAGCGGCTCGGTTTTTCGGATTCAGGGAATTATCCTGGTCGCCATTTTGGTCACATTTCCGGTTTCTTTGGTGGTACAGGTGGTCAGCCCAATCGTTCAAGTGATTATTGTCGCAAATTTCCCCCCCGACTCCGTCGCCTTCAATTTGCTCAGTTTTTTGTTGATCATTGCCCTAAGTTTCATCAGCGGGGCGCTATTTCTCCCCTTTTGGCAATCCATCGCCGCGATTATTTACTACGACCTCCGCACGCGACGGGAGGGATTGGGATTGGAATTGCGGGACAGTTAGCGCTGGGGGTCTGAAACCGAAAGGGTGTAGGGGTGTTGGGCTTGTTGGCGATCGCCGACATAGATGTTATAAGTCCCACGGGGGCCGTATCCGGAAAATTGCACGGTGGACCCGGACGGGGTTTCCGGGAGGACGCAATACCGACCCGCAGGACCTTCGATCAGCAACGTTGGCGCCCCCGCCGTTTGGACGGCAATCCTCATGTTGAGTAAATCCTCCGTCGCGTCCAAAACCAGGTTGGGTTCGGCCGCCACCCAGCCGCAGTCCCCGCTGTTGGAGGTGCCGCCGGAGGTTCCGGAAACGGTGACGGACGCCCCCGGAGAAATGCTGCGGCGGTCGGCGAGAACCTGCTGCGCGGAAGCCAGACACAGGGCGATCGCCGTCAATCCGGCCGTGCAAAATTTTCCCAATTTCATCGTCATCATCGCATCATTCGGCGTAAAATCCCGAGTCGGAAAGAAAACGCCGCCTCCAATTTGGTGTACAGAACGCGCCGGATCGGTCGGTCGAGATGTCCCTTGTACAATACTCTCAGTAGAGCTTTCAAGCCGGGAATTCCGGGAATCCATCCCTAATATCGCGAGGACAGCAACAATGAACTACCAAGACGATCCCAATGTCAAGCGCCGACTCGAAGATATCGAAGCCGAAATCGGGTCTTCCTCCCAATTTCAACCGCCCCCCGCCAACGCCAACCTGACGGCCAGCCTGAAAACCTTCTACGGTCAATTTATCGTCTGGTTCAAGGAACTGCCAAAGGCCGGCCAGATCGTCGTCGGAGTCGTGGGACTCGCGGCGGTGCTGGCGCTGTTGAAAGCGCTGGTGGAATTAATTTCCTTGGCCGTAAGTCTTGCGGTCGTCGGGGTGATAGTGTACATAGGTTATCAACTGTTCAAATCCTCCAAATCCTCCAAGAATCGCTAAACGAAAGGCAAGTTGCAACTATGGCCAGCCCCACTGCAAACCGAGGCATCGACGAAACCACCCCCACCTGGCAAACCCGGGCCAAACAACTCCCGTTTTGGATGCGCCGCTGCGGTGCTTGGGCCGCGGAAGTGTCCCTGGTGGTCGTGGGGGGGTTGGTCCCCTTCACTGCGGGGGCGGCGTTGAACGGCGGTTCCGGGTCCGTGCCCCTGAATCCGGTGGTGCGCTGGACGGGAGAAACCGTTGCCGCCACTTTGGGCCTGCCGATGCGCGATCGCCAACCCCGCGTAACTCCTTTGACGAATTTTTTCTGGTCCGGTGCCTTGGTGGTCCCGATCGCGATCGCCGGATGGCAACTCTACCGCCTATCAATGACCGGACAAACCCTCCCCAAGCGCTGGTTCGGGGTGCGGGTGGTTGACACCAAGAGACAGCCCCCCGGCTTCGGGCGGATTCTGGCGCGGGAAACGGCGGGCCGCTGGGGCATTCCGGTGGGGATCGCCTATATCGTGTGGCGATCGACGGGGGCCTTCCCAAACCTGCTGATCTTCATGGGACTCTCCGGCATCCTGATGGCGGCGGACGGGTTGATGGGGCGCCGCTTCCGGGGGCGCACCGGACACGATCTGCTGGCCGGAACGCGGGTGCAGCCCACCTCCACCTCGTTTTTTACCAACCCCTTCAACAGTTACGACTGGGACGACGAAACCGACGCGGTGCGGGCGATCGTGTTTACCCCCAGCAAAAAGTGGCGGGATTGGGACCTGTGGCAGTGGATGCGGCAGCACCCGGGTTTGACCCTGGTGGCCGTCGGCAGCGCGAGTATGGCGATGGTGTTGGGGACTTTTATCGGCACCCAGGTTTACATCCAAAACCAGGCCAACCGCCGGGAATTTCAGAGTCAGGACAACGAAGTATTTTTGGCCCTGGTGGGGCGGCTGTCCCCCACGGCGAATGCAGACCCGGCCCAGCGGCGGGGCGCGATTTTGGCCTTGGGAACCCTGCAAGATACCCGGGCGATTCCCCTGTTGGTGGATTTGTTGGGGCAGGAGGACAACCCGACGCTGCTGGAGGCGATCCAACAGGCTTTGGTGAGTACCGGGCCGGAGGCGTTGCCGGATTTGCGGAAGTTGAATCAGGCGTTGCGAAATGACCTGGATTCGATGCAGTTCGGGGCGGACGCGCAGCAGAAGCGGATCGTCGCCCAGCGGCAGCAGGCCACCCAGCGGGCGATCGCAAAAATTTTGAAGGTTTACGGCGGTTTCATCCGGGAAGCGGACCTCAGCCACGTCGATCTGGGGCAGAATGCCGATCCGCCGGCTCAGTTTACCCTGGTTCTGGACCAAACCGACCTGTCCGGCATCAGCTTCCGCAGCAGCCTGATGACCCACGCGAATTTGCGGAACAGCCGCTTTTACGGGGCCGGGGAAGACGGGCGCTTCAACACCTTCGACGACTGGGTTTCCGACCTCAGCGGCGCGGATTTGACCGAGGCGGACCTGACGGGGGCGTTTTTGAGTCGGACTTTCATGCGGCGGACGAACCTGTTGAACGGGACCCTGGACCGGGCGAATCTGTCGGGGGCGGATTTGACGGGGATCAACTTCAGCAGCGCCAGTTTGATCGGCGCTAATTTGCAGGGGGCGAAGCTGCGGGAGGCGAAGTTTACGGGGGCGGATCTGACCAATGCGGATCTGTCGAAAGCGGATTTGGAATTGGCGCGGATGAGTCAAATTAACGCCCAGGGTTCGCTGTTTTTGTATGCCGATCTTCGGGAAGCCGACTTGCAGAATGCGACGCTTTCGGGGGCGGATTTTCAGGGGGCAAATCTCCGGGATGCGGATTTGAACGGGGCGAAGTTGACGGGGACGAATTTTAGAAATGCCCGGTTGCAAAATGTGAATTTTCGCGATGCGGATTTGAGTCTGGTGAATTTGCAGGGCGCGAGGCTGCGGGGGGCGAATTTTGAGGGGGCGACGTTCGTGGTGGACCGGGAGGCGCGATCGGATGAATTTATCGAGGGTGCGGCGGTGGATGAGACATCGAACCGGATGCGGGGCGTCGATTTTGCCGGGGCCGAAAATTTGAGCGCCGAGCAGATCGAATATATCTGCAATCAGGGGGGAATTCATCCGCAGTGTCCGGAGTAGAACCGCTTGGGAATTAATTCCCAAGGGCGCAAGCCAGGGGCCCTTGGGGGCGCAAGCCAGGGGCCCCTACTATAGCAATCGGAAACCATTTGTAAATAGTCGCGCCCCCAAACCCCCAATTCTGGGGGCTTTGAGAAGATCGATTTTTCACGAATCATTTCACATTGCTATAGCTCAAATCATCGGTCGATGATTGGGGGCAATATTCGCAAGATAGATTATATCAAATCCGGTTGAATGCTCGGAACAAAATGAGTTGGATATGCAAGACCGCTTGGGAATCAATTCCCTTTTCTTGTAGCAAAAATCCTCTCAAGAGGATTGGGAAGATTGTACGGTTATAAAACCGGATCTGATATTAATTGCAATGTTCCGACAGCCAAGCCAGAACCGCCTCTTGGGGGTTGGGATGGTTTGTCGGAATGGACTGCAACGGGGGTTCTAGGGGAGTGTCGGTTATCCCGGCGATGTGAATGACGCGGGTGAGTCTGCGACAAAATTGGATCAGTTCTGAAGTGGGTTCACAGTTGCGTAATAGGATGGCGAGTTGGGGTTGCTGGAGTCGTTTTTTGAGGGTTTTGAGATGTTTCCGAAGTTGGGGGGCGTTTTCAACCTCTGGGATCTCTTCGTCGGGAAATGCGGCTTCAAAAATCAGTTCGCACAGTGTAGCCGCGATCGCATTTGTTCCCGTTTCTCCATCCAGAATCGTTGCGTCGATATCGAGGATGGAGGGGTGTTGGGTGCGATCGCTAAATTGCGCTGCCCATGCGGGTGGAACAGTCGCTTCGTCCCCATGCCAAGCTCGGTAAAAGTCGGGGTAAGGTAGATTTTGGGCGCACTGCCAAATTATACGATAGTAGTTTTTATGTTGAGTAATGTTGTTTTCAATTTCATCGTTAAGAGGGTCACGTAAAGCTGATACAACATCAGCGAATTCCTTTTTTTGAGTTAACAATAATTTAAAATTTTCGGCGACGCAAAAACTGTATACTTCCCGGCTATCATTGATCTTTATAATTTCCAGTAAAGTATTTATCGCCAGTATATTTCCAGGATCAATTTTTCCCAAACTTAATGCCACCGTGCTACGGGTATATTTATCCTCGGCAGTTGCCAAAAATTTGGTTAAAGCATTAATTGCTTTGGGATTTTCCCGTCCAATTTCTCCTAAACTCACCGCTATATCACAACATATATCTTCATCTTCTGTGAATTCCAAAATTTGAATGAAATTGTCAATTACTTTATAATTTCCTTGTCCAATTTTACTCAAACTATCTATAACCATTTCTCGCATACCTTTGTCCTGCGTCATCCTAAACAATTGAATTAAAACATTAATTGCCCGAATATTATGATGGGAAATTTCACCCAAAACATAAACCGCTGCTTTGCAAATATTTTCATCTTTTTCTGACTCCAAGATTCGAGATAAAATCGTGATTGCTTCGTGACAGTTTCGGCCAATTTTTTCCAGCTTCAATATGGCATAAATGCGAATCATTTGATTTTTGCTATTTTCAATGAATTCAATCAAAATGGCAACAATTTTAGCGTTATCATTTCCGATTTCAGCGAGTGCAGGGATCACATTATTCCAGATAAAACATTTATTTTTTGTGGTTTGTGCGAGTTCAATCAAAGTATCTATCGCCTGTTTTTTGTTTGATTCAATTTGTTTTCCCAATACTTCCGCAGCCAAGCAACGAGTATATTCGTCTTGATTCGGCTGTAGAAATTGAAATAAAGCTGTAATTGCTCGATAATTTTTACGTCCAATTGTCCCCAAACTCCACATTGCTAGTCTTTCGATATCGTCATCTCTTGTTTTATTTATTAGTTGGATTAAAGCCATAATTGCTTTCGGATCTTGTTGTCCAATTTCACCCAAGCTCCAGGCTGCGATAAATTGATCACTTTCATCGCCAGTATTTTCCAGAAATTTTATTAAAGCTGCAATTGCTCGGGGATTTCCTTGTCCGATTTCACCTAAGCTTTCCACCGCCTGTCTGCGAATACCTTCATCTTCAGTTGGTTCCATAAGTTGAATTAAAGTATCGATCGCTTGAGGGTTTCCTAACCCCACTTTACCCAAACTCCACGCCACCCACCTACAGGTATATTCATCTTCAGTTTTTTCCATAAGTCGGACTAAAGCTGTAGTTGCTTTGCCATTTCTAGGATCAATTTTACTCAAACTTTCAATGACTTCAGTACGGATACGCTCCCGGGGGCAATTTTCAAAAACATCAATCAGTTCTGAAATAACAAAATGTCGGATTGTTTCTGTGATAATTTTGTTTAATTCCTGTTTTGTCGGATACAATAGACCATCGTTCCATCTGCGATTTTCACAATTCAATTCGCCAAATCTATATTTTATAATTTGTCTGACTATATCTAAAGCTCGGGAACACTTCTGAAATTCATGAATTCCAGACGCAGCCAAAAAATACGCTTGATACTTATAAAAATAACCACATCCATCCTCGAACTCAACCAAAGCCTGAATGAACTCCTCTTTCTGGCTATCATTAATGTCTTCTCTACCCAACCACAGCAAAATCACTTGCTTCCACTGAGGGTCAAAAATCCGATACTTTTTTCCCTCAACCGGACAATTCACATGAGTCCGAGGCAAAAAATCATCCCAATCATCGATCGCACAAGCTGCAAAATATTCCTGAAATGTCGGATGATAAAAGGCATAAACCGCTTGATCTGGATTTTCTTCCGCAACGCCCACGCGATTCAGCCAACCCAAATCGATCGCCAGTCGAAACAATTCTGAGTCCGGTTGTCCTAAAAATCGGCAAACTTGACTTTCAAATAATCGAAAGCGAGAACGATCGCTGTCGATCGCATCTTTTGCCAATTCCCCCAATGCCAGATTCAACCTTTCTCGCTGTTCGTAAGTCGTTTTAAATTTCGGATTATCTTCCTCCTTCCAAAGATAAAAATATTTTACAAAATTTTGATAAAGTCCCGCTTGGGTGTCGGGTAATCCGCCCCGATATCGTCCCCAAGTGCAACACAGCAACGTCAACCGCAGCGGATTTGTTACCAAATCTCGGATTCGGGCTTTTTCCGGTTGTTCGAGTTCTGTTTTTAAAGACTCTGCCAGATCGGTTTTCTGGCTGTCCTGATAACAGGGGTGCTGGAACCAGCGATCGATAAATTCTTGTACGCGATCGGGATATTGAAAATTTCGCGTCAGATAGGTTTTGAAATTAGATAAAGCATTGCGATCGCCCTCCCAAACATTGAGGCGGCAGGTTAACACCGCCTTTGCCGAGTCGATCCAACGGACTCCAAACTGACGGGCGATCGCGGACAAGGGATTTCCCGCTATTTCATCCGCCCCATCCAACAGTAACCACACTTTCCCAGTTTCAAACAAGTCCGCCAGTGCTTTTTGTTGTTCGGCTGTCGGTTCCTGAACCCGTTTTAAGGCATTTTTCAACCAGATTTTCAGCAGGTAATCTTCCAGGGTTCTGGCTTCGAGATCGGCGAGGGAGATCCAGATCGGGATATCTGAGGCTTCCAGGATGCGATCGGCTATTTTAACCAGAAATGTTGTTTTTCCCGCCCCCGGTTCTCCGATAATTGCATAGCGTTTGTCTTCCTTGTTCGCTGGGTTGATAATTTGCCGGAAAAATTCCTCTCCTTCATATTCCTGGATCACTTCGTATTCGTCGCCGGTATCGCCCTCCTCAGATTCCTGTTGAACTTCAAAGTTGTCGCCGCGATCGCTGTAGAACCGAGAACCCTCTTCCGGTGACGGAATATCCTTCACTTCCTTCGGCTTTTTTTTTCGTTCCACCAACGCCAGGGGAATATGAATATCATCAAGATTTCCTACAACGCCATCTTTACTTGTCAGGGGGTTAGTGGTGAGTTGTTTCTTTTGTTTAATAACGGCGGTGCAGAACTCTCTCAAATGATCTTCGAGTTCAAAACCTTGAGAATTTGATGATTCGAGTGGTGCCTTCAAATTCTGATTTCGTACTTCTTTCCATCGTTTCTCAAATTCAGTGATATTTTGGGGCGTGTCTTTATTCCAAAGCTGTAAACTAAATTCCCAATCAGAAGCGCCTTGTTTCTTTAAGCGCTTGTCCTCGTAAATTTTTAACTCTTTCAGAGAAGGAATTACTTCTTTTTTGATCTGAACGCTTGTCAATGGCTCCTGTTGACCAGATCTAGTGAGTTCCTGAAAATGCCTGATTTGTCCCTTGGCTATGAGCTTGGCAGCCTCACTGGGTTCCCACTCCAAGATCTCCAATGAATGAGGGGCATCTTCATTCACACATTTGAGCAAAGCCTCTAAGAAGCGTCTGGCTCGCTCTTTGGTTGTCGGTCCCCAACTGCGTCTTGGCATTTTCCGAACTTGAACGGCTTTCATGAAAACAAACTTGGGGGAATTTCCCAAGTTCGCTGTTACCCCAAGTTCAATTTTACCCATAACTGCGCCCCTGAGCAAGATTGAGCGCCGGGGTAGCCTGGGGGACATACCCCCAATTTAGCTTGAGCAGGTCGAATTAAATATCGCCGTTATGACCGCACAATTGCTCAAGCCAATCCAGGACGTCTCAGCTCCTGCCCTCATCTTCGATACGGAACTGCGAGGCAACCTGGTGTCCTGCTGCGATCGCGATTTTCATCACTTTTTCATCTTCTGTGCCGATCCGCTCCCGCCAGAGGCAAAAATACGATCGCTGTTCGGCGAAGCCTTCAACAATGACGATCGCATCGGAAATCTGAAACTAAAAATTTTCGACAATCTCGGCTCTCACTTCCCACAGTTTGAGTCCGGTTTCCGCAGTCGTTACCTTGTCGGTTTCAACTCCCTGTGTCCCGATTGTGACGATGATTGGTTGAAAGAACGGGGAATCCGCATTCAAACCACCTACGATCTGCTCTATGAAATCCGGTTGGCGTTGGGAATGCCGCCAGTCTATCGAGAATCGACAAAAGACAAAATCAAGTGGGGTTACAGCCTGGAACGGATGAGCCGGAGTAATTTTGGTTTGGGTAAATGCAATTTGCCCTATGGAACAGTGCGACAAACTTGGTTGGCTGGCGATCGCATTTCGGTGATTCGTTACGCTCTGCGGGATGTCTATTTGACGTTGAAACTGTGGGAAAACCGCGATCGCCTCATCGATCCCAACACCGGAAAACCCTTCGCCTGCCGCCCCCTCCGAGACGCGATCGCACTCTCCGCAGAATTGGCGTGGTTCGCCCCAGTCTGAGGTCGCCAGCCCGAGTCTGGCAGCCTCGGGTTTTCATGAGAGAGGCTCCGATCTCATCTCCCCGGCGTCGAACCCTGCGCGTCACCTCATCCCCCGCCGCAGGGGCGTTCCAGGCATTTCAGTGGCTTCGGTATTCGATCAGACAAGTTTACAAAACTTTACAAATTTTTAATATGTTGATACATTGACAAAGCGATGGCACTCAAGCCAAGTCGCTCACACCTTCGGAGAGGACAGGCAGATTCCTCCGTGCCAGTCTGAAGGTTCAAACAATCAACCTCACGCTATTAACAGTCATGGTTCAAACAACGTCCGATCCCAAGCTATCGACTGGGCATCCTCAACGCTCCTCGTCAGAAACCGATCAAATCATCCAATTTCACCATCCCGAGCAGTACCGCACCTCCGAGTGGTACACCGGTTCCGGAGAAATTGCGGCGAGCGGCGACAATCGCTCCTTTGAAGTCACCGCCACCTACACCCTGACGGCAGAAGTCAAACTGGTGGACGGCGTTTTCGAGCCTTCCAATCCCACCCTCGCCGAAATCTACAGCCCTCGCGGGCGTTGCGTGGCGATCGTCGATCGCAGCGTGGATGAGCTCTACGGAGACGCTTTGCGGCGTTACTTCGAGTCTCACGAAATCCCGCTGCAACTGTTAGCCTGTCGCGCCTGGGAATCCGACAAAACCCCCGAAACCGTCCACAACCTGCTGAAATTCTTGGGCAAAGACGGCTGCGACGTCTCCCGCAACGAACCCGTCCTCGTCGTCGGCGGCGGTGTCCTCAGCGACGTCGCCGGGCTCGCCTGCGCCCTCCAGCATCGGCGCACGCCCTATATCATGGTGGGCACCACCATCGTCGCCGCCATCGACGCCGGCCCGTCTCCCCGCACCTGCACCAACGGCGCCCAATTCAAAAACAGCATCGGAGTCTACCACCCGCCGGTATTGACGCTCGTCGATCGCAACTTCTTCCGCACCCTAGCCACCGGCCACATCCGCAACGGCATGGCGGAAATCATCAAAATGGCCGTCACCGACGATCCGATTCTGTTCGAGTTGATGGAGCGCCACGGTGTCCGCCTGCTCGAAACCCACTTCGCCACCCTTGGCGGCGATGAAGAACTGAATGCGATCGCCGATGAAGTCATCTATCGGGCTCTATTCTCCTACATGAAACACGAGGGGACGAATATGTTCGAGACGTACCAAGATCGTCCCCACGCCTACGGCCACACCTGGAGCCCCCGCTTTGAACCCGCCGCCAAACTGATGCACGGGCACTCCGTCGCCATCGGCATGGCCTTCGGCGCCAGTCTCGCCGTGGAACTGAACTGGCTCGAACCGGCCGAACGCGATCGCATCATCAATTTGTGCCGAGCGATCGGTTTGTCCGTCTACCACCCCATCCTCGAAGATATCGACCTGATGCTCGAGGGTCAAAAAAATATGCGTCGCAAGCGGGGCGAAGGCGGACTGTGGGCGCCCCTTCCCACCGGCATCGGCTCCTGTGACTACGCCCAAGAAGTCTCGTCGGGGATGCTGGAAGTCGCCGTGGAACACCACAAGCAGCTTTGCGCCGCCCTGCCGGACGGCGGACGCGGCCAAGAAATGTACCTCAGCGATCTCGGTCTGGAATAGGAGAATAGGCAATGACTCAGCAACTCGAAACACCGAAAGCGGCCAGACCCGTCACCCCCTTGGGAATTCTGGTCGAACGGTTGGAAGCGATCGTCGAAAAAGCCGGAGCCGCGGCGGTTCCCGCCGATCTGATGGCGGAGTTGGAACAGGCGCGGGCCCTCGCCGCCGGTATCGACCCCTACCTGGAAGAATGCGCCACCCCGGACTCCCCGGCCTTGGCGACCCTGGCCCGAAAAACGGCCGCAGAGGACTGGAGCCGGCGCTTCTCCGACGGCGAAACCGTCCGCCAGTTGGAGCAGGAAATGCTCTCCGGCCACATCGAGGGACAAACCCTGAAGTTGTTCGTGTACATGACCCGGGCCCGGCGCGTCCTGGAAGTCGGGATGTTCACCGGATATTCGGCCCTGGCGATGGCGGAAGCTCTGCCGGACGATGGCCGCGTCGTCGCCTGCGAGGTGGATCCGTATGTGGCCGATTTTGCCCGCGCCTGCTTCGACGAGTCCCCCCACGGCGGCAAAATTCGTGTGGAAGTGGCTCCGGCGTTGGAGACATTGCAAAAACTGGCCGACGCCGGGGAAAGCTTCGATTTGGTGTTTATCGATGCCGATAAGAAGGAATATGTGGATTATTTCAAACTGCTGCTCGATGGCGAATTGTTGATTCCCGGCGGTTTTATCTGCGTGGATAATACTTTGTTGCAGGGACAGCCCTATTTGCCCCCCGAACAGCGGACGCCCAACGGAGAAGCGATCGCCCAATTTAATCGTTTTGTCACCGAAGATCCGCGAGTGGAGCAAGTGCTTCTCCCCCTGCGAGACGGCTTGACGATTATTCGGCGCAAATAGTTGACATTGTAAGGGCGCAAGGCTTGCGCCCTCTACGGCTGTTGGAAATGATGGGTCAAAATTCGCTCCGCCGAAAGCCCCCAGAATTGGGCACGGCTGTTTCATTTTCCCCCGAAAAATGGCTGGGGGAGCCGGCAATTCATAATTAATAGATTAATTATGAATGATTAATTGACTTTGGTTTTCCTCGTCCCCCTCGACAATTTCTAACTGAGAATGAAACAGCCCTGCCAGAATTGGGAGCCTCGAGGGCGAGATTGTTGAAACATGATTTCCGGCTGCTATATTCTCGACGCGCACCGCTATTATCTATCCCAGAGAAACATGAAAAATGATGAAACTTTCTGCCCTATTTAAAAACGTGGGAACCCTGTTCCTGCTCGGGTTAGCTTTCCCGTTTAACTTGGCGATCGTGGTTGTGGCGCTCCTGCGAAATTGGATCATTTTCCCTTTCCAAAAACGGGCGATCGCCGACCATCCCAAAAATATTTTAATCACGGGGGGGAAAATGACCAAAGCCCTCCAACTCGCCCGTTCCTTTCACGCTGCCGGCCACAGTGTTATTTTAGTTGAAACCCATAAATATTGGCTTTCCGGTCATCGATTTTCTAATGCGGTCAAAAAATTCTACACCGTTCCCGCCCCGGAAAAAGATGGGGAAGAATATTCGCGATCGCTATTGGAAATTGTCAAAAAAGAACAGATCAATGCCTTCATTCCCGTGTCCAGTCCTGTCGCCAGTTATTATGATGCGATCGCCGGTGAATTGATGTCGCCCCACTGCCAAGTCATCCACTTTTCGCCGGGAATTACAAAGCTCCTCGACGATAAGTTTGAACTGTGCGAAAAAGCCCGCGCTTTGGGACTCTCCGCCCCCAAATCTTTTTCGATCACCGACCCGCAACAAATCCTCGATTTCGACTTCAAATCCGACGGTAGCCAATACCTGTTAAAAAGTATCCGCTACGACTCGGTTTCTCGCCTAGATATGACGAGACTTCCCTTCGACGGCATGGAAGAGTATATCAAAACCCTGCCCATCAGTCCCGAGAATCCCTGGACGATGCAACAGTTCATCACAGGCCAGGAATATTGCACCCACAGCACCGTCATAAACGGCAAAATTCGGCTGCATTGCTGCTCGGAATCTTCCCCATTTCAGGTGAATTACAAACACATAGAAAAGCCGGAAATTTCCGCCTGGGTCGAGCAATTTGTCAAAGCTTTAAACTTGACCGGACAAATTTCCTTTGACTTCATTCAAACCGCCGACGGAACCGTTTATCCCATCGAGTGCAATCCCCGCACCCATTCCGCCATCACCATGTTTTACAACCATCCGGGGCTGGCTGACGCCTATCTCAAAGATGCCGAAAATGAGAACGAAGAAGCGATCGCACCTCTTCCAAATAGCAAACCGACCTATTGGATTTATCACGAACTTTGGCGGCTGACGGAAGTGCGATCGATCTCGGATTTAAAAGCCAGACTGGGCATCATTTTCGAGGGAACCGATGCCCTCCTGCGACCGGAAGATCCCCTGCCATTTTTGACCGTTCCTCACGGGCAAATCACCCTGCTGCTTCTCGATAACCTGCGGAAACTGAAAGGCTGGGTTAGAATCGATTTCAATATCGGCAAATTGGTTGAAATAGGCGGCGATTGATCCGGAATTATTGCTCGTATTAAATCCTGTTTAATGCCCGAAAAATAACCAGTCGAATGTCCGAACCGATCGCGAATGAATTCCTCTGTCGGGACGATCTGCGAATCGCCCCAAGGGCGCAAGCCTTGTGCCCCTACCAGCAAAAATTATCTCAAGATAACCGGATCTGATATAATATCAAGTCCGTTTGAATACTTACACAATCATTCGAGAACAGGCAACAGGCAACAGGCAAAAGGCAAAAGTTTTAAGCGACCTCAGAAGATAGCGAAACCCAGGAATCATAACTGTTTGAGCGGACATGATATAACTCCCCCTTACCAAACTCTCCCATAATCTCTCCGTGTCCTCCGTGCCTCTGTGGTTAAAATTTATCCCCAGAATCCACCGATTTTAAAAAGGTCAAATTTTATCGTTTTTAATTAATTGTCAAACCCAGGAGATTACTGATGTCAACCCTTCGCATCCTCCAACTGGTCGGATCAGCCGAAAGTGAATTTTACTGCGATCTGTCCCGCCTCTATGCCAAAGACTGTATGGCGGCCTTGGCAGACTCGAATCGCTACGAATTTTACACAGCTTACATCACCCCCGATCGCCTGTGGAGATTTCCCCATTCTCTGAGTCGGGAAGATATCGCCACCGCCCCACCCGTGCCCCTGTCGGAGGCGATCGCATTGATCACCGCCAAAAATATCGACCTGGTACTTCCCCAAATGTTTTGTCTGCCGGGAATGACCCAATATCGGGCTCTATTTGACCTGTTAAATATTCCCTACATCGGCAATCCTCCCGACGTCATGGCGATGGCGGCCCACAAAGCAAAAGCAAAGGCGATCGTCGCCACGGCGGGTGTCGGCGTCCCCGGCGGAGAGCTCCTGCGTCCGGGAGACAAACCGACAATCAAACCCCCCGTCGTCATCAAACCCGCCGACTCCGACAATTCCCTCGGCGTGACGTTAGTCAAAGAGGGAGAAAGTTACGATATCGCCCTCAAAACCGCTTTTGAATATGCCGATGAAGTGTTGGTGGAAGAGTACATCGAACTGGGTCGGGAAGTCCGCTGCGGTATCATCGTCAAAGACGGCGAGTTGCTCGGTTTACCCCTGGAAGAATACCAGGTTAATTCTCAGGATCACCCGATTCGCAACTCTGCCGACAAGCTGAAAACAACCGAAGAGGGTGACTTGTATCTGACAGCGAAAGATAATATAAAAGCCTGGATTGTCGATCCGAAAGATCCGGCGACTGAGACGGTTCAAGCCGCCGCCAAAATCTGCCATCGAGCCTTGGGTTGTCGCCACTACAGTCTGTTCGATTTCCGCATCGACCCCCAAGGACAGCCTTGGTTTTTAGAGGCGGGTCTGTACTGTTCTTTTTCGCCCAAAAGTGTGATTCCGTCGATGGCAAAAGCGGCCGGTTTTTCCCTCGATGAGGTCTTGATGATGGCGATGGAAGAAACCGTCGGTTTAGTTCCCCTGTAAATTCAGGTCGAACCGCGATCGCCCCATCAGTTCCCACACCGGAAAACGGTTTGGTTATCAAAAGCGATCGCGGAACCTTCGTCGGAACATCTCAAAATTGGCAATGGTCAGAGCGATCGCCGGTTTCAGGTATCGATACCCTTCCCAAAACTTCCCAATGATGGACACTTCGGCTGTGCCGATCGCTATAAAACGCACAAAAAAAAGCTCACGGGATAGAAGCCCGTGAACCCAAAGAGCGATTCGTTAGAAGGGAGAAGAGATAGCCTAGGCAACGGCGCTGACGGCACTCACCGGATAACCGACTGCCTTCCAAGCGGCCAGACCGCCCGTCAGTTCGGACACTCTTTGGAATCCGGCTTCGCGCAGTTTGGTCGCGGCTTCGGCGGTTTCTTCATCTGTGTCGCCGTAGACGTAAATATCCCGTTCGGGTTCCAAACTCTCCATCGCGCGTCCGGGCAGGGTGGACATCGGCATGGGGATGGCTCCCTGGATGTGACCCATATTGTAACTCTCGCGATCGCGGGCATCGACGATCGTCAGCGCGGGTTCGCCCCAGTCCAGGCGCGTCTTGAGGTCGCCGGCCTTGGATTGGGGTTTAAAGGATTTGGTTTGGGGTGTGGGAATGATTGAAAAAAGCATATGAGATGAGTTCTGTTTTGTGACTGCCACTCAAAATGTAACAAAATATTTCAGAAATTGCAAAGATTTATGTCGAAAGGTTGATTTTTTTATGGCAATGTGATTTTTATTCGACCGCAGAAAAAGATACCCGCGCCGTCCGGCGATCGGCAAATCGTTGAAGACTTTATTAAAGTTGACAGTTCGGGGGTGTTCGATCCGGTATCCGATGGGAGATAACAGAAGAGGGCTGCTTCTGTTTTGATGCCACCCCTCCTCAGATTTGCCGCATTCATCGGAACCTATGACCAATACGATCCGCGACAGCGCACCTATGGCCCCCGTCCCCTTCGTTGACCTGTCCCTGCAATACCAGGAACTCAACGCCGAAATCGAAGAAGCCATCCACGATGTAATTGGGCGGGGGGATTTCATCCTCGGCAAAGCCCTGCGAGAATTTGAAGCCGCCTTCGCCTCAGCCTGCGGCGCGGAATACGGCATCGGCGTCGCCTCCGGAACCGCCGCGATCGCGATCGGCCTGCAGGCCTGCGGCGTGGAGCCCGGGGATGAAGTCCTCGTCCCCGCCAACACCTTCATCGCCACCCTCATCGGCATCATGCAAGCCCGGGCCGTCCCCGTCCTGGTGGACTGCGACCCCAGCACCGCTCTAATCGATATTGCCGCCGCCGAGCGGGCCGTCACCCCCAAAACCCGGGCCATCCTCCCCGTCCACCTCTACGGCCAGATGGTCGCCCCCGGCCAGCTCCTCGATCTGGCCCTCACCCACAACCTGACCGTGTTTGAAGATGCGGCCCAGGCCCACCTCGCCCGCCGGGAAAATTACCGGGCCGGTTCCGTCGGCCGCGCCGCCGCCTTCAGCTTCTACCCCAGCAAAAACCTCGGTGCCTTCGGCAGTGGCGGCATGGTCGTCACCCGGGATGAGGCCGTCGCCCAACAGTGCCGCATCCTCCGCAACTACGGTGCCCCCGAAAAATACGTCCACACCGAATTCGGCACCAACAGCCGCCTCGACACCATCCAGGCGGCGGTTTTGAACGTCAAACTGCCCCATTTGGAATCCTGGAACCGCGATCGCAACTCCGCGGCCGAACAGTACGACACCCAACTGCTGCTGTTGCGCGATCGCGGCATCGTCCCCATGTTCAACCACTGCGAAGACGGCCACGTTTATCACCTCTACGTCATCCGCGTTACCGAAGAGAGTCCCCTCAGCCGGGACGACCTGCAACACAAGCTCGGCGAACTCGGCATCCAAACGGGGATTCACTATCCCATCCCCTGCCACCTGCAACCGGGATACAAAGATCTGGGCTACAAAGCCGGCGACTTCCCCCACACCGAAACCCTCAGCGGGCAAATTCTGTCCCTGCCCATGTTCCCCGGCATCACCAATTCCCAGGTCAATCAGGTCGTCGAGGGGATTTATACCGCCCTCGGCGTCAAGCGGGAATAGAGGGTTTGGGGAGGCGGGGGGGCAGGGAGGCAGGGGAGGCAGAGGAGGCAGAGGAGGCAGAGGAGGCAGGGGAGGCAGGGGAGGCAGAGGAGGCAGAGGAG
>NZ_JAJENU010000217.1:0-18623 GCF_035615495.1 Lyngbya sp. CCY1209 | reverse complement strand
TGGTGGGTTACGGCGCGGATGAAAAGTTGTGGGTTTTTCCGAAAAATTACGGCCGCGCCTAACCCACCCTACTGGACTACTGTACTGCTGTCCGTTCCCACCTCAGATTGCCAAGAAACCGGGTTTCTATCAGAGTGTTTCTGTCCTCACCGAATTGTTTCCTAGAAACCCGGTTTCTACTTCTCACCGATATCTCTCAGAAACCCATTGCTACCTCTCACAGGCAGGATGCCTGTGCTACACCGATCGCACCACCTTGACAAACGCCGTCCCCCGAACCGCTAGAATGGTATATCAGTCCTTGTCAGATCCCGAGCCACCTATGACCTTTTCCGCTGTCGTTCGGGCGTTGGGGCGATCGCCTCTGACGGCCGAGTTGCTGACCAAACTGAACAAACAGCAATCCCTGTACCTGAACGGCGTCCCCCGCCTCCCCAAAGGACTGGTCGCCTCGGCGTTGGCTCAGGAAGCCCGGTTGAGCCTGTTGGTGGTGACGGCAACCCTGGAAGAGGCCGGCCGCTGGGGAGCCCAGTTGGAGACGATGGGATGGCAGGCCGTCCACTTTTACCCCACCTCCGAGGCGTCCCCCTACGAACCCGCCTACTCCGAGGAGATGACCTGGGGAAAAATGCAGGTTTTGGCTGACCTGGTGGAACGCCGCGGGGGAGATGCCGCCCCCGTCGCGGTGGTGGCCACGGAGCGATCGCTGCAGCCCCATCTCCCCCCCGTGGAGCATTTCCGCCCCTACTGCCTCACCCTGACGCCGGGGTTGTCCTGGAACTCCAAAACCATCGACGAGAAATTCGCCCGGTTGGGATACGAACGGGTGGCCCTGGTGGAAACTGAGGGCCAGTGGAGTCGCCGGGGGGACATCGTGGATGTCTTCCCCGTGGCGTCGGAATTGCCCGTCCGCCTGGAGTGGTTCGGGGACGAACTCGAACGCCTGCGGGAATTCGATCCCGTCACCCAGCGATCGCTCGATCGCATCGAGAGCCTCACCCTCACCCCCACCAATTTCGACCCCATCATCGAGGCGAATTTAACCCTATCCGAAGAAACCTTAGAAACCCTCAAAAGCGATCGCATTTCCGACCAACTCACCCAGGCCGGCATTTCCCACCTATTAGGGTTAGCTTTTGAAAATCCCGCCTCCCTTTTGGATTATTTGCCGGAATTGACTTTAGTCGCTATCGACGAACCCGATCAATGTGCGGGACACGGCGATCGCTGGTTCGAGCACATCCACGAACAGTGGCAAAGTGGACAAAGCCGGTGGCCCCTGGGGGACGGACTCGACCTACACCTACCCCAACTCCACCGTCCATTCTCCGAGTCCTTGGCGGCCCTGGAACGCCGCTTCGATCGCCTTTACCTCAGCGAACTCGCCGACTACAAATCCCCCACCGTCCCGGCCGATTCTGCGTCGCTGAACCTTGCCAGCCGCCCCCTCCCCGTCACCCCCCACCAGTTCGGGAAACTGGCCGACCTGATCCGCGAAGAACGCAAACGCCAGTTCACCATTTTTCTGATATCCGCCCAACCCAGCCGCTCCGTCGCCCTATTATCAGAACACGACTGCCCCTCCAAATTCGTCCCCAACCCGCGAGATTACCCGGCGATCGAATCCCTGAGCCGCAACACCCCCGTCGCCCTCAAATACACCGGGCTCGCCGAACTCGAAGGCTTCGTCCTGCCGACATTCCGGTTGGCGATCGTCACCGATCACGAATTTTTCGGCCAACACGCCCTCGCCACCCCCAGCTACATCCGCAAACGTCGCCGCGCGGCATCCAAACAGGTCGATCCCAACAAGCTGCAACCGGGAGATTACGTCGTCCACCGGCAGCACGGCATCGGCAAATTTGTGAAACTCGAAAGCCTCACCATCAACCAAGAAACCCGGGATTATCTCGTTTTACAATACGCCGACGGCACCCTGCGAGTCGCCGCCGACCAGGTGGGTACGTTATCGCGATTTCGCAGTACCGGCGGCAAGGTTCCCCGCCTCAATAAATTAACTGGAAAAACCTGGGATAAAACAAGGGAAAGAGTCCGGAAATCTATTAAGAAATTGGCGGTGGATTTGCTGAAACTGTACGCCCAGCGATCGCAGCAGACCGGATTCAGCTACCCCCCCGATATGCCCTGGCAGCAGGAAATGGAAGATTCTTTTCCCTACAAACCCACGCCGGACCAGTTGAAGTGCACCCAGGATGTGAAACGGGACATGGAGAGCGATCGGCCGATGGATCGTCTCGTTTGTGGTGATGTGGGATTCGGGAAAACCGAAGTCGCAATCCGGGCAATTTTTAAAGCCGTCACCGCTGGAAAACAGGTGGCATTTCTCGCCCCGACGACCATCCTCACCCAGCAACATTACCACACCTTAAAAGAGCGCTTCGCCCCCTACCCCATCGAAATCGGACTCCTCAACCGCTTCCGTTCTGCGTCGGAACGGAAAGACATTCAACAACGACTGGCAACCGGGGAAATTGATATCATCGTCGGGACCCATTCTCTCCTCGGAAAAACTGTCCAATTCAAAAATTTGGGATTATTGGTCGTTGATGAAGAACAGCGTTTTGGAGTAAATCAAAAAGAGAAAATTAAGGCGTTAAAAACTCATTTAGATGTGTTAACATTGACTGCGACACCCATTCCCAGAACGCTATATATGGCACTTTCGGGAATTAGGGAAATGAGCTTAATTACGACTCCGCCACCCTCCCGCCGTCCCATCCAAACCCATTTATCTCCCTACAATCCCGAAACCATCCGCACGGCTATTCGTCAGGAGTTAGATCGGGGGGGGCAGGTGTTTTATGTGGTGCCCCGCATCGAGGGAATCGAGGAGAAATCGGCCCTAATTCGGGAGATGGTTCCGAGTGCGAGATTGGCGATCGCCCACGGACAGATGGACGCCGGAGAATTGGAGTCAATTATGCTGACATTCGGCGCCGGGGAAGCGGATATATTAGTTTGTACCACAATTATCGAATCGGGACTGGATATTCCGAGGGTGAATACGATTTTAATTGAAGATGCCCAAAAGTTCGGTTTAGCACAATTGTACCAACTGCGGGGCCGCGTCGGACGGGCGGGGGTACAGGCCCACGCATGGCTATTTTACCCCATCGGGGCGGACGGGAGGGCGGCTTTGACGGAGGATGCCAGAAAGCGGCTGCGGGCTCTGCAGGAGTTCACCCAGTTGGGTTCGGGTTATCAGTTGGCGATGCGGGATTTGGAAATTCGCGGGGCGGGTGATATCCTGGGGGCGCAGCAGTCGGGTCAGATGGAGGCGATCGGTTTCGATCTGTATACCGAAATGCTGGAAGAGGCGATCCGGGAGGTTCGCGGACAGGAGATTCCCCAGGTGGACGACACCCAAATCGACCTGCGGTTGACGGCGTTTATCCCTTCTGATTATATCCCCGATTTGGATCAGAAAATGAGCGCCTATCGATCGGTGGCGTCCTGTCACGATCGCGAAGAATTGAGTCGGATCGAGGAAGATTGGGGCGATCGCTACGGCCCAATTCCTACCCCCGCCAAGCAGTTAATTCGGGTGATGGAGTTGAAACAGATCGCCAAAAAGTTGGGCTTTTCTCGTATCAAACCGGAGGGCGATCGCGATATCGCTTTGGAGACGCCGATGGAGGAACCGGCATGGAAGTTATTGGAACAAAATTTACCGGAACATTTGCGATCGCGCTTCGTGTACGGCCGGGGTAAAGTGAGAGTGCGCGGCTTGGGTATTTCGACGGCGGCAAGACAGCTCGAATCTTTAATTGAATGGCTGGATACAATGCAGGGTGCCCTGGAGGAGGTTCAGGTTTAGCAGAAATGAGTTTGCTTAAATCGTCAGAAAGTGCTGTACAAAATCCTCGGGCGTGAAACAGGGAAAGTCGGCAATGGTTTGAATTAATTTTCGATTGGCCGAAACAAAACAGTCGGCTTGTCCGTACTTTGCCGTCAGGTAAATAAAAATATCTTCGGTTGGGATTAACTGATCGGTCAAAATTTGCTCTGCTTCTGCTTTTAAGTCCTCAGTTTCGGGGACAAACAAGCAGTTGAGGTTCTGCCAAATTTGATCGACGATTTTCGCCCCCCAGTCTTTATTCTGAATTCTCTTGCAGACTCGTAAAATTTGCTCGATCAGTTCTTGGGATATAATAACTTGAATGGAAGACCGTCGTTGAGCATCATAAAATCCCAATTTTCTGAGAATTGCTTCTTCATTGGAACGGGGATTTAATTGAGCCAGAATATAAACATTTGTATCTAAAAAGATTCGCTGCATTACCGCCGTTCTCGAAACATTTCTTGCTTGACATCTCGGATGAGTTCCAAAACTTGTTCGCGAGTTTCGATGCCCGCTTCTTTAAACCCGGCTTGCATTTCCGCCCTCACTCGGTCAAAATCAGCTTCTTCGTGCGGTTCTTTAAAAAGAATCACAACTTCAACCTCCCGCTCATCTTGCGGGAGGTCATCAATGGCTTTATTGAGAAACAATTCTCCGTTTTTTAGGGTCGCTTTTGTTTGGATTATTTTCATAGTTTTAACTGAATTAAAGTTAAATTATTTAAAGTGATTCTCTTTAAAATTTATGACTTTTGGGCTGAATCCCCTAGATCGTCGAGAAGACATTTATCATTCTATCATATTTTTGGAATAACTGCAAGGCGAAGCGAACGCAAAATAATTCATCAAGAAAATCAAAATTGGCTTCAATATTGCTACAATTTTTATATTGAATTGCGACCGTCGCCAATAATGGAAATTTAACAGTATCTTATTCGGATTATATACCCATGTCTAATTTGCCCAAAGAATACACCGTTAACTTGGAAGAAACCGGCGAATTAATGATTCCCGAACCGGTGCGACAACTCAAACTTTTCTATATTTGGTTCGATGGTTTTCTTTTTGACTGATATTATTCCCGTGGACGAACATATTGACTCACAACTGATTCAGGATATTTTCCGCGATCGCTTTTGCCATCAACGGCGGGACGGCATTGCCAATTTGATTGTACTGGCAGAGGTGCTTTCGTAATTGTGGCAATGTCACCTTGCGCGATCGCGGCATTCGGATGATTAAACTGAAATGTCTCGCCAGCCCAGCGATCGCTTTCGATCGCACCAACTATCTCGGCACCGGCCCACTGAAAACCCAAACTAAATCCACCCGCACCCGAAAATAGATCTAACACGGAATAACTCATCTTTTATTGTTATTTATGACGACTCTATATTTTATCAAAATATCAATCAAAATTCAATCTTTTTTACAATTGATTTCGTGTCCGTTGAATAAATGTCGAATATCAAATTCTCGTCCCCTTCCCTGTTCTTCGCTGATAAAATACTCTCCCCGATCGCTCATGGCTTGGGCGAGGGGTTCTAGATTCGTCCGAGAACAAAGGATTTGAATGGCTTCCAATATCGATGTTTTGCCACTGTTATTCGTACCGACCAGCAAATTCAATCGGCCCAATTTCTTTAATTCAAATGTGCGAAAGCAGCGAAAACCTTCGATTTTGACTGTTTCTAGCATAAGGTGTCACTCCAATCAGATGCGATCGCTCTCAAAAGCCGCCAAATCCTGATATGTCCTCAACCCTCAGAACCGGGCGTTTCATTTTCCGTCGCATCCGGCAAAGTGTCCCGCCGTGGTAAGATAATATGTTGGCTTGGTTAGACTGAAATATCCCACTTCTCGGCTGTAGGGGTGGGTTTTGCCATTCGGCGATCCGAATCTCCGTCTCCGGCATCTGTAGCGTCTACATCAATTTTTAACTTCAATTATGACTGATCCGATTCGCTTTCTCATGTGCTCCCCCGACCACTACGACGTGGACTATGTGATCAACCCGTGGATGGAGGGGAACATTCACAAATCCTCCTCCGATCGCGCCGTCGAACAGTGGCAGAAACTCTACCACGTTATCAAAGATCATGCGATCGTCGATCGCGTCGATCCCCAGAAAGGCTGGCCCGACATGGTTTTCACCGCCAACGCCGGACTGGTGTTGGATAAAACCGTGGTCCTGAGTCGCTTCTACCACAAGGAACGCCAGGGAGAAGAACCCCACTTCAAAGCCTGGTTTGAAAGCCAGGGGTTCACGGTTCACGAACTCCCCAAGGACCTGCCCTTTGAAGGCGCCGGGGATGCCCTATTAGATCGCGAAGGGCGCTATCTGTGGGCGGGATACGGCTTCCGTTCGGAACTCGACTCCCACCCCCTACTGGCGGAATGGCTGGATATCGAAGTGCTCTCCCTGCGGCTGATGGACGATCGCTTCTACCACCTCGACACCTGCTTCTGTCCCCTCACCGGCGGGTATTTGCTGTACTACCCCCCCGCCTTCGACTCCTACTCCAACCGCCTGATCGAAATGCGAATCCCCGAACACAAGCGGATCGCGATCGACGAACCGGATGCGGTCAATTTCGCTTGCAACGCCGTCAACATCAACCAGACGGTGATCATGAACAAAGCCAGCGACAACCTGAAAGCGCGGTTGTCCGAAGTCGGCTTCAACGTCATTGAGACGCCGCTGACGGAATTCCTGAAAGCGGGGGGGGCGGCAAAATGCCTCACCCTGCGGGTAACAGAACCCATCCTCGAAGATCGCCACGCCGCGACTCAACTCGAAAGCCGGACGGTTTGCCTGCAAGGCCACTTATTAGATGCGGGCCTGATCAATCGGGCCTTAGATTTGGTCGTCGAAGGCGGCGGCAGCTTCCAGGTACAGAATTTCAATTTGGGAGAACAACGCCAAAGCACCTCCTCGGCCCAAATTAGAATCTCGGCCCCCTCCCACGAGGTGATGGAAGAGATTATGAGTCAATTAATTGACATCGGGGCGGTATCCCTGGAAGAGGATGTCCAAGATGCCAAACTCGAACTCGTCCACCAGCACGGCGTCAGCCCCGACGATTTCTATGTCACCACCATCTATCCCACCCAAGTGCGGATCGGTGGCGAGTGGGTGAGGGTCCAGAACCAGCGCATGGACGCCGCGATCGCCGTTACCGAGGGACCCGACGGCCCGATCGCCCGCTGCAAGTTGCTGCGAGATCTGGAAGTGGGCGAAAAAGTGGTCGTGGATGTCTTCGGCATCCGTACCGTCCGCAAAACCGAGTCCCGCGAACAGCGCAACAGCCAGGAATTCAGCTTCATGTCGGCGGGGGTTTCCAGCGAACGCCGGGTTGAGTTGATCGTGGAACAGGTGGCCTGGGAAATGCGCCGCATCCGCGATCGGGGTGGTAAAGTTGTGGTAACGGCCGGCCCGGTGGTGATCCATACCGGCGGTTCCCAACACCTCGGACACCTGATCCGCGAGGGCTACATCCAAGCCCTGTTGGGGGGAAATGCGATCGCCGTCCACGATATCGAACAGTCGGTAATGGGCACCTCCCTCGG
Organism: Lyngbya sp. CCY1209; assembly: GCF_035615495.1. Classification (GTDB taxonomy): domain Bacteria; phylum Cyanobacteriota; class Cyanobacteriia; order Cyanobacteriales; family Microcoleaceae; genus Limnospira. The sequence goes on along the minus strand of NZ_JAJENU010000217.1, from coordinate 11,192 downwards.
CGTGGACATGAAACAGGGCGTCGCCGTCAAGGGCGGACACCGCCACCATTTGAAGGTGATCAACGCCATCCGTCGCTGCGGCAGTATCGCCAATGCGGTAGAACAGGGAATCATCACCAGCGGCATCATGTACGAGTGCGTCCGCAATGATGTCCCCTTCTCCCTGGCGGGATCGATCCGGGATGACGGCCCCCTGCCGGACACCGAAATGGACCTGATCAAAGCCCAACAGCACTACAGCGAGTTGATTGCGGGTGCAGATATGATCCTGATGCTGTCCACCATGCTGCATTCCATCGGCGTGGGCAACATGACGCCATCGGGGGTGAAAATGGTCTGCGTGGACATCAACCCCGCCGTGGTGACGAAACTGAGCGATCGCGGTTCGGTGGAGTCCACCGGCGTGGTGACGGACGTGGGGCTGTTCCTCAGCTTGTTGGTGAAACAACTCGACAAGTTGACCAGCCGCTACGAAGCGACCACGACCGCATAAACTCAGTGCAGGGTGCGTTCCCAATCACCCATCATCGCTCAAATCGGGAGGTGAGAGTCGGGAACGCACCCTACAATTGACAAATGTAATCGGAAACGGCTTGTCAATTCCTCTCTGTGTCCTCTGTGTCTCTGTGGTTCTTTTTAAAAGGAGGTTCTTCAGCAAAACCGAGAACCCCAATCCCTCATTTCAACCCCAAATCCACCGCGATCCGATGAGCGCAGGCGAACCCCGAAAACGCCACCGCATTGAGTCCCTGTCCCGGAAACGTGCTGTCTCCGACGCAGTACAAACCCGGAATCGCCGTCCGGTTGAAGGGCATTCCCAACAGTCCCCGCAACTGCCGCCGGGGAATCGGTCCGTAGGTGCCATCTTCCCGGTTGAGAAAGCGGCGGTGCGATCGCGCCGTGCCCACTTCCATATAGTCCAAACCCGCATCTAAACCGGGGAAAATCGTTTCCAGGCGATCGATAATTCGACCAGCCGCCTCTTCTTTCTTTTCCTCATATTCCGATGCCGAAAGATTTTTCCAGTCGTCGATCCAACTGGGGGTAAAGGTGTGGATGATGTGGTATCCTTCCGGCGCTAAATCCGGGTCGAGGAGGGTGGGAATTGACACGAAAATTGTCCCCTCCGGTTCCTCCATTTTCTCCCAATCTTCTAAAACGATGTGGTGGCATTCCGTTCCCGGCGGCAGTACGGACGCCTCCACCCCCAAATGCAGGCTCAAAAAACTGGGGGATTTCTGATAGCGTTTCCGCCATTTCTTCTCCGAGGTTGGCATCATCTCGGCCGGGAGGAGTTTCCCGAAGGTGTCCCAGTGGGTGGCGTTGGAGACGACGCGGCGGGCCTTGTAAACGCTGCCGTCGGTCAGTTCCACCCCCACGGCCCGACCATTTTCGATGACAATCCGTTTGACTCGTGCCTTGTATCGGATCGTGCCCCCGGCTTTTTCCAAGCCGTCCGCCAGTTTTTGGGCGATCTGCCCCACGCCACCCTTCGGGTAGTTGATGCCGCCATAGTGGCGGTCGGAAAACACCATCCCGGCGTTGATCATCGGGGTCAGGTCGGCGGGGACGACGGACCAACAGTAGCACTCGATATCGATGAATTTGAGAAGATCCGGGTCGCTGATGTGGCGTTTGGCGACTTCCCCGACGTTTTGGGGGAGATACTGCACTAACCCCAAACAGGCGCCGGGGTTCTGGAAGAAAACCCGCATCAAATAGCGCGGTTCCTCCAATGAGAGGAGTTCCATCGCGTTGAGACAGTTGAAGACTTGCCAACATTCGTCATAAAACTTACGAATTCCGCCCCGCTCGTGGGGAAATTTTTCGCCCAGTTCTTGCAAAAATTTCTCATAATCTCGGTGGACCCTCACCTCCAGCCCCCCGGGCAGGTGGTAGTGAATCTGCACCGGGTCGGGAATCGTCTCCAACTCGACGTTCACGGCATCCAGGGCGCGGGTGAGCAGGTTGGTGGTGCCTTTGTCACCGAACCCGAAAATCATCGAGGCCCCGACGTCGAATCGGTATCCCTCGCGATCGAAGTAGCCCGAACTACCGCCGGGGATGATGTAGCTTTCGAGCACCAGCACGGCGGCGCCTTTGGCCGCGAGTTGCGTGGCCGTGACCAATCCCCCGATACCGGAACCGATGACGATCGCATCAAAATCTCGGGTCGGCAGGGGCTCGTCGGCGAAGGACTCGGATGGGGTAGAAACAGGCATCGGATCGACTCTCTTCGGTGAATTTCCTGACTTTACAGTTTAACGCTTCCCCAGGTTCCCATGAAGTTCAGAGGCGACAGTTCGATCGCGACCGAGGTGCGATCGCCCCCCCCATAAGAAATGCGGGAACGGTTTCGTTACGAACAACCGCCCCCGTCTGCCGATCCTTTGAGAGGAGAACACTGATAATCACTATAGTGTTGTTAAAAATAATTGTCAATTACTTCGCAACATTTCTTAAAACTCTGCCGGGGGAGGTGGGGGGGTATGATATTTAGGGTGTGGGGTGTAGGGTGTAGGGTGTGGGGGAAGCGGAGGGAGCGGAGGGAGCGGAGGAAGAAATTGCCTCCCCTGCCTCCTCTGCCTCCTCTGCCCCCCTGCCTCCCCTGCTCCCGACTCCCGATTCCCGACTCCCGATTTTTACTGATTTTGCGACGATTTCGATGACCTTGCAACTGCGCGTTTACGTTCCCCCCCATCCCCTGATCAAGCACTGGCTGGCGATCGCCCGCGATGTCTCCACGCCGCCGGCCCTGTTCCGGAGCGCCATGACCGAACTGGGGCGGTGGCTGACTTACGAGGCGACGCGGGAATGGTTTTCCACGGTGGATGCCACGGTGCAGACGCCCCTGACCGAATGTCCGGCAACCTATATTAACCCGGAAGTGCCGATGGTGGTGGTGCCGATCCTGCGGGCGGGGTTGGCCCTGATGGAGGGGATTCAGAGCGTGGTGCCCCTGGCGTCGGTGTACCACCTGGGGATGGTGCGGGACGAGGAAACCCTGGAAGTCAGTTGTTATCTCAACAAACTGCCGGAGACGTTCGACCCCCAAACGCGACTGATTATCAGCGAACCGATGCTGGCGACCGGGGGGACGATCGCGGCGACGATGAAAGAATTGACCCAGCGGGGGATCGATGTCGGCCTGATGCGGATCGTCTCCGTGGTGGCCGCACCCCAAGCGTTGCAGATCCTCAGCGAGACGTATCCCAGCCTGCGGATTTACACGGCGATCATCGACGAGGGCCTCAACGACAGGGGGTTTATCGTGCCGGGGTTGGGGGATGCGGGCGATCGCACGTTCGGCACTTGAAGGCGGGAGTCGGGAGTTGGGAGTCGGGAGTCGGGGGGAGGGAATAAGGTGGGAGTCGGGAGTTGGGAGTCGGGAGTCGGGGGGAGGGGATGGGGAATCGGTAATAGGTAATAGGTAATGGGTAATAGGTGATAGGCAATGAGCAATCGAGAAGGATTTACGAGTGGATTGATCCTGGGGGCGACCCTGGGGGGTCTGGTGGGTGGTGTGTTGGGGGTCGTCCTGTCTTCCCGACAGTCCGGGTCGGGGGAGGGTTCCGGCGAACCGCTCTTGGAGGGTAAGCGGAACCGCAATAAAGAGGATAAGCTGACGCCGGAGAATGTGGAGACGGCCCGGTTGAACCTGGAAGATAAAATCGCCCAACTCAATCAGGCGATCGACGATGTACGTCTGCAACTGGGGGGGATGAACGGCACGATCGCGGCGGAACCCCAGGAGTCCTCACCACAGGAAGAGTCCTGATGCCGGGACATCTCGGCAAAATGTGATACACTGTTGGGAGAATTTTATAAACTAGCAACCAGAATCCGTAATACCTATGAGTTCAACAATGGGGCCACTAGCCTTACTGGCAAACACACTTGCAACATTCTTTCAAATTTATATGGTTCTAATTTTCATTAGAATCCTCCTGAGCTGGTTTCCCAACGTCAATATGTACGAGGGGCCGCTGTCGGTTATCCCCCAATTGACAGACCCCTATCTGAATGTTTTCCGCTCTTTCATTCCTCCCTTGGGCGGTATCGACTTTTCTCCAATTATCGCGATTTTCCTGCTTCAGTTTATCGCCGGAATTATTCCCGCCTTAATTTACAGTCTGGCTTAAAACAATTGGGAAAAGTGGCGCGATCGCACCTTTGGCGAAAGCGAAGAAAATCCGGGGCTTGAAGCCCCTTTTTTTATTTTATACGTTGTTGCGCTTCAGCGCTTTGGGGGGCTCCCATCCCAACAACGGGTTTTAATCTAATAGTGCACCGAGTACAATTCCGAAGAATGCGACAACTCCTAAAAAGGCGAGAATGACGGCGACGGAGAGGGCTTGGGAGGTTCTCGGGGTGTAGAGGTAGTCATCGCGGCGAATTCGTTTGAGTTCCCGGCGGTGGTCGAGGGAGGCGGCGAGTAATGCGATGGTTCCTAAAGCGATGAAAGCCAGACCGAGAAAGCGGGACAGCAGCAGGGGTTCGATGTGATTGTCGCCCGTTCCGGCATCGAGGACGGTGACGACGCGATCGATTCCGAAGCCGAATCCGATCAGGGCCAGACAGGTGCGAATCCAGGCCATCAACGTGCGTTCGGCGGCGGCGCGGTTGCGTTCTTTTGCCAGTTCGTTGTTGAGGTTTGTGGGTCTCGGCGGCGGCTCAAATTCGGTCATCGGATAGATGTTTGGTGGGGGGATACTGTGGATATCATGTAGGAATAAAAAATCAAATATCGGCGTAAATTTTACATTTAAGATCGGATAATAACGGTGATTTATAACCCGGATGAATTCGGTTTTGGGTCGATTTATGCTATCTTAAAATGATAGCTGAAAATTGCCTCAATTTTTGAATCTATCTCCGAAACAAACTGAGTATTCTCACTTATCCAGTTCTTCCGCAACTGAAAGCCGTCCGAAAAGGCGGGCCGGGGAGGATTTCGGCTGGGGCATCTCGTCCGATATCCGAAAAATTGGGAATCCGAGAGCGCCATCCGGCCGACTGAGAGAAAATATGAGTTAGATACGATCCGAAGTATTGATCGATCCTGAGAAGCATCAACTCTGGGAACGAAACGTGCCACCGGCGATTGGTGCGATCCGAGGCCAACACAGGAGATTTGCGAATGACCATCACCCACGACCCCCAAAAGAAAATGAATCCTTTGACGGGATTGACAGCCGCCGAGGTGGAAGTGAGTCGCCAGACCCACGGCGACAACATCCTCACCCCCCCAGAACGCGATCCGGCTTGGCGGCAATTTTTAGAAAAATTTGACGATCCGGTGATCCGGATTTTGATCGTGGCGGCGGTGGTCGCCATCGGTCTGGGAACCGTCGAGGGGGATTATATCGAAGGTTTCGGGATCGTGGCGGCGATCGCCCTGGCCACGACCGTGGCGTTTTTGAACGAATATAAAGCGAACCAGGAATTCGACATCCTCAACCGCATGAACGACGAAGTACCCATCAAGGTGATGCGGGAGGAGAGTTTCACCACCGTGCCCAAAAAAGATCTGGTGGTGGGGGATATCGTCCTGATCGAACTCGGGGACGAAATTCCGGCGGACTGTCGGGTTTTGGAGGCGGTGTCCCTGCGGGTGAACGAGGCGAACCTGACGGGGGAGGCGGAGGCGGTGGAAAAAGTCGCCGTCGGGAAGGGGGAGGAAACGGAAGATGCGGCCTACCCCCCCGATCGCGTCTTGCGGGGGACGGTGGTGACGGACGGACACGGAACCCTGGAAGTGACGGCGGTGGGCGATCGCACGGAAATCGGGCAGACGGCGCGATCGGTGTCCGAGATGACGGAGGTGGAAACCCCCCTGAATCAACAACTCGATCGCCTCAGCCGGCTGATCGGGGTGTTGGGACTGGCGATCGCGGTTTTGATCGACATCGCCTTGGTGCTGCGGGGGGCGATAACCGGACAACTCCCCCTGAGTGCCGGACAGTGGTACATCGTCGGCTTCCTGGCGGTCAGTTTGTTAATCACCCTGACCCGGGTTTGGCTTCCCATCGTCTACGACGGCTTGGAACTGGCAGGGAGGGACGCGGAACCCCCGGAATGGCTGGACAATAACGGCGCGATCGCATGGCTCAAATCCGCCCTCCTAGGCCTGTTAGCCTTCGGGTCGGGTGTCGGACTGGGATACGGGCTCGGCTGGATTCCCGCCAATCCGGGGGACTGGATTCCGGCGCAGGTGGCAGGGGAGTTCCTCACCTACTTCATGATCGCCGTGGCCGTGATCGTGGTGGCCGTCCCGGAAGGACTCGCCCTCAGCGTCACCCTCAGCTTGGCCTACAGCATGAGGAAGATGGCGAAACAAAATAACCTGGTGCGGCGGATGCACGCCTGCGAAACCATCGGCGCCGCAACGGTGATCTGTTCCGACAAAACCGGGACGCTGACGTTGAATCAGATGCGGGTGCGGGAGGTGAACTGCCCCTGTCTGGCCTCCGATCGCCCCGGGGATTTGATCGTCGAAGCGATGGCGGCCAACAGCACGGCCCATTTGGAGCGGCACCCGGGGGAACTTCCGAAGGCGATCGGGAATCCCACGGAGGCGGCCCTGTTGCTGTGGTTGGAAGACCAGCAGATCGACTATATCGAGAAGCGGGAGCGTTTCGTCGTCAGCCACCAACTGGCCTTTACCCCCGATCGCAAATACATGACCACCCTGGGGAGGTCGCCAGGTTGCGATCGCGACATCCTGCACGTCAAGGGCGCCCCGGAAATTTTGCTCTCCCACTGCTATTCCTATTTGAAAGAGGGACAAATTACCCCCCTCGACCCCTCCACCCTGCGATTTATCGCCCAGGAGTTGAAAAACTGCGACGCCGAGGGAATGCGAACCTTGGGGTTTGCCTACGTCCCCGAACCGACCCCCGAGAGCCACACCCTGAAATTGGAAGAACACGAAGATCTCGTCTGGCTGGGTTTTGTGTCCATTGCCGATCCGGTGCGTCCGGAAGTCCCCGAGGCGGTGCGGCAGTGCCAGCGGGCCGGGATCGACATCAAGATGATCACCGGGGACAGTTTGCTGACGGCGGCGCAGATTGCCAGTCAGATCGGCATTATCGACGAAAATGATACCCGGGAGGCTTACATCACCGGCGCCCAACTGCGGAAACTCTCCGACGCCGAGGCCACCGTCGCCCTGAAAAAAGCCCGGGTCATCGGCCGGGCTCGCCCCCAGGACAAGCAGCGGATCGTGCAACTGTTGCAGGCCCAGGGGGAGGTGGTGGCCGTGACGGGGGACGGGACCAACGACGCGGCGGCCCTCAACCAGGCCCAGGTGGGGCTGGCGATGGGGAGCGGGACTTTTGTGGCGAAGGAAGCCAGCGATATTATTTTGTTGGATGACTCCTTCCGCAGCGTTAAACAGGCGGTGTTGTGGGGGCGATCGCTCTATCAGAACATCCAAAAGTTTATCTTGTTTCAACTGACAATTAATGTGGCGGCCTGCGCGATCGCTTTGTTGGGTCCGTTCATCGGCATCAATTTGCCCTTCACGGTGACGCAGTTGTTGTGGGTGAATTTGATCATGGATACGTTTGCGGCGCTGGCTTTGGCGACGGAACCTCCCAACGAACAGGTGATGGAAGTGCCGCCCCGCGATCCGAAAGCGTTCATTATTTCCAAGGAAATGGCGACGGGTATCTTTACCGTCGCGCCTCTGTTTTTGGTTATTTTGGTCGGTTTTCTGTTCTATATTCAACGGGATGGTTTGGTTACGCCCTACGAATTGTCTTTGTTTTTTACCAGTTTCGTGATGTTGCAATTCTGGAATTTGTTCAACGCCAAGTGTTTTGGGGGGACGGATTCGGCCCTGTCTCAGTTGTTCAAAAATCCTAGCTTTGTGGCGATCGCCGGGGCGATTTTGGTCGGCCAAATTCTGATTGTCGAGTTCGGCGGCTCCATTTTCCGCACCGTTCCCCTGTCTTTGACGGATTGGCTGGTGATTATCGGCGCCACCTCCCCGGTGTTGTGGATCGGCGAGATCTGGCGGGGGGTACGGCGGTGGCCGAGGGGCTAAAGCCCAACAACGACAATTTGTTGTTGCGCTGGGGCGCTTCTGAGGTGGCTTAAGCGCAACAACGGGATGGGATTTGACCGCGCACCGCGCTATATAGGCCGGCGGGTTCTTTCCCGGGACTCGGATCGGCGATCGAGATCACCTCGATTCGGTGTATTTTGTCTCCGATGGATCTGCATATTCTCACTCAAAATCGCCCCCAATCTCACCCAAGTTCATCCGAAAAATCACTGAATTTTTCATTCACTCCTGAGATGATTTATACACTGAAAGATGTGACCGCACCTCATCCAGGAGGGAAATATGATCGTGATGACTACATCCACAAAAACCTATATCGGGCCGGATGGAACCTTGGAAGAACTTCCGTTGTCCGCTAAATTTGGGGAGATTGAACTGGGGTTGATTTATCGACTCGCCGAAGCGAAGGGATGGGAACCGGAGCCCCTGGAAAGTCGGGTCGATCGCGCCCTGTCGATGGCGGACAGGCACCAGACCGACCCGAAGGCCCGACGCCTGATCGATTTGGCCCGCCGGGGTCAGATCGATCGCCTCGACGGGGTGGAGTGCTGGACGACTCAAATCGACGAAACCCGGGCGGCGGGGATCTGTCTGGACCCCATCGCCGGGACGTTGGAGGTGATGGTGATTGATGTGGAGTGGTTTACTCCCATTCATCGGGAACGGGTGACGACGTTATCGCGACTGTGCGAACTCGTCTGTTCGGATTGTTCCGACTCGGAATTGGGGTCGAGATCTTGACCGTTTCGATTGAGTTTTTTTGATATCTTTTCTGAGCCTCGGGGCTGAAAACTCACATTTTCTCAATTTCCGACATTTTTACACAGGTTGCGATCGCTCCCTTCAACTTCAACATTCGTCCGCAGGTAATCCCGCACCCAGTCGCAGGCATATTCGAGCTTGTTTAGCGTTTCAATTTTTTCTAAATCCCATAAAATCATCTTCTGATTGTGGGCGCCGGCAACTAAAGAGCGACCGTCGGCGGTAAATGTGACACTGGTCACGATGGCTTCATGTCCGGGCAATACGTTCAGGAACTCGCCGTCTAGATCCCACAATTTCACCGTATTATCCAGGCCGGCCGTCGCGATAATTTGACCGTCCGGGCTGAAGGCGACTCGCGTCAATCCCTTACTCCGAGCTGTGACGGTCTTGATGAAAGTGGCATCGCCACCATCTAATTTCCAGAAGGTCAAAGTATCGTCCCGACTCGCAGAAACCATCAAATTTCCTCGGGGATGAAAAGCCAAGCCCCAGATCGCCCCCCCTCCACGGTCGAGCTCGGCAACGGGCTTACCGTCGGGTTGCCACAATTTCACCGTCCCATCTTCGCTGGCGGAAGCGAGAATTTGACCGTCGGGGCTGAAGGCCAATTTCCAAATCCGCCCGTCGTGGGCCGAAAAACTGTGCAGCAATTCGCCATCCATACTCCACAATTTAATCGTTTTGTCATCTCCGCCAGAAGCAAAAATTTGGCCGTCGGGGCTGACGGCGATCGCAAAAACTGCAGCCTGATGTTCGGTCAATATTTTGAGGGGTCGGGGTCGGACTTTCGCCAGATCGCCCAAATCCCAAATTTCGACCGTGGGTTTATTCGTACCGACGATCGCGGTGGGTTCGTGGGGGGCAAAAGCGACGGAGCGAACCCGCCGCCGTGCACTGTCGATCGCCTGCAAAAACGTCCCGTCGCTCCCCCACAGTCGGAGGTGCGGATCGCCGGCGCTGGCGATCAACTGACCGTCGGGACTCACGGCGATATCCCAAACCGTATCCTCGTGGCCGTAAAGTGGCCTCGAAAACGCTTTGTTGCTTCGCCAAAGTTTGACGGTGCCATCTTCGCTGGCCGAAGCCACCATCAATCCGTCGGCACTCAAGACGACATCCGGAACCAGATGTTTTTTTAAAATCTGGAGTAACGTTCCGTCGGATTGCCAAATGTGGATGACATTATCTTGACCGCCGGTGGCAATATATTGGCCATTTTCGCTGCAATCGACGCCGCTCATGGCTTCTTGTCCCCGAAAAGTTCTGAGCAAAGTTCCATCTAATCGCCACAGTTTCGCCGTCCGATCCGAACTGGCCGACACCAGTAAATTGGTTTTCTGGCAAAACGCGACATCCCAAACCGGCGCTTCATGTCCGGCCAGGGTTTTCAACAGTTGGCCGTCGAGGCTCCAGAGTTTGACGGCGTTATCGACCCCGGCGGAGGCGACGATTTGACCGGTGGCATCGAAGGCGACATTCCAAACGGCCCGTTCGTGTCCTTTTAAAGTGGTTAATAACCGACCATCTTTTCGCCATAACTTGGCGGTGCGATCGCTGCTGGCCGACGCGATCGTTTGGCCGTCGGGACTGAATGCCACTCCCCAAACGGCGGCGTCGTGGGCGGGGATATTTTGCAACAGTTTGCCATCGGTACTCCACAGTTTGACCGTGCCATCCAAACTCCCGGAAACTAAAGACTTTCCATCCGGACTGAAAGTGACCCGAAAAACCGTCGCCGAATGGGGTAGAGTTTCGAGCAATTGGCCGTCAGACCGCCAAATTTTGACGGTTCGATCTTGGCTGGCGGTGGCGATCGACTTTCCATCCGGGCTGATATCGACACCCAAAACGCTACCTTGATGGCCGATCAATTGATTGAACTCGTTGCTTCCATAAATCGCCCGTGTCAGTGCAATTTCCACCTGTTCTTCGATGTTGCGATCGACTCCGCCCAAATCGTTGACCCGGCGTCGGGCTTTGATGGCATCTAACATCGCCTTTAACTGATTGTCGGAGGCCAATAAACCTTGAGAAGAAGAAGCGAGGGCGATAATTTCGCTGATTCTCGCCCGTCGGTATTGCCGGCGGGCAAATAGGCTCATCCCCAAAGCCGCGACAAAGCCGACGGCGAGGACGGCCAAAAGTAACCGCTGCAATTTGGCGACTTTTCGTTCTTGTCGCAGTCGGGCTTCAATTTCTCGGGCGCGTTCGACTTCCACCACTTTTTGTAGCTCTTTTCTGTCCAGTTCCACCGAAGTCGCCAAAAACTGATAGTCCAAATCGCTCAAACTTTTTCCGATCGCCCAAATTTGTGCATCTTTTAAAGCCCGCCCCCGCAACAGCCGCGATTCGTCCG
>NZ_JAJENU010000216.1:2500-5716 GCF_035615495.1 Lyngbya sp. CCY1209 | reverse complement strand
GGGAGTTCCCCGAGACTACGTTCGGCCGGAGCCACCGACGGAACCGGAGCCGAGCCAAGGGCGGGCCTACTTTTTGGAAAAAAAGCGCCGCCACCAACAGCAACTCGACTACCAACGGCAACAAACCCGGGAGTGGCAACAATTTCTCGATGCGATCGGCCACACCTACCCCAACTGGGTGAGAGTCCCACCCCAAGCTGGGACGGAACGCATTTACATACTCATCCCCCGCGAGAGGGAATCGACCCTGATCGAGTGGTGGCATCAACAGCAACAGAATATGAGTGCCTGGGAGCTCAATCTCAGCCCGGCGCTGCCCCCCTACCATTTCTTATAAGTTGTTGGGCTTAGATCCTTCCCGAGTCCCCCACCCTTACCCCCGGATATATATATGCTGCGATCGCCCCCGAGTCCCCGGCCCAACTGACCCCGTCCGACTCGCCCCGTCCCCGGAGTCCCATTTCAGTCTTCCGGGGGGCGTCCACTCCGTGGAAGGAGACATCATCCCCCAAAAGTCAAAAAAAAATTTCGAGGCGAAACCCCTGTTGGGAGGGCGTTGCGGCTGTCGCCCGCAAAAAAAATCAAAAATTTTCCCAAAAAGTGTTGACAATCCCATAGGGTTCGGCTACATTGGTAAATGCGCTCGACGGAGAGGCAACGAACCGGACAGCGCCCGAACCTAGACAAATCAATAGTTTGAAAGCTTAATGACCACCCCGGGTCAACAAAATTAAGAGTCGCTTTCAGCTCGCTGAGAGATGACTCGATTCTAAGCCAGGAGTTCGGAAAAAGCAAGCCGAACTCATCGCTCAAAAGGTGGACTTTCGAGTTCACACCACGGAGAGTTTGATCCTGGCTCAGGATGAACGCTGGCGGTCTGCTTAACACATGCAAGTCGAACGGGCTCTTCGGAGCTAGTGGCGGACGGGTGAGTAACGCGTGAGAATCTGCCTCCAGGACGGGGACAACAGAGGGAAACTTCTGCTAATCCCGGATGAGCCGCAAGGTGAAACGATTAATCGCCTGGAGATGAGCTCGCGTCTGATTAGCTAGTTGGGGGGGTAAAAGCCCACCAAGGCGACGATCAGTAGCTGGTCTGAGAGGACGATCAGCCACACTGGGACTGAGACACGGCCCAGACTCCTACGGGAGGCAGCAGTGGGGAATTTTCCGCAATGGGCGCAAGCCTGACGGAGCAAGACCGCGTGGGGGAGGAAGGCTCTTGGGTTGTAAACCCCTTTTCTCAAGGAAGAAGTTCTGACGGTACTTGAGGAATCAGCCTCGGCTAACTCCGTGCCAGCAGCCGCGGTAATACGGAGGAGGCAAGCGTTATCCGGAATGATTGGGCGTAAAGCGTCCGCAGGTGGCCGTTCAAGTCTGCTGTCAAAACCAGGGGCTCAACTCCTGACCGGCAGTGGAAACTGAACAGCTAGAGTGCGGTAGGGGCAGAGGGAATTCCCGGTGTAGCGGTGAAATGCGTAGAGATCGGGAAGAACACCGGTGGCGAAAGCGCTCTGCTGGGCCGCAACTGACACTCAGGGACGAAAGCTAGGGGAGCGAATGGGATTAGATACCCCAGTAGTCCTAGCCGTAAACGATGGAGACTAGGTGTTGCCTGTATCGACCCGGGCAGTGCCGAAGCTAACGCGTTAAGTCTCCCGCCTGGGGAGTACGCACGCAAGTGTGAAACTCAAAGGAATTGACGGGGGCCCGCACAAGCGGTGGAGTATGTGGTTTAATTCGATGCAACGCGAAGAACCTTACCAGGGCTTGACATGTCCGGAACCCCGGGGAAACTCGGGGGTGCCTTCGGGAGCCGGAACACAGGTGGTGCATGGCTGTCGTCAGCTCGTGTCGTGAGATGTTGGGTTAAGTCCCGCAACGAGCGCAACCCTCGTCCTTAGTTGCCAGCATTAAGTTGGGCACTTTAGGGAGACTGCCGGTGACAAACCGGAGGAAGGTGGGGATGACGTCAAGTCATCATGCCCCTTACGTCCTGGGCGACACACGTACTACAATGGGGAAGACAAAGGGTAGCCAAGACGCGAGTCCGAGCCAATCCCAGAAACTTCTCCTCAGTTCAGATTGCAGGCTGCAACTCGCCTGCATGAAGGAGGAATCGCTAGTAATCGCAGGTCAGCATACTGCGGTGAATCCGTTCCCGGGCCTTGTACACACCGCCCGTCACACCATGGAAGTTAGCCATGCCCGAAGTCATTACTCTAACCGTTCGCGGAGGAGGGTGCCGAAGGCAGGGCTGATGACTGGGGTGAAGTCGTAACAAGGTAGCCGTACCGGAAGGTGTGGCTGGATCACCTCCTTTTTAGGGAGACCCACTTCGAGAATCGCGCTATCACTTAAAGCCGAATCTTGAGGTCATCCTCAGGTCGGACGGGGGACGGTCAAAGAGCTTTCAAACTATGATCGGGTTCGGAACATGGGCTATTAGCTCAGGTGGTTAGAGCGCACCCCTGATAAGGGTGAGGTCCCTGGTTCAAGTCCAGGATGGCCCACCTCAGCCGAGGACTGGGGGTATAGCTCAGTTGGTAGAGCGCTGCCTTTGCACGGCAGAAGTCAGCGGTTCGAGTCCGCTTACCTCCACTCTCCCAATCGTCAATGAGATGAACAGGAGAAACAGTGGAGAGCGTCAACTGCCAAAAAACGAACGGTGCAGCTCCTCAATCGTGGAATTCACTTCCCGAGTCAGGAAGCTGGACATCAGTTCCAGCCAGAACCTTGAAAACTGCATAGAGAAAAGTCATAGGTGTAGGGAAAACGTCGAAAAAGACAGTCCCAAAAAGTAGTGGTCAAGCTACAAAGGGCTAACGGTGGATCCCTAGGCACACAGAGGCGAAGAAGGACGTGGCGACCCACGAAAGGCTTCGGGGAGCTGGAAGCAAGCATTGAGCCGAAGATATCCGAATGGGGCAACCCAACAACGGCTGGCTGAATCCATAGGCCAGTTCGAGCGAACCCGGTGAACTGAAACATCTTAGTAGCCGGAGGAAGAGAAAGCAAAAGCGATTTCCTCAGTAGCGGTGAGCGAACGGGAAACAGCCTAAACCCATCGGTTTACCGGTGGGGGTAGTGGGACGGCCATCAGAGACCGGAACGGCTAAACGAAGCAGTTGAAAACTGCACCAGAGAAGGTGAAAGTCCTGTAGTTGAAAGCCCGAACGGCTCGGCCGCATCCCGAGTAGCACGGAGCCCGTGAAA
>NZ_JAJENU010000215.1:0-5793 GCF_035615495.1 Lyngbya sp. CCY1209 | reverse complement strand
TGCTGGCGGCTAAAGCCGCTTGAGTCGGTTTTCCTCTCCGCGATCAATCACGGAGCTTCCAACCCTCCCAGGAGTTTGACGTGATGCCAGCCAAAGTCGCCGTCAACTCAAGCAGATTTCGCCCCCGATCGCCCGCTCAGAACCAGATGGAGCTGGCTTTACCGGATGTTTTTTTCCGTCGCTTTTCTCCCGGGACAGACCGTGAAAAATTGACCCCCGACAACCGCCGGCGGCGATCGCACGGTGGCGGGTTATCTCGCCCGAAAAATGGCAGGGCATCCCCGTCGGGGTACCGAATCGAAAGCCCCCCGGGACGCGATCGCATCCCGGCGGATGCCGAAGCGAAAAACGGGTTCGCTCTCCGCCCTTCTTCAAACGGCTAAAAACGGCGATCGCACCCCGGGAACGACCGGCCATCACGGCCCATTTTGGCGGTCGCTCCTCCGTTCCCCTTCACCCATCTAAAGAACCGGGAGGACGAGTCAAAATTCCGTTCAACAACCGAGAGGAAAAATAGCCAGATGAATACCCGGAAAAAAACCCAGATCGCGATCGCCTGTCAGGGAGGGGGGAGCCACGCCGCCTTTACCGCCGGAGTCCTGCGGCGATTCCTACAATCCGACGTGGGCGCGCGCTACGAAATCGTCAGCCTCAGTGGCACCTCCGGTGGCGGACTGTGCGCGCTCCTGGCCTGGTACGGACTGCTCAAAAACGGTGAAAGTGAGGCGGTGCCACCCGACCGCGAATTGCTCGACTTTTGGCAGGACAACTCAGCCACCCAACTGTGGGAACAATACCTGAATTACCTCCTCGTCCAATCCTGCCGATTTTACGAAAAAGGCATCATCCCCAGCTACGCCTCGAACCCCTACTTGTGGGGCGGAATGCAACAAATTTGGCAGACCTTGACCCCGCGGCGAGAATATCTCGACCTGAAAAAACTGATCGAAAAGCACATCAATTTTGAACAACTCCCCGACCTAATCCGAACCGCGAGTCCCCGCTTATTTTTAGGTTCGGTGAACGTCCGGTCTGGAGACTCCAAAATCTTCGACTCCCTGCGGGGAGAAATCGAGATCGAAGCCATCCTCGCCTCCGCCGCCATCCCCAACCTCTTCAAAGCCGTCGAAATCGGCGACGCCGCCTACTGGGACGGCCTGTTCGCCGAAAACCCGCCCGTCCTCCCCCTGGCGGACCCCGACCTCATCCCCCCCTCACGCTGGCCCGAGGAACTGTGGGTGATCCGGGTCAACCCCCGCACCTGCGAGGACATCCCCCGGACGCCCCAAGAAATTTCGGAGCGGCGCGACCAACTCTCCGGAAACCTCGCCCTCCATCACAGCCTGCAGTTCATCGAACGCACCAACCGCTGGCTGCGGCAGGGGATTTTAAACGGCGTGCGGGCCGGAATTGCCCCCGTCGAAATTCGCCAACTCGAAATCGACCCGTCCCACCGGTCTGGACTGGATTTCGCCTCCAAATTCGATCGCGACCCGGATCTGATCGAACACCTCCTCAACGCCGGATTCCGCCAGGCCGAAACCTTCCTCGACACCCTCTCCGTCTCCAACCCGGACTTCGCGGCCGCCGCCGAGCCCCGGGTCCCCCAACTCGATCCGGGCGTGCTGTGGCAAATCGGCGGCCCCCCGGGACGGCTCAACTTCCCCCAACCGGGCATCTGGACCCCCGAATATCACTACCGAGTTGGCACCGACCCCGACCCCGTCAACAATCCCAACCTGCCCAAGATCCTCACCGCCCCCGACGCCCAAAAACCGCCCGGGGTGGCATCCACCGACCGCCTCAACATCCACTTCCACCTGAGGCGAGACTACGGCGAGGGCGAGCTCACCCTGTTCTACAACCGCGACGGGGCCGAAGAAGATCGCATCTTCCTCGACGACATCCTCTTGATCCGCATCTGGGGGGCGGGGGACAACCAGACCCGCCAGAGCCAACTGCGACTCGGACCGGTTTCGGCGGGGGAACACACCCTGACCCTGATCGCCGTGGGGGGCAGCGGCGGCCATCGCATCTACGAACTGAAATTGGAAGTCGGCGTCGCCCTCCCCTATCCCGTGGAAGCGGAACCCTGGATGGCCGAAGCGCCCCCCGAAGCGCCCGAACCAGACCGGGAGGCGGCACCCGCCGAACCCCCGCCCCCGGAAACCCCCGCCGTCATCTGCTCCGATCGCCCCTGCGCCACGGGACGGGCCACCGACCGGGTGGATTTGATTGTCGTCATCGACACCGACGCCTCGATGCGCCCGGAAGCCCGGGGACTCAGCGACATCGCCGAAACGGCGATCGCCGACATCCAAAAGGCCGCCCCCTGTGACCTGCGGGTGACGTGGCTGGGCATCGGGGGAACCTGGGCGCGAAGCCGGTTCGACCACACGGTTCGGGATTACCTGATCCGCGAGTGCCGGGTTCCCCCTGCCGAAATTCGCAGCCGTCACCGGGGCGAATTGGCCGGCGGGGATGCCCGGGAAAATGTCGCCCGCACCATTCAAGAACTCTGCGATCGCTTCAACTGGCGGATGGGGGCGACCCGGGGGATTTTCTACGTCGGCGCCCGGCCCCTGGAAGGGGGCGACGGTCGCCCCGACGACGAAGATATCGAAGCGGCCGATATCGCCATTCAAACCGCCAAAGCGGCCGGCGTCGCCGTCCACACCTATTGGGGCACCGACGCAGAGGAAATCGCCGCGGACTACGGCCGTCTGGCGGCGGAAACCGGGGGGCGATCGTTCGCCGAAGGCGATGTCGGAGGGAAATACTATGCCCTGTTGCGGGATGTCATCCTCGCCACCCGCCGGGTCGATCGCCGGGCCGAATTGCCGGAATCCCTGCCGGGATTGGCGTTCCGGGCGAGTCTGCCGCCGGATTCCCAGACCCTCTCCTTGCAGGCGACGAACCAAGAAATCAACGCCGCGATCGCCGATCTGGCGGTGGTGGACGTGGAAGTGACGACGGTGGACGGCGATCGGCAGGGGATCCTCCCCGACGGGGAATCCCTGGTTCTGGGGGATTTGCCCGCCGCCGACGCCGAACCCGCCACCGCGACGGCCGAGTTCGTGCCGGACGAGTCCTGGGACGGGACGGACCTCACCACCGCGCGGTTGTGCTATACCTGCCGGGTGTCGGTGAATTTCCGGGGCCGCGATCGCTTCAAGTTCACAATTTCCGAGGGGGAATAAATCATGACGGACAACAGTACCATGCCCAAGGTGGACCTGGTGGCGATCGTCGATACCCGCACCAGTTTGCGGGCCGACGCCGAGGCCCTCAGCGAAGCCGCCGAAACCGCCATCGCGGCGGCCACCGAAGCGAGTCCCTGCGATTTGCGGGTGACGTGGCTGGGGCTCGAGGGGATCTGGCCCGACACCCGGTTCAGCCGCACCCTCCGCAACTATTTGATGGGCAACTGCGGGGTTTCCGATTCCCAATTGCTGCGGTTGAAGTCGCCCCGCAACACCCGCAACGACCCCGCCCGGGGTGACGGGGCTGAGGCGATCGATTACCTGTGCCGTTATTTTAACTGGCGCGATCGGGCGAATCGGGCGATCTTCTATATGGGCGACGGCGCCCTGGGGGGGGGTGACAGGGGCGGCCCAGTGGACCGGCAACTGTGCGATCGCGCCATCGCGGCGGCTAAATCTGCCGGCGTCGTCGTCCACACCTATTTCGGCGTCACCGACAGCCTTTACCCGGAGGAATTCCAAGCCGATTACGCCCGACTCGCCGAACAAACCGGGGGATTGAGTTATATTGCCCCCCCGGATGACGGCGGGTTTTCGGCGGTGTTGGCGGCGGTGATTCGCGGCAGTCTCAGCACGTCTTATTCCTTGGAAATGACCCGGCCGCTGCCC
Organism: Lyngbya sp. CCY1209; assembly: GCF_035615495.1. Lineage (GTDB taxonomy): Bacteria > Cyanobacteriota > Cyanobacteriia > Cyanobacteriales > Microcoleaceae > Limnospira. The sequence goes on along the minus strand of NZ_JAJENU010000215.1, from coordinate 1,921 downwards.
TGTTTCGAGTTGATTACTCCCCAGTCCCGGTTGGGGACGAATCGAACCTCAACAGTGGCGATCGCGGCGACGAATTGTTACACTAACGTGACGTTTCGGGACGTGACGGTTTATCTGTCGGCGGTGACGGTAGGCGATAGGTACGCGATCGCGGATCGCACGCCGGTGCCGAATTTACCGGGCGAAATCCCCGCGATCGTCTGGGAACCCAACACCCCCATCCACTTCGGCGACTTGCCACCCTTCGACCCGGACGCTTCCCCTTCTCCGGCGGCGACGACCCGGGAAATTCAAGTGGAAACTCGCGGCCATGTCACCGGCGAATTTTGGCTGAATATCGACTACACCTATGCCGCCGAATTCGATTACGAGGGGCAGGTCAATTGTCCGGTGCGGACGGATAGTAATTGAAGAAAAATTGGGCGGGCATTGCCCGCCATGCTGCCACCGAAAGACTCAAAAAACCGGGTTTTGAATTGATATGGCGCCCCGCGCTATATTAACACATCGTCGGTGCGTTCCCACTCATTCATTATCGTTCGAGTCGGTCGGTGACGGCCGGGAACGCACCCGAAAAAACTACTTTTTTGCCGATAAAACCTCCCCCGTCTCCGGGTCGAACAGATGAATTTTTTCGACCGCGATCGCCAGACCGATTTCCTCCCCCAATTTCACCCCGGAATGGGCGGGAATTCTCACCTGCAAACTCTCCTCCGGCGGTTCGGTAAACTTGACCGATAACAGGGTTTCGTGTCCCAATGCTTCGATGCGGTGGACTCGCACTCTCCAATGATCGGCCGAAGGAATAGCCGGGGTGAGATGTTCCGGCCGCACCCCCAAAAGTACCGACCTATCCCCCAATTTAGAAGAGCGATCGCCCGACAAAAATAGGCTAAAATGGGGGTGGAGCAATTCCCCTGTTTTGGAGAGTCGAACCGGCAGAAAATTCATCGGCGGGGAACCGATAAACTCGGCGACGAAACGGTTGGCGGGGAAGTCGTACAAATCCAAAGGGGCGGCGATTTGCTGGATCTGTCCAGCGTTCATCACCGCGATGCGGGTGCCCATCGTCATGGCTTCGGTTTGGTCGTGGGTGACGTAAATTGTCGTCGTGCCCAACTGCCGCTGCAACTCCACAATTTGCGATCGCGTCTCCGTCCGCAACCGGGCGTCCAAATTTGACAGCGGTTCGTCCATCAAAAATACCCGGGGATTGCGGGCCATCGCCCGCCCCAACGCCACCCGCTGCTTCTGTCCCCCGGAGAGTTGTTTGGGGAGGCGGTCCAGGAGCGGTTCGATCTGGAGGATTTGGGCCACCTGCCGCACCCGGCCGGCCACCGATCGCTCCCCCTCCGATTGATACCGCAGAGATTTGGGCAGGTTCCGCGTCGTCGCCACCAACAGGCGATCGCCGATCTTGTCCCGATTTCGGGTTCGCCGCAACCCGAAGGCCAAATTATCGTAAACCGTCAGGTGGGGATAGAGGGCGTAATTTTGGAACACCATCGCCACATCCCGGGCCTTGGGGGGGCGATCGTTCGCCAGGGTGTCCCCGATCCAAATTTTCCCCGCCGTCGGCGTTTCCAACCCCGCGATCAGCCGCAGCAGGGTACTTTTCCCGCACCCGGACGGCCCCACCAACACCATAAATTCCCCGTCGGATACCGTCAAATTAATATTGCGGAGTACCGCGTCGGACGGGGCGTCGGGAGTCGATTTCGCTTTCGGAGACGAAAAGCGTTTGTAGAGATTTTCCAGGACGACTTCAGCCATTGCCCGAACCCCCGCCCTTGATCGCCTGTATGGGCCTGTTCACCGCCACGACTCGCTCCGAAGTCCCCATGGACACCATGCGATCGCCCGTGCCGTCTTTGCCCCACATCGGCACCACATCGGGGATAATGTGGATGATCCGATTTTC
>NZ_JAJENU010000214.1:0-8223 GCF_035615495.1 Lyngbya sp. CCY1209 | reverse complement strand
TTCAAACCCTTATAGAAAAGCCGTTTCAGTTTCCGACTCCCTAATACCGACTGCCGAGGACCGCGCGCAGCGCTATACACGCCGGACGAGTGAGACTTGTCAATCCCTACAACCGACTCCCGTTTCTAGAGCTGGTAACGACACGATCGCCCATCTTTCAACCCAAAAAAAGCCGGAAATATCCGGCTTTAATCCTCTCAATTTTTGAGACTCAAAACATTAAGCCAGTTGCACCAATTTCAGACTGAGATCCCACATTTTTTCGCCCTTTTCATCATCCCGGGCTTGGGGCGAGACTTTCTGGACGAAAGATTCGCGATCTTTTTTCTGGCGATTTCCCCAACTCCAGTAGGCGCCGGACTGGCGGTATTCGGGGTCAATGACCACGGCGGCGACCCGTTCCCCGGCCAATTCCTGGGAGACGTAACCCCCGGTGATGTACTTTTGGAACAGGGGGAACAGTTTCTGGAACAGGGGATAGTGGTTGCGGAACAGGGGGGTATCCGCGACGCATCCCGGGTAGAGGGAGGTGAAGGTGATGCCGGTGGAGTCGTGGTAGCGGCGGTGCAGTTCCCGCATGGTGAGGACGTTGCACACCTTGCTGTCTTTGTAGGCTTTGACGGGTTCAAATTTCTTGCCGTCGATCATGGAAACAGGTTCTTTGAAGCCCTTGGCGAAGCCTTCGAGGTCGCCCAAATCGGGGCGGGGCGGAATTTTCCCGCCGAGTTCGTCGGGGTTGTGGGTGACGGTGCCCAAAATCACCATCCGCTTGTCTTCAGCCGGACTGCGCTTCATGTCCTCCATCATGACGTTGCAGAGGAGAAAATGACCCAAATGGTTGGTGGTCATGGTCAGTTCGTACCCTTCCGGACTCCGCAGGGGTTCCTTGATCAAGGGCATATAAATTGCCGCATTGCAGATCAAAGCCTCCAGCGTCCTGCCCGTCGCCCGGAAGGAGTTGATAAACCGCCGGACGCTGTCGAGGGAACCGAGATCGATATGGAGAACGGTGTGGCTGTCTTCGGGAATTCCCAACTCTTGGGCGGCGGCTTTCGCCTTTTCCAAATTTCGACAAGCCATCACCACGTACCAGCCTCTGTTGGCAAGGGCTTTGGCGGCATACAAGCCGACCCCCGATGAGGCACCCGTGACTATAACTGTTGACTTGTGATCTTGTGCCATGTTTGTTACAATCCCAGCGATCGCCGTCGTTTGGTTGTGAATCCCGCTCCGACGGGGATCGTGGCTATGATTTATCTAGGTGTTCTAAATTGATCAGGATATTTGTAAGGGCGGGGCGATCGCAACTGTTTGTAACAATCTGACATCCTCTTCGACCGGCTTCGATACCGCCTGCCTGGAAGCCATCAAAATCGCGCTTTTTCTAAGGATTGCTATTTTCGGGTTTCCTGTCGGTTCCGAGGTTCCCGGAGTTCGACGCACCGCCGGGCGATCGGGGGGAGGCGGTACAGGGCGGCCGTTCCGGTCGGACGCCGTTCGTCCGCCGTCGGGCGGCGCGATATAATGAGAGCCTTCGTGCGTCATTCCCGATCGCCCGAACATCCCGCCGCGATCCGGACCGCCCTTATTTTTGTCTAAATTCAATGTCTCGATTGAGTGCAACTCGGCTATCCTCTCAAAAACGCCACCAACTGCTCCTCCAGGTCAAACGGGAGGTGAGACAGTACCGGTTGCACCTGCCCCACCGGGCGGTCTTGACGCAGTTGGCTGGGGAAAAGCCCCCGCTGAAAATGCGGCGGTCCTGGGATGTGGAGGTGAAAATCGGCAACCACCCCAGCTTCAAACTCTCGGCGAATACGGGAATTATCGAGGTGTTCGATCGCATCGGGGGGCGGCTGTTGATTTTGGGGGGGGCGGGTTCGGGCAAGACGACGACCCTGGTGGGACTGGCCAAGGTACTCGTCGATCGCGCCCTCAAGGACGAACACGAACCGATGCCGGTCTGGCTGAACTTGTCCGGCTGGCGGGTGGGGTGCGAGGCGATCGAGGATTGGATCGTCGGCCAGATCCAGAAAAAATACGCGATCGCCCCGGACGTGGCCCGCTACTGGATGGAACAGCTCCAGATCCTGCCGTTGCTCGACGGGTTGGACGAAGTGGAGCCGGGGCGGCGGGAAGCGAGCATTCGAGAAATCAACGACCTGTTGGAGGGCAATCTCTCGCCCCTGCACCTGGTCGTCTGCAGCGGCGTGAAAGCCTACCACCGCTGCGAAAACCGCTTCCGGCTCAACGGTGCCATTTTGCTGCGGCCCCTCACCCGCCGGCAAGTCAAAACCTATTTGATCGACGCGAGAAGTCGGGAGCTTTGGAATGATATCAAAAACGACCCGCAACTTTTGAAGTTGGCAAAAAAGCCGCTATTTTTAAGTCTGATGACCCTGGCTTACGAGAATATTTTGATCTCGTCTTGGAAGCATTTGGACACCTTGGACGAACAACGGCAGTATTTGTTGAACGCCTATTTGCGCCACCAAATTTCCGCGACCCGCGATCGCGGCTTGAGCGAGGCGGAAAAAAAGTACACTTCCGAACAATTTCGCCACTGGTTGACGGAGCTGGCGAAGCGGATGCAGCGGGAAGAAACCCAGACCTTCATCCTCGATCGCATCCCGAAAACGTGGCTGCACACCCCGGAGCAAGAGCGGGCCTACCGGCTGGCCGAACGGGCGGTCGGGGGGGTGATCTGGTGGGGGGTCGTGGCGGTCATCGCCCTGGGAGCGATTTCGGGGTCGGTGGGACTGTTGGCGACGGGAATGGTGCTGGGACTGGCGGTCGCCGCCGGCTACGAGTGGCTGTCCCTGGGGTGGGCGATCGAGCGGCTGGCCCTGCGATTCGTCCTCTGGGGGGAGGGGGACGCGCCCTGGAACTACGCCCAGTTTTTGAACGACGCGGCGCGACGGCTGCTGCTGCGAAAAATGGGCGATCGCTACGAGTTCATCCACCGCCTCCTCCAAGAGCATCTCGCCCAAATTTGAAACCCGCCGGGACACGGCGGCAAATTTCCCACTTCGGATAGATTGATCGGGCCGGAAATTGCGGTTTGATCGGAGCCAGGCTAACTGATGACTTTTGAGGGTATAAATCGGGTCGTTCCGACCCCCGACAATCACGTTCGATCGCCAGTCTGGCGTTGGCCTATTGAATCGAGGCGGTTTCAGTTCCCGATTCCCCATTCCCGATTCCCCATTCCCCATTCGTCACACGCGGCGATCGCTCTGGGGCCGTCCCGCTCCGATTTCGAGGTGTCGGGTTTGACCGTAACCCAACCTTAACCCGACTTTTGAGGCTTCCCCCTTGCCAAGATTGCCATAGAATCGGACACTTAATTTTGGGAGATCATCGGCAGTTGAGAGGTAATTTCACGTGAAACAAGTATTAGCTGTGATTCTGGGTGGTGGCGCCGGCACTCGTCTCTACCCCCTGACGAAGATGCGAGCCAAACCCGCCGTTCCCCTGGCGGGCAAATATCGCCTGATCGACATCCCGATCAGCAATTGTATCAACTCAGAAATTCTTAAAATTTACGTCCTGACGCAGTTCAACTCGGCGTCCCTGAACCGTCACATCGCCCGCACCTACAATTTTTCCGGCTTCACCGACGGCTTCGCGGAGGTGCTCGCGGCCCAACAGACCAGTGTCACCAATCCCCAGTGGTTCCAGGGAACCGCCGACGCGGTGCGCCAATATCTGTGGCTGATGGAGGAGTGGGACGTCGAACATTTGCTGATCCTGTCGGGGGACCACCTCTACCGCATGGACTACCGGGATTTCGTCCAGCGCCACATCGACACGAACGCCGACATCACCCTGTCGGTGCTGCCCGTGGATGAAAAGCGGGCGTCCGCCTTCGGTCTGATGAAAATTGACGAGAGCACCGGCCGGGTGATCGATTTCAGCGAGAAGCCGAAGGGAGAAGACCTCAAGAAAATGGCGGTGGATACGAGTACCCTGGGATTGTCCCCGGAGGAGGCGGCTGAGTCCCCTTACATCGCTTCGATGGGGATCTACGTTTTCAAACGGGACGTTCTGTTCAAGTTGCTCAAGCAGGCCCCCGACCAGACGGATTTCGGGAAAGAGGTCATCCCCGCTGCCTCGGCCGACCACAACGTTCAAGCTTACTTGTTCAACGGCTACTGGGAAGATATCGGGACGATTGAGGCGTTTTACGAGGCGAATCTGGCGCTGACGCAGCAACCGCAGCCCCCCTTTAGCTTCTACAACGAAAAGGCCCCGATTTACACCCGCTCCCGCTATTTGCCCCCCTCGAAGCTGCTCGATTGCCACATCACGGAGTCGATCGTGGCTGAAGGGTCGATCCTGAAGCAGTGCCGCATCGACCACTCGGTTCTGGGGTTGCGATCGCGGGTGGAGTCCGGCTGCGTGATCGAGGATACCCTGCTGATGGGCTCGGATTTCTACGAACCGTTCGCGGAGCGCCAGTCCGGGATGCAAAAGGGCCAGGTGCCGATGGGCATCGGTAACGACACCACCATCCGGCGGGCGATCGTTGACAAGAACGCCCGCATCGGCCGCAACGTCCAGATCATCAACAAAGATCGCGTCGAGGAGTCCGAAAAGGAAGATCTCGGCTTCTACATCCGCAGCGGGATCACGGTGATTCTCAAAAATGCGGTGATTCCGGACGGGACGGTGATCTAGACGCCCGGTCGGATTCCGAAGGAAAGGAGGTTTTTTCCAACCTTCTGACCTTCCCCCACTCAAAACCCGATTATTTCGATGGCTCGACTGATCCTGATGATAGGGCTTCCCGGCAGCGGGAAGTCCTTTCTGGCTCAAAAACTGGCCGAAGGCGACCCGTCCTACCGGTGGATCTCAACGGACGCGATCCGGGGGCAACTGTTCGGAGATGAAGCGTTTCAGGGGCCGTGGTTGCCGATTTGGAGTCGGGTTCGAGAACAATTTCGGGAGGCTATGACTCAGCAAGCCGTGGCGATTTACGATGCCACCAATGCCCGACGACGCAACCGCCGGGACGCGCTCCGCGAGGTGAGGCGGATGGGGTTCGAGTCGGTTTCCGGCTTGTGGGTTAATTCTCCCCTGGAATTGTGCCTCGATCGCAACCGGAAGCGATCGCGCCGGGTCCCCGAAGCGGTCATCTTCAAAATGCACCGCCAACTCACCGATGCCCCCCCGACCCTCCAGGACGGGTTCGACCGCCTGATCGAATTGGGGTGGGGGGAATAGGTAATTATCAATTCTCAATTATTAATTATTAATCGTTCTCGGTACGGAAATTGCGATTGTCGGATTTGGAAAAACCGTACTAAGTTTGAGGTCAGGTTTTGGTAGGCTGGATCGGATCGCGTCGATCGCGCGCGATCGGCCGCACACCTGCAAACACCACCCGTACCATGACGACGGACGACGAGATCACCAGGAGAGTAGAGAATGCCGGCGACAGATTATAAGGATTACTATGCAATTCTCGGCCTGAGTCAAAATGCCAGCGCCGACGACATCAAAAAAGCCTATCGCAGACTGGCCCGCAAGTATCACCCCGACATGAATCCCGGCGACAAGAAGGCGGAGGCGCGGTTCAAGGAGGTGAACGAGGCTTACGAAGTCCTCTCCGATACGGAAAAACGTCAGAAATACGATCGCTTCGGCCAGTATTGGAATCAGGCGGGCAGTGCGGGTTGGCCCGGTGGCGCTGGTGCCACGGACTTTGGCGGGTTCGATTTCAGCCAGTTCGGCAGTTTCGACGAGTTCATCAATTCCCTGCTGGGACGGGCCGCGGCGGGGGGGACCGCCGGGGGGCCGGGTTCTCGCTCCCGCAGCTATTCCTACCGCACCAGTTCCGGGCGCCCGGGGGGATACGGCGGATTTGAGGATTTCGCCGCGGCGGGGGGCTACGGCGCGGGCCTGGACCTGGAGGCGACGGTGACGCTGACTCTCGGCGAGGCGTTTCGCGGCACCCGCAAGCGCGTGGAGGGCGGCGAAGTGTCGATTCCGGCGGGGGTGAAGCCGGGGAGTAAAATTCGGGTGCGGGGACAGGGCCAAGCCGACACCTACACCCAGCGGCGCGGCGACCTGTATTTGAAGGTGGAGATCGAACCCCACCCGTTTTTCAAGTTCGACGGGGACCACCTCACCTGTGAGGTGCCGGTGGCGCCGGACGAGTTGGTTTTGGGCGGGTCTATCGACGTACCCACCCCCGACGGCCCGGTAACGATGAATATTCCGGCGGGGATTCGCTCGGGGCAGTCCCTGCGCCTGCGGGGCAAGGGCTGGCCGAAACCGAAAGGGGGCGGACGGGGCGATCAGTTCGTGAAAGTTGTGGTGGTGCCGCCGAAGGATCTCAACGCCATCGAGCGGGAGTGTTACGAGAAGATCGCCAAAAACCGCAGCTTTGAACCCCGCAGCGGTCTGTCTTCCATGAAGCTTTAGGGACGCGATCGCAGACCTGGGATTTCGCCGAAAATGAGTCCCCGGGTGATCCCCAACTCGTTGTGTTGAATAAAAAATCAATATAATGGTCGAGCTACCATTATTAAGGATATCATACCGGATTTTTTGGCGCTTGTCAATCCCCATCCTTAAAAAATCAAAAATTTTTTGAATTGTCGATTAAAATTCGACTATATTTATGGGTTTATAACATCAATTTTAAGAATGATTATCATTGTAAAATTTTAAAATTCTTCAAGCAAAAATTGTGAGATTGTAGCCAAAATTACATTTTATTCCCGGGGCGATCGGTCAAGATACCTTAACTCGGAATTGTGGAAGATGAAATCGAGCGATCGCGATTCGGGAGCCATGCGATCGCCATTTCTCTCGTTCCAAAACTTCAATAATAGCGATTATCAATCGGGAAAATAAATATGCCGGAAACACTCTTTAAAGTCGATCTAACCAAACCGATGTCCGAACAGGAAATGCCGGGGCACAACCGCTGGCATCCCGACATTCCGGCGGTGGTTTCCGTCAATCCCGGGGACGTATTTCGGATCGAATGCAAGGACTGGACGGACGGACAAATCCAAAATAACGACAGTCCCGACGACGTGCGGGACGTGGATTTGACGGTGGTGCACGTCCTCAGCGGCCCCATCTACGTCAACGGCGCCCAACCGGGGGATATTTTAGTCGTGGATATCCTCGATATCGGTGCCTTGCAGGGTGACGAGTGGGGATTTACCGGAATTTTTGCGAGGGAAAATGGGGGCGGTTTCTTAACCGATCATTTCCCCGACGCGGCGAAAGCAATTTGGGATTTGCAGGGTATTTATACGAGTTCCCGTCACATTCCAGGAGTGCGTTTTGCCGGCATCACCCACCCCGGATTGATCGGCTGTGCGCCCTCCCACGAACTGTTAAGGGAGTGGAACCGGCGGGAACGGGAATTGGTGGAAACGGGGGGTCCGGTTTGGAAGCCGGAAATTCCCCCCCTGGCGGCGTTGCCGAACCCGGAAAATGCGGTTTTGGGGACGTTGAAGGGGTCGGATTTTGACCGGGTGGCGGCGGAAGCGGCGCGGACAGTTCCGCCCCGGGAGCACGGCGGAAACTGCGATATCAAGAACTTGTCGAGGGGTTCGCGGATTTATTTCCCGGTGTATGTGGACGGGGCGAAATTGTCGATGGGGGACATCCATTTTTCCCAGGGAGATGGGGAAATTTCGTTCTGTGGTGCGATCGAAATGTCGGGTTTTATTGACCTCCACGTTGATATTATTAAAGGTGGGGTGGAGAAGTATGGAATGGTGAACCCGATTTTTAAACCGGGCCCGGTGGAGCCGCGTTATTCCGAGTATTTGGTATTTGAAGGAATTTCGGTGGACGAGTTTACCGGGAAGCAGTATTATTTGGATGCTCACGTTTCTTACCGTCGGGCTTGTTTGAATGCGATCGAGTATTTGAAGAAGTTTGGGTTTACAGGAGAACAGGCTTATTTGCTGTTGAGTTCGGCGCCGGTTGAAGGGCGAATCAGTGGCATCGTGGATATTCCCAATGCCTGCTGTACGGTGGCGATACCGACGGAGATTTTTGATCGGAATATTTTGCCGACTTAGAAGGATTCGGGGCAGGCGGGGAATGATGTCAGGCAGGCGGGGACGCACTGCCCCCACAGATAGAGTAGTTTTCTCTGTGGTGTGATACAGTTTGATCCCCCATTATCCCCCTTAACAAGGGGGACTTTCAGACGCTGTGGTGTGATCAGTCTGATCCCCCATTATCCCC
>NZ_JAJENU010000213.1:0-27822 GCF_035615495.1 Lyngbya sp. CCY1209 | reverse complement strand
CCGACGGTGGCGGTTCCGAAATCTACCGTTCCGGTGTTGTCGGGGATATCGGTATCTCCGTCCGAAACTTCGATTTCCGGGGTGGCAATTACCGTTCCAAATTCGTAGGCGCCGATATCAAATTCGGCGGTTCCATTTCCATCGCCATCAATGGGACGGGGTTCGCCGAGTTGATCGGTTGATGTTGCCGCATCGACACCCGCATCGATCGCCGGACTTCCTTCTAATAAAGGATAGAAATAAGTTCCGTTTTCATTTTGCAACGAACCCAACAGCGGATCGGCGATCGCGATGGAAGCAGTGGCGTTATAATCGTTGAAATTATTGGTGAGTTTTTCCGGCCATTGAATGTTTCCGCCGCCGTCAGTTAATTCGCGGTTGGTGTGTTGTTGAATTCCCCAGTCATTCGGACCGTTGTCGGCGGTATTGTTGGAAAAAATAGTGTTGGTGACGGTAACGGTGTCGTCACCCGAGGCGGCGATACCGCCACCCACCCAGCCGGCGAAATTGTCCGCGATCGTGGCGTTGACGATATCCGCCGGTCCATACAAAGCCATCGCGCCGCCATTTCCGGAGGTGGTGGGGGATTCGGCGCGGTTTCCCGAAAAGGTGGTATTGGTTACGGCCGTCGGCGCGTCCATCATCCAAATTCCACCCCCCTGATTGGCGGCGGTGTTGTTGATAAAGGCGGTATTTGTGACTTCAAATCCTCGGTTTAAGCCGTTGTTCATCTGCACGATCGCGCCGCCGTTTCCGTCATTTCCGCCGTCGGGAAGTGCGAGAACTTGGTTATCTTTAAAAACGCTGGATTCGACGATGACGTTATCTTGGGTTCCGGTGTAGAGGTAAGCCGCGCCACCTTCGCCTCGGCCGCTATTTCCTTCAAATACGCTATTTCTAATTGCAATTGTTCCGGAGGTATCGTCGGCGGAGGTACTGGCGCGATCGGTGTAAATGGCGCCGCCATATCCCCGCAAAAAAGGATTGTCATTTCCTTCGTCGTAAAACGCCGCCGTCGTGGTGTTGTTGACGAACCGAGAATTTTCGACGGTTAACTGACCATTTAAACTGTTGATCGCCGCACCGTTAATACCTTCATTTTCGATAAATTCGCTGTCGTTGACGGTCATCGCATCGGGTCCCCAGAATGCGATCGCACCCGCACCCCGTTCGTCATTTCCGGCAACAGCTTTATTGCGGTTAAAGGCACTTCCGGTAACGGTCAACTGACCTTCAAAGGCGCTAAAAATTGCGCCGCCACCCGCCTCCGCTATGTTATCGTTAAACGTGACATTCTCGACGGTCAAAATTCCCTGGTGGGTGGTGGCGATACCGCCGCCGCGATCGGAAGTGTACCCGTCAGAAATGGTAATGTCTTTAACCGTCAAACTGGTGGGAGTCGCGGAGGTTGAGTTGAGATAAAACACCCGCGAACTGTTATTGCCGCTGACGATAACGTTGGGATTATTGCTGCCATCGATAATCAGATTTTTGCCGACCGGAATTTCCAACTGTCCCCCCGTGAGGGTGATAGTATTTCCCCTGGCGAGATCAGCCGCAAATGTAATCGTATCTCCCGATTGCGCGTTAGCGATCGCGTCCCGCAGCGAACCTTCCCCGGAGTCGTTATTATTGGTGACAATTAAACTCGGTTCCGCCACCGTCGTCACCAATTCAAACGCGCCGATATCATATTCCGCCGTCCCGTTATCATCTCCATCCACGGGACGAGTTTCTCCCCGCTGGTCAGTCGTCACCGTATTAATATTCACCCCCGCATCGATCGCCGGACTATCTGTCAGTAGCGGATGGATTAATACCCCGTCAATTTCCTGCAAGTCTCCCAGCAGCGGATCAGTTAACGTTATGTTATCAGTAATTAACGTATCGTTTGCATTCAATTCGTTTGACTGAATATTTCCGCCACCATCGTTATATGTCGTCCCCGTGTGGTGATTGATATTCCAATCATTGCCGCCGTTGTTGGCGACATTGTACGCAGAAATTGTATTGGTTAAGGTCGCATTGCTGTTGTCTCCCCAAAATGCACCGCCTTGGAATCCGGCGTAATTGTTGGCGATCGTCGTATTAATAATATCGGTGTTATTCGTCCCATTGGCGAGCATAATCGCACCCCCCAAACCCTGATTTCCGTCGGCGGATTCGGCGCGATTTCCGGATATCGTGCTGTTGGTAATCGTGACGGGGGAAGTTTCGCCGATCCACAAACCGCCACCCTGACTGTAGGCACGATTATTGGCGAAAGTGGTATGGTTAATAATTAACTCGGCATTGCCATGTCGCAGTCCACCGCCTAAAGCCTGTCCCCGGCTACTTTCGAGAACTTCATTATCAATAATTCGGCTGTTTTCGATGATAACACGGTCAGGGGGATAGGCGTACAAGAACAGTCCGCCACCCTGTCCAGAACCTGTATTTCCCTCAATCAAACTATTGCTAATCCGAATTTCTCCGCCAACCGGCCCCGGCCCAAAATCCGACCCGGAGGCATTGGCGCCGTCGGTGAAAATTGCGCCGCCGTAACCGGAGGTTTCCACACCCAAATCCCCGGCGGTCGAGTCGTTATTTCGGAAGACGGAATCTTCGATCGCCAGATTTCCCAACAGGTGATTGATCGCGCCACCGTTGATACCTTTATTGTTTGTAAATGTACTCCCCGTTACGGTGAGGCTGCCGTCGCTTTTGGTCGCGATCGCACCCCCTCCCCGTTCGCTGCCTCCGGCGGTGCCGTCGTTGTTATCAAATTGGCTATTGATGACGGTGGTTGTACTTTTAAATCCGGTATAAATCCCCCCCGCAAACTGTGCGCGATTATTGTTAACTTCGCTATTTTCCAGGGTTAAATTGGTGCGTCCCGCCATGCGGATGCCGCCGCCGGCCCCTTCTTCCCCGTCTCCGGTGGCATTTCCGTCCGCAATAATCAGATTTTTTAATGTGACCGAAGGGGGGGTAAAATCCGCGCCAACTTGAATGTCAATAACTCGGTGATTTCCCCCGCCACTGAGGGTCAATCCCGGCGCGGCGGCGGCATCGATGGTGATGCTTTTGTCGATAATTAACTGTTCGCTGAGGCCGATCGCCTGACTTGACAGACCGGCATCAAATGTGATAATATCTCCGTCGTTGGAATTGGCGATCGCCTCCCGCAAAGAGCCGGAACCGGAATCGTTGAGATTGGTGACGGTGAGGGTCGCGAAGGTTCCCCGATAAGTCGCGATCGCACGATCTCGCAGAGGTAATTTTAATTGTACCGGCGCGGTGGAATATTCCAAATTCCAATTGCCAAATCCGACAATTTCCGCCGATGCAGAAACAATCGCCCCGGTAATTTTCGCCAAATTTTCAATCCAATGAATTCCCGTTTCCGCCGCCACCCGACAGCCGTAGAGAAATAGTGTCGCCGATTCGGATAAAGCAGATTTCCAACCCCGGACGCGATCGCTTTTCAACGCCTCGGCATCGAGAACCCCGCTTCCCAAATACAGCCGGCCGGGACTGCCGTGGGAAAAAATATGGACAGTCGCAATTTTTTCCCCCGATGTGGTATAATGATTTAAGATATCCGAAATCTGTGCGATCCCGTCGCGATCGCGATCGATAAAAATCGCCTCTATTCCATCTTCGACCCCATCTTTGAGGAGTTGGGGAGCGTCCAAATTGCGATCGATAAAGACGAGAGTTTTAGCCGGATTTCGAGACGCGAGATTCTGAGGGTCAAACATTCTGCATACTCCAAGCGGGTCTGTTGGTAGATTCATCCCCGGAGTTCTCAATTCGGATTTTAAGTCTCACTTTTTAAATTGGCATATCTCAAACCGAAACGAAATCAGATTTGTGCGGGTGTCGAGTTTCGCCCTTCCTCAACCCAACCTACGGGGTCAGCGGTTGATTGTCAGGATTGAATATGGATTAAAAACTGTGGAATAGTAAAAGGATTGGCACTCCCATTCAGCCACCACCCGGAAGCACCAATCCCGCTGACTCACCGCCCAACCATGAGAGCGATTCAGGAATCCCCGATCTCAGTCGAGGTATTACCTGTTGAGTCCTATTCCATTGATATCGATTTTTTTGGGAAACTGCCTCAGCAAATTTACTGAAATTGCGGGTTCAAAAATCTCAAAAGTGGGGTAAGATACGGTTGTATTTAGTGACACATCAAAAAAGCCGCAGCCTTTTCGGGTGCGGCTACGGCTCAAAATTCGGGTTAGAAATTAATCCCGATTGACGGCAATCAGCAATCGCAGGATGAAGATGAACAGGTTGATGTAGGTCAAATACATCGACATGGCTGCCGGAAGATATTGGTCATCCCGATAGGTGCGGGGGAGGATGAAGAAGTCCACCACCGCCGCCCCGGCGAACAGGAAGACGCCGAGCCCGGAAATGGCGATTTCCAACCAACTGGGGGTGAAGACGCCGAAAAAGGCGAAAATCACCTGGCCGACGATCGCCACCAGCAGGGCGATGATGCCGAGGCTGATGGTTTTGGTTAGGGCCATCCCATCTTCTTCCGAGAGGTTAGACCCAATTTGACGGCCGGCGATGAAGGTGACGCCGCAACCGAGGGCGGCGAAACCGATGCCGCCGATGCCGACGCCTTCGGTGCCCAGGGCGACGTACAGCAGGCCGCTGAGGGTGTATCCCGTCAACAGGCTGTAGGTGGCCAGCAGGGGCAGGGCGGCGCCGTTATTGCCTTTGAGGGCGACGCCGCGGCCGATGAAGAACAGGGCCAGTTCCGCGACGATCGCAATCCAAAAGGTGGTCATGAACAGTTGCGGGTTGGTCCCCAGAACTCTGAGGCCCCCGAACGACCCCACGGCGGTCAGAACTAGGCCCCCACCCACGAAGGGGAGAGCGTTAGCGATGACGTTGGGCCCGACGAGGGATTGCCCCCGAGCCTGCGATATCGCCTGACGAAAGTTACTGGTATTTGCCATTGCAACTCCTTGGTATGTCAAGTTTCTCTTCTTATTGTGACGGATTTCTCAAGTTTCAACGGCGGGCGATCGGCATGGGGTCGGTTAAAGGAAATCTACTGAAACTCTCGCTCAAATTGCTGGCGGGTGACGGGTTGAGGCACTTCCAGGCCTTCGCCGCCCAAGACATTCAGGGGTTCGCCGTTGACGGAAATCCGTACCGGGGCGTCGGGGTTCAAACTGGTGGCGGTGTAGACGACCTGGCCCAGACGCCCGATCATGGAGGCACTGCCGCCGCCTCGGGTAAATTCCGGGGACAGGTCCACCGCGATCGCACCGTCCGGGGTGGTAGCGAGGTTTAGCAGTTGGGTTCCGGGGGGAATTTCGCTGAAGCGGTCTGGCTGTTGCGGGCCCCAGAGGAGGCGTTCAAAGGCTGCGGTGAGGACGGCTTCGGGGCGATCGCTGCCCACTTCCAAGGCGACGGGGGTGGGTATAAATTCGATTTGGGTGTCTCCGCCGACCCAGTAAATTTCGACGGTTGTTTCGATAGTGACGGGGGATTCCGTGGGGGTGGGAGAGACATCGGGAACGGGGCGATCGCTTCTGGATGACATCATCCACCAGGTCGTCCCTCCGGCGATAACGGCGATCGATATCGCTACTCCGGCGATCGTACCTATTTTATTCTGACTGCGATCGGATTGCGGATCTTTCATCGGTTCGGCGCACGACTGTATCCTTGAGTTTAGCGGGCGATCGGGCGTTCTGACAAATGGATTGGACCCGTGCCGAAACTTGAAAGCTCAAAGCTGAGAGCTCAAGGCTATATAATGTCCGCGATCGCCCAAAAATTCCGATCCGATCCGGTGGCGGACAGACTCCCGGGCGATCGGGTGTCGAGATTTGAGATGATCCCCGAGTCAGGAGGTTTCTCTTATCTCTTTTCATTATACATGAAAAACATCAAAAAATGAGATCAACACAATCCGCGATCGCGCCGAATTTTGCCCCGTCAGACCTGATGTTGCAGGTTTCAGGATTGAATGTTTACTACGGCGAAAGTCACATTTTGCGGGATGTAGATTTGAGCGTCCCCGCCGGTCAGATGGTCTGCCTGATCGGCCGCAACGGGGTGGGCAAAACAACCCTGTTAAAAACCATCATGGGGCTGCTGAAACCCCGGACGGGGGAAGTGAAGTTTTCCGACATTCCCATCACCCAACTGCCCACCCACAAGCGGGCGAAATTGGGCATCGGCTACGTCCCCCAAGGGCGGGAAGTCATTCCCCGAGTCACGGTGAAAGAAAATCTGTTGTTGGGGTTGGAGGCGACCCCGGAAGGGCGGAAGGGAACGGCAGAAATTCCCGCAGAAATTTTCGATTTATTTCCAGTCTTAAAAACGATGCTATCTCGGATGGGGGGAGATCTCAGCGGAGGGCAACAGCAACAGTTGGCGATCGCCCGGGCGTTGATGGGAAAGCCCCGGCTGCTGGTATTAGATGAACCCACCGAGGGCATCCAACCTTCAATTATTTTAGAAATTGAGGCAGCGGTGCGGCGAATTATCGAAACTCGCGGGATTTCCGTTTTATTGGTGGAACAACATCTGCATTTCGTCCGCCAAGCCGATCGCTATTATGCCATGCAGAAAGGGGGAATCGTCGCTTCCGGGTTAACCGAAGATCTGACTCGGGACGTGATTCAAGAATTTTTGGCGGTGTAAATACCGCAGTTTTAACCCCCCATCTCAGCCCTCCCCTTTGCCAGGGAAGGGTTGGGTAAGGTTGTTCAATGATTCAATCTATTTCTAACCGAGGGCAGATGCGACTTCCGCCCGATTCTATCCGAGGGCAGATGGATGCGATCGCCCGAATGATTATGTTGGAAGTAAAGCCCGAAAACAATAAAAATTAAGAGGAAATATAAATGAAATATTTGAACTGGCGGCGGTACCTGACTGCCAGCCTCCTCATTTTAAGTGCGATCGGATTGCCGAACGCGGGACAGCTTTTCGCGCAAACCACACCCGACAATCCCCCGGAATCGACAGAACAGAACTTTGAACAAGCCGGGGAAGAGCTCCAAGACGCCGCCCAGGAAGCCGGAGAGGGCGTCGAAAAAGCGACCGATCGCGGATTGGCTGCGGCAACCGAAACCGTCCGCGAAAACGCCAATTGGGGCTGGCTGGGGCTGTTGGGGCTGCTGGGTTTACTCGGTGGCGGCCGGAAAAAATAGGCGTGAAATTTGCGGACGCCAATCGCCAGCTTCTACCCAAAGATAGAAGCCATTCAAAACCGTAGAATAGTAAAGGTCACCATCTATTTCTTGTGGGAGATGCGTCTCCGGCTCAATTCTGGTTAACTCGTAAAGTAAAGTGAACTTAACACCAGAGTAGACAGAACAGCAGCATTTAGAGGCATCTCAATCATGTCCCCCACATCCCCCATCACAATAATTCAATTCAATCCGATCAATTAAATCTGTGTAATCTGCGAAATCTGCGGATCTCCCCATCCCCCCAATTTTAGGAGAAAAAATGGTAGATACCACCAGTCCCCCGGCGGAAATCGAAGGGCGCGATCGCATTTAAAAACTTTCCCAATTTTAAAGTATTTGGAGAACTCAAAATGAATACCCCCCAAGAAACCCGAGAAATGCAAACCGAGGAACGCCAAAAAGAAAAACAGCGGCGGGAAACCCTCTCGGAACGGGCGCAGGAACAGATCGATCGCCCCGGCGTCGGCGACAATTCCACCCAAGAAGAAGCCCGGGAACTCGCCACCGCCCGACACCAAAGCGAACAGAACCGCCGAGATTCGATGGCGGAACGAGCCAACAGCGAACCCAGTCCATAGTTATAGCGCAAGATGACAGCAGCTTCAGAGTCCAAACAATCCGATCGGGGGAGCGTCGTATCGGTGCGGGGCAGCATCGTGGACGTACACTTTCCCCCGCCGATACCCGAACTTTACAGCCAACTGCGGGCCGGAGACGACGAAGAAATCGTCATCGAGGTCGTCTCCCACGTTGACGGGGAAACCGTGCGCGGGATCGCCCTCACCTCCACCGCCGGACTGGGGAGGGGTTCGGCCGTCCGAGATACCGATGCCCCATTACAAGTACCCGTCGGCGATCGCCTCTTGGGGCGAGTTTTTAATGTCTTCGGGGACACCATCGATCGCCAAGACCCCATCACGGGGGGACAGTGGCGGTCAATCCACAGACAACCCGTCCCCCTCCAGGAGCGATCGACCTCCTCGGAAATTCTGGAAACCGGCATCAAGGCGATCGACATCCTCACCCCCCTGGAACGGGGCGGAAAAGCCGGGTTATTCGGCGGGGCGGGGGTCGGCAAAACCGTGCTGATCACCGAAATGATCAACAACATGGTCACGCACCACGAAGGGATCAGCCTGTTTTGTGGCATCGGCGAACGCAACCGGGAAGCCGAGGAACTCTACCGGGACATGGAAGAGGCGGGGGTCCTGCAAAACACGATTTTGGTGTTCGGCCAGATGAACGAACCCCCCGGCGCCCGATTTCGCGTCCCCCACGCCGCCCTGACGATGGCGGAATATTTCCGGGACGACGCCCGCCAGGACGTCCTGTTGCTGATGGACAACATTTTCCGCTTCATCCAGGCCGGACAGGAGGTTTCCGGGCTCATGGGGCGTCTGCCCTCGCGGGTGGGTTATCAACCGACCCTGGGGACGGAACTTTCGGAACTGCAGGAGCGGATCAGCAACACGGCCACCGGGGCGATCACGTCCGTACAGGCGGTTTACGTCCCCGCCGACGACTTCACCGACCCGGCGGCGGTCCACACCTTCGGGCATTTGTCCGCCTCGATCGTGTTATCCCGGAAGCGGGCCAGCCAGGGACTTTATCCGGCGATCGACCCGTTGCAGTCGGGCTCGAAAATGCTCTCTCCGACGGTGGTGGGCGATCGCCATTACCAGATCGCCCAGGCGGTGCGGCAGACCTTGGCCGGGTACGAGGATCTCAAGGATATCATCGCCATGCTGGGGATCGAGGAACTGTCCCAGAGCGATCGCCAGACGGTGTACCGGGCCCGGCGGTTGGAGCGGTTTTTGACCCAACCCTTTTTCACCACCGAACAATTTACCGGGAAAAAGGGGAAATTGGTGGATCTCGACGCCGCGTTGGACGGGTGCGATCGCATCCTCAACGACGAGTTTTCCGACCGTTCCGAGCGATCGCTCTACATGATCGGCAGTATCGACGAGGCGAAGTCAAAATGAACCTAAAAATTTTGCTCCCCACGGAAATTTTACTCAACGAAACCGTCGATAAGGTGTCCGCCGAGGCCGAAAACGGCGCCTTCGTCCTGCTTCCCAACCACATCGATTTCGTCGCCCCCCTGGTTCCCGGCATCCTTTCCTTCACGTCCGGAGGCGGCGGGGAAACCTTCGTCGCTGTGGATGGGGGAACCCTGGTGAAGTGCGGGGATGAGGTGCTGGTGTCCGTGCGGCAGGGGGTGCGGGGGACGGATCTCGACAGCCTGGAAGATACGGTGGAAGGGGAATTTCGCCAACTCGGCGATCGCGAACGGCAGGCCCGATCCGCCGTCGCCAAACTGGAGGCGGGATTGATCCGAGGATTTGTCGAAACGGGAGGTAGCCAGTGAAACGTTTTCCCGAGGAAGAACCGAAACGAGTCGTTGACACCCGCGAAGAACTGCGGCGGGAGGTGCGGAAGAAGTCCGATCGCCGCCTGAAAGCGCGACGGGAGGGCGATCGGAGCCTTTTGTTCGGGCTGGGGATGTATGGTTTGGTGGGCTGGGCGGTGGCCATTCCGACGCTGATCGGGATCGCGATCGGGGTCTGGATCGATACCAACTGGCCGAGTCGCTATTCCTGGACGCTGATGCTGTTGTTTGTGGGGGTGGTTTTGGGGTGTTTTAATGCTTGGTATTGGGTGGAACGGGAGCGGAGAGATCTGTGATTTTTGGTTTTTAATAAATCCGCAGATTTCGCAGATTTCGCAGATTTTATGGGGATGAATTTGGGTGGGATGGGGAGATTGGGAAAGATTTGCAATCGAAAATTATCGAACTGGGAGAAAGGTTATGGGACGAGTTGATAATAAAATTGCGGTGGTGACGGGGGGCGGCGATGGGATCGGCCGCGCTACGTCGATTTTATTGGCTTTGGAAGGGGCGAATGTCGCCGTCACGGATATTGATGAGAGTCGGGGGCGGGAGACGGTTACGGAAATTGAAAAGACGGGGGGGAAGGCGCAGTTTTTCGCCCACAATGTCGCCGATGAGGAGGGCTGGGAACGGGTTCTCGACGGTGTGGAAGATGCGTTCGGTTATCCGAATGTTTTGGTTAATAATGCTGGGTTGTTGTTGTATAAAGAACTGACGGAAACGACGGTGGAAGAGTGGCGAAAGTTGATGGATGTGAACGCCCTGGGGGTGTTTTTGGGGATGAAACATTGTACGCCCAGGATGGTGGAAGGGGGTGGGGGTGCGATCGTTAATTTGTCCTCGACGGCGGGGATTGTCGGGGTTGCGCGTCAGTCTCTTTATGGGGCGACGAAGGGGGCTGTCCGCACGATGACGAAGGATGCGGCGGTGGAGTTGGCGCCGAAAGGGGTGCGGGTGAATTCTATTCATCCGAGTATTATTGATACGGAAATGGCGGATTACGGGGCGCAGGAACGGCAGGCTTCTAAGGAGGAAATCGGCCAACTTTATCCGCTGGGGAGAATTGGGGAACCTCTGGATGTTGCCTATGCGACGTTGTTTTTAGTGTCGGATGAGTCGAAGTTTGTCACGGGTTCAGAGTTGGTGATTGACGGGGGGTATACGGCGAAATAGTGGGTTAATTTTTTAAATTAAAAAGGAGGATGAAATGGAGAATATTTGGTTGTTGGTTTTGGCTGCGATCGCGGGTTGTTTATTGGGCGGTTTTTACTTCGGCAGTTTGTGGATTACGGTGCGTCAGTTGCCGACGACGGCTTGGCCGATGCGGCTGACTATCGGCAGTCTGCTGGGGCGGATGGCGGTCGTTTTATTGGGCTTTTTTATCGTCATGAACGGGAGTTGGCAGCGGGCGATCGCCGGCCTGGTGGGATTCATCGTCGCCCGCACGATTTTGACGCGCTATTGGGGGCCGAAACGGCAGTTGATGACGGATAGTTTGGAATGAGGAAATACCGGATCGATGAATATCAGTCCCGACAATATTATTTTTTGGCAGTGGAATTTCGTCACCCTCAACGCAACCATCGTCTATACTTGGCTGGTGATGGCGATTTTGGTGGGTGTTTCCTGGTGGGTATCCCGCCAATTATCCGTCGAACCGCAGATGTCGCGCTGGCAAAATGGGCTGGAAATTATTGTCAGCGGGATTCGGGATCAGATCCGGGACGCGACGGGAAAAGATCCCCATCCGTTCATGCCGCTGATCGGTTCCCTGTTTTTATTTATTACTCTGGCGAATTTGCTGACGATTTTTCCAGTTTATGAGTCGCCGGCGGGTTCCCTTTCGACGACGGCGGGGTTGGCGCTATGCGTGTTCGTCGCCGTCCCCTATTTTGGGATTAAAAACAGCGGATTTAAGGGCTATCTCAAGCACTTTGTCGAGCCGTCCCCGTTCATGCTACCATTTCAAATTATCAGCGAAATTTCCCGGACTGTGGCGATGGCGATCCGCTTGTTCGGAAACGTGATGAGTACGGCGCTGTTGGTGGCAATTTTGTTGTCGATCGCACCTCTCTTTTTCCCGATTTTGATGCGGTTATTCGGCGTTTTGGTGGGAGTCATCCAAGCCTACGTTTTCGCGATTTTGGCAATTGTTTACATCGCCTCGGGAATGCGGGAACAGCAGCGGCGGGAGAGGGAGTAGGGAGTCGGGAGTCGGTGCGGCTGAGGCGCGAAACCTGACACAAAAATTATCGCAGGTATCGCGATCGCGTGTTTACAGTTCCGGAAAGGGGAAAAACCTTGAAATTATGATGAAAAGGAAGTTCCCATCCCCACACCCCACACCCCATCTAAATAGTCAATTCAGGAGTCAAAAAATTGAATTATGGATAATCTCGGTTTAGTCGGTTTAGTTTCAATTTTTACGGCGGGAATTTGCATCGGTTTGGGGGCGATCGGACCCGCGATCGGGGAAGGTTTGGCCCTGGCGAATGCGATGCGGGCTCTGGCGCAGCAGCCGGATCAGTCCAATACAATTACCCGGACGCTTTTTGTGGGGATGGCGCTGATCGAATCGACAGCGATTTACTGTTTTGTGGTGTCGATGATTCTGATTTTTGCCAATCCGTTTTGGAATCACTTTTTGAATCAAGGGGGGGGATAATTTAGATGCTGATCGATTGGTTTACAGTTGTCGCGCAGATCGTCAATTTTGTCATCCTGGTGTTTTTGCTGCAAAAGTTCCTGTACAAACCGATTGTCGGCACGATACAGAAGCGGCAAAACCGGATACAATCTCGGTGGGATGAGGCGCAGCAGGCGCGAGAAAAGGCGGAACGGGAGGCGGAAACCTACCGGCAACGGCGGCGAGAATTGGACGATCGCCGTTCTGCTTTGAGGTCGGAGGTGAAGCGGGAAACCCGGGAACAGCGGGAAACGTGGCTGGAAGAGGCCCGCCGGGACGTCGATCGCCAGCAGCGGGAGTGGCGACAGGGGCTCCGCCGCCAGCAGTCCCTCTTTTTCGACACCCTGCGGAATCAGACAGTCCGCCACCTCTACGACATGACGCGGGGTGCCCTGCGGGAAATCGCCGATACGGATTTGGAGAAACAGGCGATCGCGCAATTTCAACGCCGCCTCGACGGGATTGGCGATGAGGAGAAACGGCAACTGCGGGAGTCCCTCGATCGCTCGGATGAAGCGATCGCGGTCCGCAGCAGTTTCGAGATCCCGGAGGACACCAAAAACAGCATCTTCGAGCAATTACGACATCTCACCGGAGACAGAGATTTGTCTCTCGCCTCCGAAGCGGAAGAATCCGCCGAATTGAACGGAAACAGCCCGGAATCTCCGGAAGAAATCGAAGATAAAATCCCCGTTTTCTTCGAGCGATCGCCCCGTTTAATCTGCGGTATCGAAGTTCAGATCGCCGGCTACGAAATCGGTTGGAGTTTGAATCACTATATCGAAGGTTTAGAAGAACGTTTGTCGGAATGCCTGCAGGCGGAAATTGAAAAACGGCGATCGCGGGAAGACAGGCCGGAAGAAGAGGCCGAAGAACGGTTGCAACGGCGGGCGATCGAGAAAACCCGGGCGATCGTCCGGCGCACGTTGCGGGATCTGGCAAACGAAGACCTCGAACGGCAGATGATTGCCGTTTTCCTCAAATCTCTGCAACAGATCGACCCGAAACGGCGACAAGCCCTCGACCGCGCCCTGGCGGAAACCGACGAAATCCTGACCGTCCGCAGCAGTTTCGAGATACCGGAAACGGAGAAAGAGCAGATCGTACACCACCTGAAATTTAAGGGATTAATTAACAACAAAAATCGGGTAAAATTCCACCGCTCAGACCATCCTATCTGCGGGATAGAGCTGCAAATCGGAGGGCATGAAATCGCCTGGAGTATCGACCGATACCTCCAAAACGTAGAAGATAAATTGTCGGCGAACCTCGCATCTAACGGCCATTTCCCCGCCTCCGGGTAGGGGGGATTTGCCCGGTCGCCAGCCGGGGCTATTTTTCGATTTCAAAATCAAACCGATATAGCCGCGATACTTACGCATTTGGATGGATGTGGATCGCGAGGGACATCCATACACTGGTAAGTAGGGTTTGCGGGTGAAACGATAATTTTCACCCGCCAAAAAACTCCCTTTAAATCCTTATTAAAGGAGGTTTTTACCAATATGGTTAATCACATCAAACGTAATTCTATGACGATGCTCAAACGCGGCGGTGCGATCGCGGTCTTGTCCCTCGCCGGACTCCTCGGCGCCTGCGACGGCTACAACGAACAGGCGACCGCGCCCCAACAGGATCTCACCCCTCCCGACAACAGCCCCGGCGTGGAAACGGTGACTTCCCTCGAAGAAGTATCCGAGCAAACCCAACAACTGATGGGCCAAACCGTGACGGTGACTGGGGAAGTCGAAGAAATCGTCGGACCGGGGACTTACCGACTCGAAGAACAGGGGGAAATTTTCGGCGAAGATTCCATCCTTGTCGTTATGGCCAGCGACCCGCCCCAACCCATCGCCGAAGATCAAGTCGTCGAAGTGACCGGAGAAGTGCGCCAGTTTATCATCGCGGAATTCGAGCGGGATTATAACCTGACATGGGATCTGGAAATGCAACGGCAACTTGAAGCCGAATACGAAGGACGACCCGTGGTCATTTCCCAGGTGACTCGCGTCGTAGAAACCGAATAATCGGCAAACTTTATTATCCCGGACTGAAAATCAATACAAGGAGGTTTTGCCGAAATGGCGAACACAAAATTTAAGCTAAAAACACCCCTGAAAGGGGCGGGAATCGTCGCGGTCTTGTCCCTCGCCGGACTCCTCGGCGCCTGCGACAATTTCAACAATCAAGACCCCCAACAAACCCTCACCGACCCCGACGACACCGAAGGCGTGACGACGGTGACTTCCCTGGAAGAAGTGATCGAGGAAACGGACCAACTGATCGGCAGAACCGTCACGGTGACGGGTTATGTCGATGAAATGTTGGGTCAGGGTGTCTACCTTCTAGAGGAAACAGAAACGGGCTTGGGCGAAGATACGGCCCTCGTCATCACGGTCAACGAACCGCCCCAAGAGATTATCGCCGATCAGACCGTCCAGATCACCGGAGAAGTCCGCCAGTTCATCGCCGCGGAATTTGAGGAAGAGTACGACCTGACCTGGGATCTGGATCTGAAGCGGAAAATCGAGGCGGAGTATGAGGGAGAACCGGTCATTTTCGCCCAGGTGACTCGCTTTATCGACGCAGAGTCGGAATAATCGGCACATCTTTTTTCTCAATTCGGCATGAATGAAAATCGCGAATCCCTACACTCAGCCGTCCTGGACGAGACGTTTTCCGCCTTCGATCGCGTCCTGGACGGGTATCGCCCCCGCATCCAGACCCGAGAGGTGGGGACCGTCCGATCCGTCGATCGCGGCATCGCCACGGTTTCGGGCCTGCCCCATATCAAATCCCAGGAATTGATGCAATTTCCCGGCGATTTATTGGGCATCGCCTTCAACTTGGACGCCGACCGCATCGGCGCGATCCTGTTGGGGAACAGCGAACACCTCGAAGCCGGCGCGAGAGTGTACCGCACCGGGCGGGTGATGGACATCCCCGTAGGCGAAGCGCTGTTGGGGCGGGTCGTGGATGCCACGGGTCGCCCCCTCGACGACGGGGGAAACCTGGAAACCGAAGAACGCCGCCCCATCGAGCGGGACGCCCCGGCTATCATGGACCGCGCCCCGGTGAAGGTGCCCCTGCAGACGGGGTTGAAGGTCGTCGATGCGTTGGTGCCCCTCGGCCGCGGCCAGCGGGAACTGATCGTCGGCGACCGCCAGACCGGAAAAACCGCGATCGCCATTGACACCATCCTCAACCAGCGGGGAAAGGACGTGATCTGCGTCTACTGCGCGATCGCCCAGCGGTCTGCGGCCGTCGCCAAAGTGATCGCCCAACTGCGCGATCGGGGTGCGATGGACTACACCTTCGTCGTCGTGGCGGCGGGGGAAGATCCCCCCGGATTACAATACGTCACCCCCTACGCGGCGACCACGATGGCCGAATTTTTCATGGAACGGGGTCGGGACGTCTTGGTGATTTACGACGACCTCACCCGCCACGCCTGGGCCTACCGGGAACTCTCCCTGCTGCTGCGCCGCCCCCCCGGTCGGGAAGCCTATCCGGGGGATATCTTCTACATCCACTCCCGGATGTTGGAGCGATCGACCCACATGAGGGACGAACTCGGCGGGGGGTCCCTGACCGCCCTCCCCATCGTGGAAACCCAGGCCCAGAACATTTCCGCCTACATCCCCACCAACCTGATTTCCATCACGGACGGTCAGGTTTACCTGTCTCCGGACCTGTTCCAACAGGCGATCTTGCCCGCCGTGGACGTGGGAAAATCCGTGTCCCGGGTGGGGGGAAAAACCCAACTGTCCGCCTATCGAGATATCGCCGGGGACCTGCGCCTGTCCTATTCCCAATTTCAGGAAGTGGAGGTGTTCGCCCGGTTCGGGACCCAGTTGGACGAGGACACTCAACAGACCCTCACCCGGGGGCGGCGGGTGCGGGAAGTGTTGAAACAGCCCGAATCCCAACCGCGATCGGTTTCCGCCCAAATCGCGATTTTGCTGTCGGTGAGTCGGGGGTGGTTCGACGATCTGCCCCTCGATCGCGTCTCGGAGGCCGAAGATGCGGTCAGTCAGGCGGCGCGGGAGGAGTGCCCCGAAATTTGCGATCGCATCTCCGACGGGGAAAGCCTGGATACCGACGCCTGGGAACGGCTGGGGGAGGTTTGCAAGGGTGCGATCGACGAGTTGAGCGCACCAGAGGAGGAGGAGGACAATGGCGACAACGGAAGCCCTTAAAGCCCAAATCGGCAGCGTTCAAGATCTGCAGTCCGTCGTCAAGACAATGAAAGCCCTGGCGGCGGTGAGTATCCGCCAGTACGAGAAAGCCGTCGAATCCCTGACGGACTACAACCGCACCGTGGAGATGGGATTGCAGATCGCCCTCAAACGGCAGTATTTTGCCGGGGATATTTTTATTCCCGTCTCCACCCTCGCGACGCGCACCCCCTCACGGCGGACGGGGGCGATCGTCTTCGGGTCCGATCAAGGGTTGTGCGGTCAATTCAACGAACAAATTGTCGCCCACGTCGCCGAACAATTGGCGGCGATGAATATCGATCCCCAACAGGCCTTCGTTGCCGCCGTCGGCGCCCGGGTCGCCCCCTCCCTGGAAGCCAACGGAATATCCATCGAAGAACAATTTTCCGTCCCCAGTTCCGTCACCGGCATCACCGCAATGGTGCGGGACATCCTGTTGGCGATCGAAAACTGGCGGTCAAATCAACAGGTAGACACAATCATCCTGTTCTACAACCGTTCCACCTCCAGCGCCTCCTACGAACCCCACTACCTGCAATTGTTGCCCCTCGATCCCGAGTGGCTGCGACAGTTGGAAGACCGGCCCTGGCCGACTTCCGCCGAGCCCACCTTCACGATGAACTGGCAACCCCTATTTTCTGCCCTAATTCGAGACTATTTATTTGTTTCCCTGTATCGCGCTTTCGCCGAATCTCTGGCCAGCGAAAATGCCAGTCGCCTCTCCTCCATGCAGGCGGCGGAAAAGAACATTCGGGAACGGCTATCGGATCTCAATTCTCAGTACCGACGCGGACGCCAGAGTGCCATCACCGGCGAACTGCTCGACATCGTGGCGGGCTTTGAAGCATTGACAGAAGGATAAATTGTATTATGGTTGCGTTTCGCAAAAAAGAATCGAAGGACACCCCCGAACAATTGAAGCGGGCTACAGCCGCCAAACCCTGGTGGCGCAACCCCGTCATCAACCGGCGGGCCTGGACTTGGGAAGACTCCCACAAAATCAGCCACAGCGGCGCCTGGTGGCAGCACGCCATCATCTACCAAGTCTCCCCCTGGAGCTTCATGGACTCCGACCACAACGGTGTGGGGGACCTGCAGGGCATCCTCTCTAAAATGGACTACATCGCCTCCTTGGGCGTCGATGCCATCTGGCTGTGTCCCATTTTTGAGGCGGCGATGGACGATTTCGGCTATGACGTCACCGGAATGCTTGATGTCGATCCCCTGTTCGGGAGTCTGGACGATTTCGATACCCTGCTGGATGTCGCCCACAGTTTGGGACTCAAGCTACTCATTGACCAAGTTTGGAACCACACTTCCCACAAACATCCCTGGTTCGTAGAAAGTCGCAAAAGCCGGGACAATCCCCGGGCGGACTGGTACGTTTGGGCCGACAGTCCCGACGAGTGTTCGCCGCCCAACAACTGGGTGTCGGCGTTCATGGGAAAAAGCGCCTGGGAGTGGGACCCCCACCGGGAGCAATATTACTTTTACAATTTTTTGCCCAGCCAGCCGGAGTTGAACTGGCACAATCCGGACGTGGTGGACGCGATTTTGAAGCGGGCTAAATTTTGGCTCGATCGCGGGGTGGACGGGTTCCGCCTGGATGCGGTCAACTTCTACATCCACGATGCCGAACTGCGGGACAACCCGCCACGCCCCGAAGGTGCTCCCCAACCGGAGGGGGTCGATCCGGACAACCCGATGGTGGATTACGAGTTCAAGTACAATTTCTGCCGCCCGGAAAACCTGGATCTCCTCAAACCGATCCGGGAGTTGGTGGATCAGTATCCCGGCGTGGTGACGCTGGGGGAGGTGACGCTGTGCGAGGATTCGGTGGCACTCTCCAGCCAGTACGTTGACGGCCGCGATCGCCTGCACATGACCTACAACAGCGCCCTGCTGATCGACGAGTCGATGACGGCGGACCTGATGCGCCGCACCATGAAGCGCGTGCAGAAGCATTTCACCCACGGCGGACAGTGCTGGATGGTGGGCAACCACGATTACGGAAGGTTGCGATCGCGCTGGACGGGAACCGACATCAACGGCCAACCCTACACCGCCGAATTCTACCAGATGATGGCGGCGGTGCTGCTGTCCCTGCCGGGGGCGTTCTGCCTCTACCAGGGGGACGAACTGGGGTTGCCGGAGGCGCAAATTCCCAAGGATATCCCCGAAGACGAAATCAAAGATCCCTTCGGAAAAGCCCTCTATCCGATGGTGCCCGGGCGGGACGGCTCCCGCACCCCCATGCCCTGGGTCGGCGATGCCCCCAACTGCGGCTTCACCCCGGCGGAGAAACCCTGGCTGCCGATCCCCAAGCGCCATGTTTCCCTGGCGGTAGACGTGCAGAACCGAGATCCCGACTCCCACCTCAACACCTGGCGCCGCCTCCTGCACTGGCGCAAACAGCAACCGGCTCTAATTGCGGGCAGTTTCGAGTTGTTGGATACGGACGACCCCCTATTCGGATTTATCCGCGAATACGCCGAACAGCGCCTGCTGTGCCTGTTCAACATCAGCAACGAGAAGATCGTTTACGAACTCAAGCAATACGGCGCCTGCGACCCGGCGCAAAATCTGGGCTTCGACTTCCACAAAATCGGCGATCGTCTGGAGTTGCCGCCTTTCGGCGTGTTTTTTGCCAATTTGCCCCTGTCTTGAGGGAAGGGAGTCGGGAGTCGGGAGTCGGGAGTCGGTAATAGGTAATAGGTAATAGGTGCTCGGTATTTACACAGCCTACCTTTCCTTTCGCGTTTTCCGATTCTCGATTCCCGATTCTTGATTCCCGGTTCCCGATTCCTTTTTCTGATGCCCAAGGAGAACTGATAACACTTATGACACATTTACCGACTATCGATCAAACGGCGATCGTTCAAAACCCCACCGTGTCTCACGACTGGTGGCGTTACGCCGTCATTTACCAGGTGTATCCGCGCAGTTTTATGGACAGCGACGGGGACGGCGTGGGCGACCTGCAAGGCATCATCCAAAAGCTGGATTACATCGCCTCCCTCGGCGTGGATGCGGTTTGGGTGTCGCCCTTTTACAAGTCCCCCATGAAAGATTTCGGCTACGATATTTCGGATTATCGCGCCGTCGAGCCGATGTTCGGCACGTTGGAGGATTTCAAAGAACTTCTGCAACAGGCCCACGATCGCGATCTGAAAGTGCTCATTGACCAGGTTTGGAACCACACCTCCAACCTGCACCCCTGGTTTCTGGAAAGCCGCCAGGACCGCACCAACCCCAAGGCGGACTGGTACGTTTGGGCCGACCCGAAACCGGACGGCACCCCCCCCAACAACTGGCTGGCGACCTTCGGCGGCAGCGCCTGGACTTGGGAAGACCAGCGGCAACAGTATTATCTGCACAACTTCCTCGCCGAACAGCCGGATCTGAACTGGTACAATCCGGAAGTGGTCGAAGCCATTTTAGATGTCGGCCGGTTCTGGCTGGATTTGGGCGTGGACGGCTTCCGCCTGGACGTGATCAATTTTCTCACCCACGATCGCCAATTGCGGGACAACCCCACCCGCCCCGACCACATCGGGCGTCCGGCGGGGGCCGGCGCCAACGACCCGTTTTTTAACCAAATTAACCTCTACAATTTCTGTCAGCCGGAAACCTTGGAATTACTCGAACCGATCCGCGAAATGATGGACGGCTATCCGGGGACGACGACCCTGGCCGAAATCAGTTCCGCCGAAGATGCGATCGGCACCTCCGGCGAGTATGTGGCGGGGGACAAGCGGCTGCACATGGCCTACAATTCCTCGTTGATGAGCAACGAGCCCCTCAGTTACGATCGCCTGCGGGAAATTATCGAGACGGTGGAGGCGAAGTTGGGCAACGGGGTAATTTGCTGGACCGGTGGCACCCACGATTTTCCCCGCCTCAAGTCCCGGTGGCTGGAGTTTTTGATCGAAGACTCTTTCACCCAAGAAGCTTTCGACCATATGTTCGTCGCTTTGCTGCTGTCGCTGCAGGGGAGTTGCTGCATTTATCAGGGGGACGAGTTGGGTCTGACCCAGGCGGAAATCCCCTTTGAAAAAATGCAAGATCCGTTCGGGTTGGCGGGTTATCCGGCGATCAAAGGCCGGGACGGTTCCCGCACGCCGATGCCCTGGGTGAAAGAGGCGAAGAATGCCGGGTTCACGACGGCGGAGGAACCGTGGCTGCCGATACCGGAAGAGCACCTGCCGGCCGCGGTGGACCGCCAGGAAGAAAAGCGGACTTCCCTGTTAAATAAATACCGCCGCCTGATCAAATGGCGCCGGGAACAGCCGGCGTTGCGGTGGGGAAATCTGAAGTTACTCGACACCCCGGAACCGCTGGTGGCGATCGAGCGCCGCTGCGAGGAACAGCATCTGCTGTGCGTGTTCAATTTGAGTCCGATGGTGGTGCACTTCGACGTTTCCGCCTATCCGGAATGCGTTGACGCCAACGAGGCGGATTTCTTCAACCGCTGGTACGACAATACCGTTGAGTTGCCGGGATACGGGGTATTTTTCGGGGTAATTCCCGAGTGATGAAATGGGGGGCGAACTGCCCCCCGTCTGGCGATGGAGATGGGGCGATCCGGCTTGCATCCGAGCCGGTCAAAAATCCAATGGTTCTCCATTAAAATCGAGAAAATTTTCGATGAATCCGACACCGGCTTCATCTCCAACATCTGCGGCATAATGGTTTAAAATTTGGATCGTTTCATCCGGCGTATTTCCATCCTCAGATGAGAAATTTAGGATCAGGGTTGTCCCCTCCCGGTCAACATAAATCTCATCAAAATTGGCGATAACGAGAGTGTCCTCGCCCCCCTCATCAAAGATTTGGCTGCCTCCCGATATTCCCGCATCTAACTGATATTCATCATTTCCCAGGCCGGCTTGCAGAATATCCGCCCCCCCTTCGAGGGCATTCAAAAATTCATCGGCCGCACTGCCGATTAAAGTATCATTCCGATCCGAACCGTAAACACCCTCAATCCGAATTAAAGTATCCGTCCCGTCCAAACCGTCGGAAGCGATGCCAGTATTCAGGTCAACAAACACCCCATTGAGAGCATTTTCATAGTTCGCAAAATCTTCGTCACCATCTCCACCGTCGAGGGTATCATCCCCCGCCCCCCCAAACATCGTATCATTCCCATCTCCGCCGAAAAGGCTGTCATTTCCCACGGGTGTCCCCCGGAATACTGCGCCCTCCGACTCGCTGATAAATTCGGGGTTATCCCCCTGTAAATTGTCGTCGTTAGAGTTGCCGATCAGGGTATCGTTGCCGGCATTGCCGTACAGGGTATCGTCGCCGGAGAGTCCGTCGAAGGTATCATCATTATCCGTGCCGATCAGTTGATCGGGTCCGGTCGTGCCTTGTACGGGGAAGGCTTGCAAAATGTTTTGTCCGGTGAGATTTCCGACGGTTTCGATGAAACCGGTTCCGGGTTCGAGGTTGTTGAAGAAATCGATAATTTGTAAATCGGTTGACGGGTTGAAAATGCCATCGGCGTTGAGGTCTACCCACAACTCGGTATTTAATTCGCCCCCCCGCGTCACGCCAATTTGTCCGGGGTTGAAACCGATCGCCAACGCCGCTCCTTGAATGACCAAAGCATCGTTACCGCCATCATCTTCAATCAAGCTACCGCCGGCCGTCGCCGCTTCTAGAAGGTAGAAGTCATGACCCGCACCCGCAAACAGGCTGTCGGCGCCGCCGCCTCCCGCGAGGGTATCGCTGCCGCGCGCGCCCCGGAGTTCGTCGTTGCCGGTCCCCCCATCGAGGTTGTCGTTGCCGGTACCCCCTTCTAAAGTGTCGCGGCCTTCATCCCCAAAGAGGCGATCGTCCCCTTCATTTCCGAAGAGTCGGTCGTCGTCCCGGCCGCCGGATAAAATATCGTTGCCTTCTCCCCCAAAGAGCGCATCAAATCCCCCATCTCCGGAGAGGCGATCGACCCCTTCATTTCCGAGCAACTCGTCGTCACCTTGACCGCCAAATAGGGTATCATTTCCGCCGTCACCTTCGAGATAATCATTGCCACCATTGCCACTCAGGAAGTCATCCCCGGCGTCGGCAAACAGTTCGTCATTTCCACCCCCGCCGACGAGAATATTGTCGAGGACATTTCCGGCGATCAAATCCCCTTCGTCCCGACCTTCTAAGGGCAGATTCGTCCCCTCATCGGCAAAGATAAAGTTTTGTACGCCATTCAAAGGCTCGCCGGCCGAGGGAACAAAAACCAGGTTGCCGGTTTCTTGCGAGTCGGCGGGCAAGTTATCGAAAAATTCGACAATTTGATCCCCGGACAAGTTGCCAACCCGGTCAAAATTACTGCCTTCTGAGTCGAAGAAATTGAAGATGGTGATATCATTTCTGAAGTCGATCTGGCCGTTGGCGTTGAGGTCGATAAACAGGATATCATCCAGTTTTGCCAGACCTCTTATATCTTCTAACAAGTAGTTTTCATCGCCATCATCGCCATCATCGCCATCATCATCCTTAGCAAAATCGGGAAGCATTGCATTTTCTAGGATGATAGTATTCACCCCTTCGGCGTCATCAATCATTGTGCCTCCGGCGGTATGGGCATCCAATTCATAGCGATCGCTTCCCGCACCCCCTTCGAGAATGTCGCCCCCATTGGCGACCAAAGTATCGTCGCCTTCGTTGCCGTACAACTCATCTTCACCCCGACCGCCATCGAGTTTATTGTCGGCATCATTTCCGACGATCGTATCGTTGCCTTCTCCCGAAAAAGCATTTTCAATCTCGCTATTTTCTGCCAGATATAACGGTTGTTCCGGCAAAAAATTTTCGGTCAAATTGCGCCCGGGCAAGAGGCTAAATTCGCCGGGATTGAGGTTGAGATTGACGCGATCTGTAATCGCGGCAACGTTGATCGTGTCGATCCCTCCGTCGGTATCGGTTAAAGTTTTTCTGAAATCGTCAGGGTCGGTAAAACTGGCGAATTCATTGGTGTAGATGTAGGTATCGTCCGCCGTTATTTCATCGCCATAAACTCTCAAAGTTGCCCCCAGCAGTTGACCGATATTGTTCCCGCTGGTTTCATCTTCTCCCGTGTTTTCCGGGTCGTTTTCGTCGCTATTATCGGATACACTTAACGTCCAAACTCCCGCGCCGGTTTCTCCCCAGTGACGGGAACTGGTCAACGTGTAATCGAGGGAATCGCCTTTAAAACCCGTATCTCCATCGTCCGTCTGGGTCGAGTAGGGGACGCGATCGAGCAAAACGCTTTCCGTCCCATCGGGGGAAGTGAGGGTGACAACTAAATCCTGAAATTGTCCGTGTTCGATCTCGATGTCGAGTTCGATTTTATCGATATCAATTCCGTCAGAAATAGTGAAGGTTTGAATCAGGGGATTGTCGGGTTGATTGTCGGGAATTTCCAAACCCTCGGAGGGCAAAGATAAACTCGCTTCCTGGACCGTTTCGTTGGCTGCGGTATGCTGCATTTCCCAGGTTTCTGCCAACCGCACAGCCGCCGTCGCATCCACCAACCCAAAACCGTAATCGTGGCTGATGTGAAGTCCGCCGCCATTCCAGTCGATCGCACCGTTAAACGTCCAGGTATCGTTACTGTAGTTAAACTCCTCTTGGGCTCGGTTTGTCGGGTCGGTTTGTCGGGCGGAATAGGCCAATATTTCCTGTACATCTCGATAACCCAAATTCGGGTTCGCTTCCAACATCAACGCGACGACACCGGACACCATCGGCGTCGCCGAAGATGTCCCATTAAAGCGATTATTATAGTTGATGTT
The DNA here is from genome assembly GCF_035615495.1 of Lyngbya sp. CCY1209. Lineage (GTDB taxonomy): Bacteria > Cyanobacteriota > Cyanobacteriia > Cyanobacteriales > Microcoleaceae > Limnospira. The sequence continues at coordinate 3,529 of NZ_JAJENU010000213.1, read as the reverse complement.
GACCAAGTTCGGAGCGGAGCCGGGATTTTTGCCGACATCACCCGTGCGATCGGTGGTGACGATGCTGCCGTCTTCTCCAAAGGCGGAAACTAATAAGGGGGCTCCCGGATTACTGTAATCGGCAACCACTCCGTTATTATCGATCGCGGCCACAGCAATAACATGACGGTTATTTTCATCATTGCCGGAGTTGACATTTCGGCCCCGTCGTTCTTCTTCTGGCAGGTTCTTATTAACCTCGTCGCGTTCGTTTCCTCCCGCCCAAACGAAGACCGTTCCGAGTCCGTCTCGTCCGTCGGTGACGGCATAGTTTATTGCCGAACCCGGGGTCGGCAATTCCTTGAAGTTCCCATTTTCTTGAAGCTCAAAGTGAGTAGACCCGCCCCAACTATTGCTGGAAACGTCAAAGTTGACTGCACTCTCTAGACTGGTAATACTGTCAGTCAATTTGAAGCTGGCGAGGGTTGCTTCATAAGCGACGCCGACCGTGCCGATACCATTACGAGCGGCGGCAATTGCCCCGGCTACGTTGGTTCCATGACTGTTATCTCCTCCCGGTTCGGGCAGCGGACCGCTACCGATATTCTCGGGTTGATCGATGCGTTTGTCGTAGTTTCGAGCCAGGTCTTCGTGGTCGGCATCGACACCATTATCGATCACCTGAACTTTGACGTCTCGACCCGTGTAGGTCGGCCAGAGGGGGACAACGTTGAGGTCAATTCCCGGCGTTCCGGGTTCAACTGGGTTGTTGGTAACGCCTTGGCCGGTATTCAATAGCCACCATTGTTCTTTGAACAGCGGATCGGTTGGTAATGACATGATACACCCCTGATTTTTGGTCAAATTTGTGTCGGGCAGAGTTGATGCGATCGCCCCCGGTTTTTGGGGGCGTAAGAAAAGCCGTATTGGGGGACGCTGATTTTATCTATTATCCGTCACATCTCGATTTTTTTGCCTCTTTAATAGACGAAAATTGCGCCGCTCTGCTGGATGTCGATGACTTGTCCCATATCGTCTCCGAGCAAGTCCGGTCCTGCAGCTTGGTTGACGATGACGGTGAGGGAGTCCTCCGAGTTGGGGACGAATTCAAATTGGAAATAGTGAGGAGATGTGTCCGGCAAGTTTTGGTCGGTGTGGCTGACCGAAATATTTACCTCCACATCTTCCAAACTCAAATTGAGTTTTTCGTTAGCCGGCAATGTTTGGGGAACTGTATCTGGAGAAATATCGGTCAGATCGCAATCCAACTGATACTCGGTTTGATTGACCACCTGCACTTGCATGGGAAATTTGGGATTCTGCATCCTGGCCACCGGCTTTTGCCAAGCATTGCCTTGAATCCCCAGAGACAGCAAAATCATCAGGGAGCCCGCCAGCTTTTTGGCGTTTAAAATGGGCACAAATTGAATCTTATTCGCCATTTTTTTTTCAGACATATCGCAGGTATTTAACGAGGTTAATAGGGGAAAATAGACGGGGCGATCGCTCAACATCCGTCGGCCAGATATTCTAGGGCAATCCAACCCCGGATGGGAGAGCCGATCAGAACCCACTCATCCACCGGTTCGCCGGCGGCAATTTCCACGATCGCGCCGTACCGCAAAACTTGGAGGACTTCTGATTCCAGATCGGGCATTTCATGGACGTTGACGCGATCGCCCACGACGCAAACTTTTCGCCCCGGCTGCAGTTGGGCGATCCGGGTATTTTCTGAATGGCTTTGAGTCGAAAAATGGGATATTTTCGATATTTTTGATGACTCCGCTGCGGCTTCTGAGAGTGAAAAATTGAGCGCTGCTGGCCCGGTCAACAAGACTAAAATTGCTGTGAATGGTATCCACAAGCGATGGGATTTCAATTGGTTCATCTTGGAGTTGAGATGTGAATCGGGTTCGAGGGGATTGGAAAATTTTCCACCCCCGTGGATTCGGGCCGTTCGTGAATCGGATGGCGGCCGGGAGTGCGATCGCATTTCGCGAGTCAATTTAAATGTGCGGGCTTTTGCCGGCTCCGGACATTTCAAACTTCGTCACGATTTACGATGTCCAATTGTCTCGAACTTAATGAGGACGGATGATCCTCCTTTTTACGGATCAGTTGAGCCGATTTTAAATATACACTGAAAACACTGTCGCGTCTATCGGTGAAATTACAGAGTTATCATTCCCATGGGCGGGCCGCGACAGGACTCGAAAAGTGGCTCGCCGCGGCCCTCGAAAAAAATGCGATCGCGCCCCAGGCCAATCCCGTCCCCGAAAACGGCGATTCGGTGGCCACCAGTTGACCGAACCCGACCGGCCCAAATCGTCTATAGTAAGGAAGTCGCGATCGCCCCGTCACTCTCGCCCCAGGTTCAACCCCAGCCATGTCCCCACTGCTTCAGGTTCGCAACCTAGAAACCCGCTTTGTCACCGCCGATGGGGTGGTGCGGGCCGTCAACGGCATCTCCTACGACATCCATCCGGGGGAGACGGTGGGAATCGTGGGGGAGTCGGGCTCGGGAAAAAGTGTCGGCGTGCTGTCGATTTTGCGGTTAATTCCATCGCCGCCGGGGGAGATTTCGGGGGGCGAAATTCGGTTTGAAAATCGGGATCTCCTCAAATGCGATCGCGCCACATTGCGCCACATTCGGGGCAACAAAATTTCCCTAATTTTCCAAGATCCGATGACTTCCTTAAATCCGGTTCTGACCGTCGGCAAGCAAATCACGGAGTCGATCAAACTCCATTTGGGACTGACCCAAACTGAGGCGGAAAAACGGGCGATCGCGCTATTGGAAAAAGTTGGAATTTCCGACGCAAAACGGCGACTGAGTAGCTACCCGCACCAATTTTCGGGCGGGATGCGGCAGCGGGTGATGATCGCGATGGGGTTGGCTTGCGACCCGCAATTATTGATAGCGGACGAACCGACCACCGCCCTCGATGTCACCGTCCAAGCCCAGGTTGTTGACTTGATCAAAGAGTTGCGAAAAGAGATCGGCATGGCGGTGATTTGGATTACCCATGACCTCGCACTTATGGCCGGACTGAGCGATCGCATTTTGGTGATGTACGCGGGTCAAATTGTCGAAGAAGCCCCCGTTTCTCAACTGTACAATACCCCCCGCCATCCCTACACCATCGGGCTGTTAGAAAGCCTGCCAAGACCCGATCGCGACCTGGGAGAAACGTTGCCCGCGATCGAAGGGATTCCCCCGGATTTGACCGACTATCCGAAGGGCTGTCCGTTCGCCCCCCGCTGCCGGTACGCGATCGACCGTTGTTTCGAGGAAGATCCGGATTTGGAAGTTGTCGGAACCGGCCACAAAGTTGCCTGTTGGGTGAAGCCGGAGATTGACAAAAATCAAATTTTGTGATAGTTAAACATCATGTTTGATCCCCCTAAATCCCCCTTAAAAAGGGGGACTTTGAGTTAATTCTCCCCCCTTCCTCCCCCCTTTCTCCCCCCTTTCTCCCCCCTTTCTCCCCCCTTACAAAGGGGGGCTGGGGGGGAGGGGGGGTGGGGGGGATGGGGGCGGGGGGGGGAG